>NZ_CP009251.1:2184596-2496681 GCF_001941345.1 Corynebacterium stationis
CGCGCACAGCTTGTTCGCAATCTCGTCATCAACTTGGGTTCCCAAGAAAATGATGCGCTCACTAAGCAAGCGCTCATAAACGCTGTCTCCCAGGTTCATACCTGCGCTCGGGGAGGTCATCTGAGGCTTGTCAGACATGGTTGATACTCCTTGTCAGTTCTAAAATTCATTCTTGGCTTTGAAGATTGCTTCTTCAATGTCAATGGCACCTACCCTACTTAAATTTCGATCGCCCATGCGAGAAAAATAGGGCTTGTTCGCTGATAGCGTTAACCCTCCTCGAAAAATAGGTGATGAAAGTTCAACAGGTCACACCACCAGTCAGGCGACAGGTCGGTGAGGTGGTCGCCGAGCATCCTTCAATCGGTAAAGAAAAAAGGGACCTAGCTGCGTAGCTAGGTCCCTTTTCTATCAATCAACTAGTCCAGGATTCCCACGGCGAAACACCGGGAGAAATTCTGCTGGACAATGATTTATGCCTCGTCGTTGGAGGACTCTTCTGTCTTAGAGTTATCCTCAGCTTCTTCTTCGCCGAAGTACTGCTCAACGTCAACAACGTTGCCTGCATCGTCCTTAGCTTCGACGCGGCAGATAGCAGCTGCTAGAGCCTTGCCACGACGAACGTCGGAGAACAGGTTGCCGATCTGGCCGTTGGAGGAGATCTGCTGGATGAACTGGTTAGGATCCATGCCGTAAGACTGAGCGGTGAACAGGATGTGGTCGCTCAGCTCCTGCTGGGAAACCTCTGGCTCCTCAACATCAGCCAAGGTGTCCAAGAACAACTGGGTGCGTACGGACTCTTCAGCGGACTCGCGGGATTCCTTGTCGAATTCCTCGCGGGTGGTGCCCTGAGCCTCAAGCAGGCGGTTCAGTGCAGCGTCGTCGTGTGCCATCTCGCCCAGGATCTGGTGCAGCTGAGCGTGAACCTGCTCATCAACAACAGACTTAGGAAGCTCGAAGGAAACCTCAGCCAAAGCAGCCTTGAGGACCTCGTCGCGAACTGCGACAGCCTGGTCATTCTTCTTGGACTCTTCGAGGCCGGACTTGGTGTTCTCGCGCAGCTCTTCGATGGTGTCGAACTCGGAAGCCATCTGTGCGAAGTCGTCGTCGAGTTCAGGAAGCTTGCGCTCCTTGGTCTGCACGACGTGAACCTTGATGGTTGCTTCCTTGTCCTTGTGCTCACCGGACTCGATGGTTGCGTTGAACTCGTTGTCTTCTTCAGACTTCATGCCACGCAAAGCGGTGTCGAGGCCCTTGATCAGGTCGTCGTCGCCAACGCGGTAGGACAGGCCCTCGGTGGAGATCTCAGAGACCTTTTCGCCGTCGACCTCAGCCTCGACGTTGATGATTGCGTAGTCGCCGGTCTTCAGCTTGCGCTTGGTGTCCTTGAGCTCACCGAAGCGGCCTGCGAGTTCTTCGAGTTCCTTTTCAACGTCTTCGTCGGTGACAGCAAGTGCTGGGACGGTGACGGAGATCTTGGAGAAGTCTGGAACTTCGATTTCTGGGCGAACATCAACCTCAGCTGTGAACTCAACGAAGTCGTTGTCTTCAACCTTAGGGATATCGATGTTTGGCTGACCGATGACCTTCAGGTCGTTTTCGGTGACAGCCTGCTCGTAGCGGGAAGGCAGCATGTCGTTAACGACCTGCTCCAGCATTGCGCCGCGACCGAAGCGTGCGTCGATCAGCTGGCGAGGTGCTTTACCCTTACGGAAACCCGGAATTTGTACCTGCTGCGCAATCGCAGAGTAAGCCTGGTCGATTTCCTTGTCGAGCTCAGCAAACGGAACGTTGACGGTGAGCTTGACGCGGGTGTCGCTCAGCTTGTCCACGGTAGTCTTCACGAGTATTTCTCCTGATTAGTTGTCTGCATTTACTAACTGCTGCAGTGTTTAGAAATTGTCAACTGCTTAATTTACCAAACGCGTTTTACAAACAGTAAAGGGGTCTGGGAAATCCTTTACTAGGTTTCCCAGACCCCATACGTCGGGGCGACAGGATTTGAACCTGCGACCCCCTGCTCCCAAAGCAGGTGCGCTACCAAACTGCGCCACGCCCCGTATGTAGCCACCGGAGTTTGCCTCCGTGCTGCGTACGTTTGATAACTCTAGCCTAGGAAGTTTTAAAGCTACAAATCCGCCCCCACCCAAGCGGAAAATTTAACCATAACCAAAGGTCAGCGGCTTGTCAGAAAATCGTGACTTTGATTGAAAACCGTTCATCGCACCGAAATCTTCTCTAATTCGTCAAAGAAACCTGCCCTGCAATCACGCGTCCCCACCGCGTTATCGAAGAAGCATCCACATCCCCGCCTCAGGGGCTCTAACTCCCAACAAAGAGCTTCTCGCGAAGACTTCAGCTTCTTTCCCCGAATTCCTTAAAGCGAAGAACATCCCGCGAGAAACTTTAAAGTTACGCACTGGGGCGATTTCAATACCCCGTCTCCGACCTAGAGTGTGGCAACCCTCCTCTTGGAGATTATGCATGTAACACAAAAAGAAACACCCACCTACCAAAACTACTGGTAGGTGGGTGTTTTAAGCTTGGAGGGAATGACGGGAATCGAACCCGCGTCTTCAGCTTGGAAGGCTGAGGTATTAGCCACTATACGACATTCCCACAGCGCATCAATCGATGTGCGTTAGCTATCTTAACTCACGTTGTTAATTCATTCCAAAATGACCCCTCCAATTTCATAAATGACGCAGCTCACCATAGCCTCAAGTCTTGAGCAAAAGCAGCCCAGAGGACCAAACACCTCTCTGTGTGCACTCAGTTATCCGATGATTTGGGCGTTTACTTCCATTGTCTGCTGGGGAACTTTAAGCTGGTAGTAGACGTTGTTCTAGACAGACAATAAAACAATTGTGGGAAGTGAACTCCAATCATGGAAGTATTATTAATTCTCGCTGTTCTCGGCGGCGGCGCTTGGTACCTTTCTTCTAGGAATTCTAAGAAGAACCTAGAAGAGCGCGAGCGTCGGGAATTTGCAGACGCGCACGCTGATGCGCAGCGCTGGACTGAGCGCCTCGGCGGTCAGGTCATGCAGATCTCTGGCACGGACACAGCATCAACGCAGGCAATGGCCGATGCTTCGGAGCGCTTTACAGCAGCGAACTCCGCGTTAGCGCAGGCAACCACTACGAAGCAGGCAAAGCTCGCGCGCGAATCGGCGCTCGAAGGCATGCATTATGTTGCTGCGGCTCGAGAAATCATGGGCATGAGTGCAGGCCCTGACCTGCCACCACTAGAAGGTCAGCGTTCTGCTGGCAAGGTGACGGAAAAGCGCACCATCGAAGGTGAAAACGGTGAGTCTTTGACTGCTTCGCCATACGCCTCCGAAGAAACCCCGAATTACTTCCCCGGTGGCACGGTGGCCGGCCGCCCAGTTCCAGCTGGTTGGTACTCACGCCCGTGGTGGGCAGATGCCATGGCAACGGGTGTGTGGATGATGGGCTATTCCATGATGTTCAATGCAATGTTCATGGGCATGGCCGGCGTTGGTTACTCCGGTGAGGCAGCAGCAGCTGGTGAAGTTGGAGATGCCGGCGGTGACATGGGCGATGCTGGTGGCGATATGGGCGATGGCGGCGACATGGGTGATGCTGGTGGAGACATGGGCGATGGCGGCGGCCTCTTCGGCGGAGACGGAGGCGGAGGCCTCTTTGGCGGCGGAGAAGACGGCGGCGGAATCTTCGACTTTGGCTTTGACTTCTAGTCTTTAAAATTCGCCATTTCCTGCGCCTTGTTTAAGGGACCAGTAAGCGTTTTCTTTGCTCAACGCAATGAAGATGAAACTGGTCCCTTTCTCTTTGCCAATTTCCGCGTAATCTCGATTTCATGACCGAAGCACATACAACATCGGAATTTGACCCCTCGATTGTCCCTACAGTCACGCTGAATGACGGAAATACTATCCCGCAGCTGGGCTACGGGGTATTTAAAATCGATCCCGAACAGACCGAAGAAATGGTCGCGGAAGCGCTCAAGGTCGGCTACCGCCACATCGATACCGCTGCCATCTACGGCAATGAGGAAGGTGTCGGCGCAGCAATCGCCAAGTCCGGCATTCCGCGTGAAGAACTGTTTATCACCACCAAGCTGTGGAATGACCGTCACGAAGACGCAGAAGCAGCTCTGCAAGAGTCCTTGGACAAACTCGGCCTAGACTACGTTGACCTGTACCTTATTCACTGGCCATCAACTAACACCGGCAATTTCAAGGCCGCGTGGAAGTCTTTAGAAAAGGCTCAGGAACAAGGACTTACTAAGTCTATTGGCGTGGCAAATTTCACCGTGAAAAACCTCGAAGACCTAGCCATGGCCGCCAAGGTCAGCCCAGCAGTCAACCAGATTGAGCTACACCCTTACTTCGCGCGTTGGAAGGAGGTAGACGCCGGCCGCGTACACGGCACCAAGGTTGAATCTTGGGGCCCGCTGGCGCAGAACAAGACGGATCTTCTTGAAAACGAAGATATCGTCGCTGCGGCCGAAGCACACGGTAAAACCCCAGCGCAGGTCGTGCTGCGCTGGCACTTGCAAAATAATGTCATCGTCTTCCCAAAGACCGTCACTCCATCGCGCATGCGTGAGAACTTTGACATCTTTGATTTCGAACTCACCGACGAAGAAATGATTGCGATCAATAGCCTGGACGAGGACGCAGATGGCCGCGTCGGCGCTGACCCGGATGATTTTAGCTAAAAGCTAAAATCATCTAGGCATCGAAAAGCAACTGCCCGCTTAGTTCTTCCGATTCGGAAGAACTAAGCGGGCATCTTTATGAGATTTTAATCTGGTCCGAAATTCCTAAGCTTCTGGTGCTTCTGGCACCTCAGGAGCGATTCCGGTGCGCTCATACTCAGCAAGAATATCGATACGACGCTGGTGGCGCTCAGCCTGGGACCATTCCTGGTCAATGAAAGCATCAACGATAGCTAGTGCTTCTTCTGCTGAGTGCATCCGGCCGCCGATGCCGATGAGCTGGGCATTGTTGTGCTCACGTGCAAGGCGTGCGGTCTCCGGCGACCATGCCAGCGCACAGCGTGCACCCTTGACCTTGTTCGCGGCGATTTGCTCACCGTTGCCGGAACCACCAAGCACGATACCCAAAGAACCTGGGTCGTTGACGGTACGCAGTGCGGCTTCAATACAAAATGCTGGGTAGTCATCCTCAGCGTCATAAATGTGTGCGCCACAGTCAATGACATCGTGGCCTTGTCTGGTCAGGTGTTCTTTAATGAGATTTTTGGTCTCGAACCCTGCGTGGTCTGCTCCTAAGTAAACGCGCATGCCACCAATGATATCAATGGTTGGCATGCGCGTTGGATCACAGGGCGAAAAGGCTTAATTGAACTAAGCCTTCGCCTTCAGCAGATCTTTCCCCTATAGGTAGGAAAAGCTCCGATTTTCTACCTATTGCTGACCTGTGGGTTTTCAGTGCGGGAGCGCTTAATCTCGAAGAAGTATGGATACTGCGCCAGGCGCACTGCGGCATCAAAGATCTCGCCGGCTTCTTCACCGGTTGGAATGCGGGTAATAACGGGGCCGAAGAAGGCGGTGTCACCGAGCTTAATTACTGGGGTTCCCACGTCATCACCCACAGAGGCGATTGCTTCGTTGTGGGATGCACGAAGCGCCTCATCAGCATCTTCCGTGTTAGCAACCTCAGCATAAGATGTATCCAGGCCAGCATCCGCCAAAGCTTCTTTAATCAGCTCGTCATAAGCTCCAAAGCCCTTCTTACCGCCTTGTTCTTCACCGTGTACCTTGTTGCCCAAGATGGTGTAAAGCTCATCAACCTTGGCGGGTTCTTCGGTTGCAACTTTGGCAAAGACGCGCGCTGGTCCCCATGCTGCTTGCATCATGTTCGCGTAGCCCTCATCCAAGTCACGGCCGTCATTAAGGACGGAAAGTGACATTGGTACGAACTCAACATTAATGTCGCGGACCTTTTCTACTTCCTTAATCCAGCGGGAGGTAGCCCAAGCAAACGGGCAGGTTACGTCGAACCAAAATTTCACAGACTGAGACACTGATTAAACTCCTATGCATAAGATGAATACTGTCGCCTTGTACAACACTTGAGCATATCTACAAATTCCACTTAAAGGAGCAGGAGCTTTAATGACCTCTGTAAATCTCACCCGCGATGAAGCTAAACACCGCTCTTTATTGATCGACGTTTCCCACTATGACGTGGAGTTAGACCTTCAGGAGGAAAAATACTTTTCCTCCACGACGACCGTGAATTTTACGGTGAAGGAGCCAGGTTCTACCTTCATTGATCTGCGCGCTGATGAAATCCTCGAAGCCCGTCTCAACGGCAATCCTCTGCCACTGGATGCCTATAACCCGACCTATGGCATCGCGCTTTCTGGTTTGGAAGTTGCCGAGTATGAACTCAAGGTCACCGCGAAGATTGCCTACTCACGCACGGGTGAAGGCCTGCACCGCTTCGTGGATCCGGTAGATAATCAGGTGTATCTGTACACGCAGTTCGAAACCGCCGATGCCAAGCGTGTCTATGCCTGCTTTGACCAACCAGACATGAAGGCCACCTACTCACTAACTTTCCATGCACCACAAGAGTGGAAGATCATCACCAACTCCCCGGTCACCCGCGAAGGTAATACCTGGCGCGCACAGGTTGATACCCCACTATCGACCTACCTCATTGCCTTATGCGCGGGGCCTTACTTTGAGGTCACTGACACCTGGACTGGTGAGCTCACCTCGCACCCCGAAGGCCAGCCAGCCACGCAGCTCGAAGTCCCGCTGGGACTATACTGCCGCGCTTCTCTGGCAGAGCACTTGGATGCGGAGCGTCTATTCACCGAAACCAAGCAGGGTTTTGATTTCTACCACGCAAATTTCGGTTTCGCGTACCCCTTTGGCAAGTATGACCAAATTTTCGTTCCGGAGTTCAACGCCGGCGCCATGGAAAACGCAGGCTGTGTCACCATCCGCGATGAGTATGTATTCTCTTCGCAGGCCAGCCACTACATGTATGAGCGCCGCGCGGATACGATCCTGCACGAGCTTGCCCACATGTGGTTCGGCGACTTGGTCACCATGCAGTGGTGGGATGACCTGTGGCTAAATGAGTCTTTTGCTACCTGGTCCGCAGCGATTTCGCAGGCAGAAAATACCCAATATGACACCGCATGGGTAACTTTTGCCAACGTGGAGAAGTCTTGGGCTTACCAGCAGGATCAGCTTCCTACCACGCACCCGATTTCCACGGATGCCTCCGATATTGAAACCGTGGAGCAAAACTTCGATGGCATTACCTACGCCAAGGGCGCATCCGTGCTCAAGCAGCTGCAGGCTTATGTCGGCCGCGAAAACTTCTTCGCGGGCGTGCGCCGCCACTTCACCCAGCATGCGTGGGGCAATGCGACCTTCGATGACTTGCTGGGCCACTTGGAAGAAGCATCAGGCCGTGACTTGTCGTTTTGGGCTGCGGAGTGGCTAAAGACCACAGGGGTTAACACCTTGTCGGCAGAAACTGAGCAAGAAGACGGCAAGTACACCTCGTTTACCATCAAGCAATCTGGCGATACACTGCGCACCCACCGCGTTGCCGTTGGCCTCTACAGCCTCGAAGACGGCAAGGTTGCCCGCTTTAAGCAGGTAGAGGCCGATATTTCAGGTGAGCGCACGGAGATTGCCGAGCTTGTCGGGGCAGATGTTGCCGAGCTAGTTTTGCTTAACGATGACGACCTGACCTACACCCTGCTGGAATTTTTCCCAGAAACCGTAGATTTCGTGGTCACACACATCGACAAGATCACTGACCCAATGGCACGTACTTTGTGCTGGTCTACTGCCTGGGAAATGACACGTGCGGGAACCATGCACGCGCGTGATTTCGCGCAGTTGGTGGCCCGCGGCTTGTCAGCGGAAACTGAGCTGGCCGTCCTAGAGCGCATTTGCAACCAGGCGATTGTGGCGGTTGATACTTATGCCGATCCACAGTGGGCAAAGACGGAAGGTTTCGCATTGCTTGCCGATGCCTTCCTAGCCGAAGCCCAGTCCGCAGAAGCAGATTCTGCCCGCACTATCGTGTTCAAGCAGGCACTCACCAAGATTGCTCTAGGTGACGCTGCGCGTGACTACTTGGTTGAGCTGCGCGCTTCCTCTGATGACAAAGCACTGCGCTGGAAGGCTCTGGCAGCATTGGTCGCAAACGACGCTATTGGTGCTTTCGACGAAGTCCAGAAATTGGTGGCCGAAGAATTAGAAGCAGATAACACCGCTTCTGGCTACCAGGCCTCACTGCGTGCGCTAGCGGCATTTAACTCCGATGAAAATAAGCGCGCTGTGTGGGATGAAATTATGTCCCTTGAGCTGTCTAACTTAGAGTTGCGTCATAAGCTCGAGGGTCTGACCATGACGGGCTCGGAAAAGCACTTGGGCTTTGTGGTAGAAGAATACTTCGCCAATGCCGAGCGCGTGTGGGATGCCGGTTCCACGGAGATTGCACTGGGCACGGTGCAAGGTCTCTACCCGTCCTGGAATATCTCTCAAGAAACTATCGATGCCACCGATAAGTTCCTAGAAAAGCAACTGCCATCGGGTCTGCGCCGCGCTGTCACCGAAGAGCGCGACCGCCTAGCCCGCGCGTTGCGCAACCGCGCTATCGACAGCGCCGACGCCGGCTCCAACTCCGGCGCCTAAGTAAAGAAAAGCTTGGTCCCGCTTGGGGTCAAGCTTTTCTGTTTAATCGCGCGGCGGTTTCGGTAACCCGTCCTTTGGCCGCAAGATACAAGAGCACGACCCAAGCCAGACCACACAGCGTGACCGTTAAATTCACGGTCATGCTGTGGGCAGGGCTAAGCAGCAAAGTGGCTCCAGCGATTTCCGCGCCCAGGCCTCCGAGCATGACGGTCATACCGCCGGCTGCGTGGCTGGCTTTCCATACCGCGGCAGAGGTTTGAGTTTCTGCCGTGCGAAATCCCCAGCTGGATCCTAGTTGCAGGCGTCTTTTGCGCATCTGCAGCCCGTTGTAGATAAATAACAGGCCGACAAGAAAAAGCGCTAAAGCACTAATCATTACGTGCGCTCTATTTCCGGTCCGCAAGCTCAATGCGCGGGCGTACTTGCACTTCAGTCAGCTGGGTTGTTGGACCTGCATCAATCACCGCGCGGATAGCTTTGGCAATCTCCACTGGCGCAATGACGTGGCTCTTATCGTAATCACCGCTTAGCCCTTGGAACATCGCGGTATCAGTTGGGCCCGGCGCGATGGTGGTCACGCGAATGTCTTGTTCGGACTTCCGGAGGCCATCGGCAAGCGCATAGAGCGCGTGCTTGGTTGCTGCGTAGACCACGTTGTCACCAAAGCCCCCACGGCCTGCCCCGGAATTGATAAAGATAGCGGTGCCTTCTGCTTTGCGCAGCCCGGGCAAAAGAACGCGGGTGAGCTCAGCCGGTGCGTAGACGTTGAGCTCCATATGCGCGCGCCAGTCAGAAACGCGTGCAGATTCAACGGAGAATGCCTGCGCGATAGCCGCACCGTTGACCAGCACGTCAACGCGTTCTAAAGCTGGCAGCACCGCATCCATGGCATCGAGCTCTTGCGCCAAATCCACAGCCACCACGGTCACCGCATCCCCGTGGGCTGCTACTAGTTCATCCAGCTTTGCTTGGTCACGCCCGAGTGCATACACGTGGTGATCGGATACAAGGTTGGCAACAATTTCTTTGCCCATGCCGCCGGTCGCACCGGTAACGACAGCAATCTTAGAGTTTTGTACTTCAGTCATAACGTCCAGCCTAATGATGAAAAGACAAAAGCTGCGATAGAGCAGATATCTACCGCAGCTTTTCCATGTTCAAAGAATTAATCCAAAGCGTCTAGCGCTTGCTCAAAATCAGCGAGCAAATCCTCGATGTCTTCAATACCGATGGAGATACGCACCAGATCAGATGGTGGCACCAGCTCCGAGCCTTCAGCCGAGACGTGCGTCATCTTCTCTGGGTGCTCAATCAGCGATTCCACACCGCCCAAAGATTCAGCCAAACACACCAAGCGGGTATTCATACATGCCTGACGGGCGTGGTCTTCCTTGTGGAAGCGCACCGACATCATGCCGCCGAATCCACGCATCTGCTTAGCAGCGATATCGTGGCCAGGGTGATCCGGCAGACCTGGGTAAAGAACCTGCTTGACCTCTGGACGCGACTGCAAGTATTCCGCTACTTGCTGCGCATTGCTGCAGTGACGGTCCATGCGCACTGCCAAGGTCTTGATGCCGCGGGCGGTGAGGTAGGCATCGAAAGGCGAAGAAACTGCGCCGACGCAGCCCTGGAAGTAGAGCAAACGCTCATCGACATGCTCATCGTTGGTAACTACCGCGCCGCCGAGCACATCAGAATGCCCACCTAAGTACTTGGTGGTTGAGTGCAGGACATAATCTGCGCCCAAGGCCAAAGGACTTTGCAAGTAAGGAGTCGCGAAGGTGTTATCTACAACCACCTGCGCGTGCTGCTTGATAGCAACAACGCCTTCGATATCAGTAACAGTTAGCGCTGGGTTGGTCGGGGTCTCAAGCCAAATCAGCTTGGTATTCGGCTGAATGGCAGCAGCGACTGCATCCAAGTCAGAAGTATCGACGATGGAAAGCTCCAAGCCCCACTCGCCGTAATCGTTGTTGAGCAGACGGTAGGTACCGCCGTAGGCATCGTTGCCCAAGATGACGTGGTCACCTGGGCGCACCAAGATGCGGATCAGCGCATCGGTAGCCGCCATGCCGGAGGCAAAGACCCGTGCGTATTTCGCATCTTCTAAAGCTGCCAGGGTGTGCTCTAAAGAACGCACCGTCGGGTTAGCAACGCGCCCGTACTCAAAGCCACCGCGAAGTTCCGCCAATCCGTTTTGCTCATAAGTTGTGGAGGCATAAATCGGAACATTGATGGAGCCCATGTGTTCATCTGGTTCCCAACCAGCGTGGATAGCGCGGGAGTTAAACCCACTTGCAAGTTCGCGCTTGGTTTTTCCAGACATATGCACAATCCTCCAGTGATCTCATTGTGATTTTAAATAGGCTTTCCATTCTGACCAGCACCCACTATAGACTAAGCTGTTCACTTTGATTAAGAAAGGTACGAATATTATTCACGCGACAGCCTGTGTCTAAAAACTTCTTACTCACGGCGCCTCCAGACTCCCGCTGGCAGCAAACATGCGCCATGTGCACACAGGAAAGAATAAGGCGTAATAATTACCATCGGTAGGGTAGAAAATTTCCACAGAATTCAATGAGCCAACTAACCGAACGAAAGGCTGTGATCATTTTTGTCTTCATCCCCCGTATTCGCAGATGCAACCGTGCTTGCTTCTGCCAGCCAAGCCGTAGCTGATGTCACGAATTGGTGGGCGGATCCCGCAACCAAAGAGTGGCTGATTGAACGCCCTATTAAAATCGGCGTCATCATTATCGTTGCGTTGATTCTGCATTGGGTTTCCAGGCGCGCCATCAACAAGCTGGCGAAGTCTTCCATAGAGAAGAAGGGCACGCGCTCTAATCCCATCAATAAGATTGGGCTGCCAGGTGCACTCAGCAAGAAGCAAAAAGATAAACAGGAAAAGCAGCTTCGCTCCATTGATAAATCGCGTGAAAACCGCCGTATCTCGCGCATTAAAACCCTTGCCGCGGTCGCGGCCTCTGCCGCGGCAATCGTCGTCTGGGGTTGGGCTGCGTTAGCTATATTGGATCAGGTCGGCGTGAACATTGCTCCGCTGATTGCATCCGCAGGTGTCTTAGGTGTTGCGCTTGGTTTTGGTGCGCAGTCCTTGGTCAAGGACTTCCTCTCCGGCATTTTCATGCTGTTGGAAGACCAGTACGGCATTGGTGACACCATCGATTTGGGCGACGGCGTGTTTGGTGATGTTGAAGAAATCACGCTACGCATTACCACCGTGCGCGATATGGATGGCGCGTTGTGGTACATCCGCAATGGCGAAATCCTGAAGGTTGCTAACCACTCGGATGAATTCTCCGTCGCACGTATTCAGGTCCCCGTGGGCTTGTCTAATGACACCGAAAAGGCTTTTGAGGTCATTGAAGATAGCGTGCAGAAAATTGCCAAAAGCCCCGAGGTCGCAGAGTTGCTTCTCGATAAACCCGTGGTCAACGGCGTCTCCGACTTCCAGCCGGACTATCTGTCTTTCCGCGTGACGGTCAAGACGCTGCCTGGTTCGCAGTGGCAGGTCCAGCGCATTATGCAGGGCCGCGTGTTAAATTCCATGAATGATGCAGGCGTTACTACCCCTTACCCGTATGGTATTGGTATCACTGCTCCACAACTGGAAAAGGACGAGGAATAGCTCATGACTACCCCTGGCAGCGTGTATGAGGCAATTGGTGGGATGCCCACATTCCGCAAGATTGTTTCGGGCTTTTACGCTCAGGTTCCCGACGATGACATTTTGGGGCCAATGTACCCCGAAGATGACATGGCGGGCGCAGAAGAACGCCTCGCATGGTTTTTGTCGCAGTATTGGGGCGGTCCGCCGCTATTTAATGAAAACCGCGGCGCGCCCCGGATGCGCCTGCGTCACGCGAAGTTTCCCATCGATATGGCAGCGCATGACCGCTGGCTGGAACTGATGAAAAATTCTCTAGACCAGATTGATGAAGAAACACTCCCGCAGGCTTATCGCCAGATGATTTGGCAGCACATGAACCAGCTAGCAGGGATGCTCATCAATAAAGCTCCTTAGTAAATAACGCATCGAGGAGTTAATCGCCAGGATTAGCTGTATGCTCGCTAGGCGCTCAAAGCTGAAACAATGCCCGGGTAACTTGTGCCCGGGCTAAATTGATCCCCGCGGAGGCCGTTGTCCATCATCCCGGGAAATCGAATAGCGCCACGGGCTTGTTCCATACCGTGCGCATCGGTTGTTACTAGACCAGCTAAGTAGTCCGCGCCGGCGTCGAAAAGCTCCAACTTCAGCGGCATACAGGGTCTTACCACCGCGTCTTTCTCGCCGGAGAAGACCCGCAACCGCGCGCAACCGGTCCTTTGGGAAAATCCACAGAGAACTCTTGCCAGCGCAACCTTTGATTTAAAACAGCGACAGCCGGTTCGAGTGATACACCGAACCAAAAGCCGCATCCAAGCGCACCCAGCGACCAAGCCCCGAGATACGCAAATGGCGCGGCACATCCATCGGCGCGGCAAAGTTTGGGATCAGACCTAAATTGGTGCAGGCAAAAACCATGCGCATGGGAATCTCGACGCTCACGTCCTCAGACGAGGCGGTAATGACCTTTTGGTTCATGAGACTCTGCGGTGGCCCCATGGGACCAGAGAACTGGCGCGCGAGCTTTTGTCCCTCATCAGATAGGTGCCGTGCGACATCCACCGGCAAATTATCAATGAGTTTGAACCCCGTGGCAGGCGGCAGTGCACCCGGCCAGGATGGGTCACGCGGGCGGCCCAAGTTTAGTTCAATCGGAGAATCCGAGCTTGCAGCCGCAAAGTCGGTAGAGTTCAGGGCTTCGAGCATTGTATCCGCGCCAACGACGGCGCCATCGCGGCTAATCACACCTTGCAGGCGCCGTGCCGCAACCACTTCAAACGGCGTCGTGGCAAAGACATCGACTACGGGTGCTTGGCCATCGGAGCCATCGGTTAATTGACGAAGACGCACCATAGCTGTGGCATCAATGCCCGTCACCCGGGCGAGGAAAGAAACCATCCCCGCTCCGCCGCCGTGCAGCATCAATACTTCATCCATAGTGCGTCTCCTGAGTCTTGTTGTAGGTTTTAAGTAATTCACTTCCCTACCGACTCTAGCTCGAGCGCGGTGAAGGGTTAGTCGTCGTAACCAATTTCACCCAAGCCCAAGTCAGCCTCAGCGGCGCCTGGCTTCTTTTCTTCAACCTTGGTTTGGCCGATGTTGAGCAAAATCTCCCGCTCTTGCTCAGTCAAAGTACGTGGCATCTGCGTATCGAGGTCAACCGCAACCTGTACGCACTCAACTACACAAGCGGTACGACCGTGCTTATCTTTGATTTCCTGACGGGTGACAAAAGAAGTGTTGCCGACTTCTACAACCTGTGACTCAATGAGCAGTTCCGCATTTCCTTCGGGCTCAATTGGTTTGCGGAAGTCCACATCAAGGTGGCGAACGAAAGCTGCAAAATCAATATCCTGTGAATAGAATTTATCTTCTGCAAAAGCCAGGCGCGCTTCCTGGGCGATTTCCACGTAGTTCGCATTCATGATGTGACCATAGCGGTCAAAATCAGACCAGCGAACCGGAATGTGGTGAGTGTGGATGGAATCTGAAGCCATAGGGCGGCGATACTCCTTGGGTTTATTTCCCGGTTAAACCAGCCTCAGACAATGCCTGCACCTTCGCGTGCAAAACATGCCTGAAAACTGGCGCTAACCTGGTCAAATCAAAACATTAATAGGTCTAATTAAACAAGAGGCGATAGTACACATCTTCCGTGCACTATCGCTTCTAGTTTATCGAGGTTCTAAGTGGTAGAAAATAGACTTCCCACCACCTAACACTAACGAGTCAGCTTGCGGTGGGTCACACGGGAAGGACGAGCGGCATCTTCGCCGAGGCGCTCAATCTTGTTTTTCTCGTAGTCGCCGAAGTTACCCTCGAACCAGTACCACTGGCCTTCTTCAACGTTGCCTTCCCACGCCAAGATGTGGGTACAGGTGCGGTCCAGGAACCAACGGTCGTGAGAAATGACCACAGCACAGCCAGGGAATTTCTCAAGCGCGTTCTCCAAAGAACCAAGCGTTTCAACGTCCAGGTCGTTGGTAGGCTCATCGAGCAGAATCAGGTTTCCGCCCTCTTTCAAGGTCAAAGCCAAGTTCAAGCGGTTACGCTCACCACCGGAGAGCACCTTGGATGGCTTTTGCTGATCTGGGCCCTTGAAACCGAATGCCGAGAGGTATGCACGCGATGGCATCTCGTTTTGGCCGACGGTGATGTAGTCCAAACCTTCAGAGACTACTTCCCACACGGTTGATTCCGGATCGATGTTTGCACGGTTCTGATCCACGTAGGACAGCTGAACGGTCTCGCCAACGTCAACGGAACCAGCGTCTGGCTCTTCCAAGCCAACAATCGTCTTGAACAAGGTCGTCTTACCAACACCGTTCGGGCCAATAACGCCGACGATGCCGTTACGAGGCAGCGTAAACGACAGGTCCTTAATCAGGGTGCGGCCGTCAAAGCCCTTGGTCAGGTTCTTAGCTTCAACAACCTTGTTGCCCAGACGTGGTGGAGTAGGAATCTGGATTTCTTCAAAGTCCAGCTTCTTGTACTGCTCAGCCTCGGCAGCCATTTCCTCGTAGCGCTCCAGACGCGCCTTGTTCTTTGCCTGACGTGCCTTCGCACCGGAACGAACCCATGCCAGTTCGTCCTTCAGACGCTTACGCAGCTTGGCATCCTTCTTGCCCGCTACTTCCAAACGCTCGGCCTTCTTCTCCAAGTAGGTGGAGTAGTTGCCTTCGTATGGGTACAGCTTGCCGCGGTCAACCTCACAGATCCAACCCGCTACGTGGTCAAGGAAGTAGCGGTCGTGTGTAACGGCCAGAACAGCGCCTGGGTAGTTTTCTAGGTGCTTTTCCAACCACTGCACGGATTCAGCATCCAAGTGGTTAGTAGGCTCATCGAGCAGCAGCAGGTCTGGCTCGCTCAACAGCAGTTTCGCCAAAGCAACGCGGCGGCGCTCACCACCGGAAAGCTTGGTCACTGGGGCATCGGAAGGCGGGCAGCGCAATGCTTCCATTGCCTGCTCGATCTTGGAATCTACTTCCCATGCATCTGCTGCGTCGAGTTCCTCTTGCAGCTTGCCCATTTCATCCATGAGCTCATCGGTGTAGTTGGTAGCCATTTCTTCTGCAATGGCTTCAAAACGCTGCTTCTTTTCGAAGATCTCACCAAGACCCTCTTCAACGTTTTCACGCACTGTCTTTTCTTCGTTCAGTGGTGGTTCCTGCTGCAGAATGCCGACGGTAGCACCTGGATCCAGGAATGCCTCACCGTTGGAAGGCTGGTCCAGACCAGCCATAATCTTCAGAATCGAAGACTTACCCGCGCCGTTGGGACCTACAACACCAATCTTTGCGCCTGGGTAGAAAGCCATGGTGACATTGTCCAAAATGACCTTGTCGCCGATGGCTTTACGCACGTTTTTCATCGTATAGATGAACTCGCCCATGTCACTCCCTTAATTTTCGAGTTTTATCACCACAAAGCGTACCCGACTGACTAAATAAATGAACGCCTGCCACCAGCATTAGCCAGTAGCAAGCGCAGGATACGGCTCATAACCACCATTATGGAGCAGAAAATGCGGCAAAGACTAATTTCTCAATCTGAAATTCTCCACGCACCACTGTAATGGCCGACGCTGTAATTAACAGCATCGAATGAGACTCGGGACAATTTTTCTTAGAAGTTCGCTACCGCTGCTTTCTCCTTTTCCGCCTCAGCTTCGCGTGGGTCATCGAAAGAAGCAGGCACTACTTCTTCGACTCCGGTTTCATCAATGACCTCATCCTTATCCACGGTGTAGTCCTTATTAATGTGCAACGCCTCCGAACCGGAGTTGAGCACCATCCCCTCTGGAGTGTGCAAAGCATCCATGCGTTGTGAAGCCACAATGTAGCGGTTCATATCAATGCCGACCTGCAGGCCGCGCATGTAAGTGCGTTCGCGTTGCTTTTGGGTTTCATTATCGGTCCAGGTATCAGTGCACAAAGAGCCCAAGGCGATAACCGGCATGCCCTTCTTTAAAGACTTAGAAGTATTAATGGCCAACTGTCCCCATAGTTCGATATTGATATACACGGTATCGCTATCGCGCCATTCAAATTCACCGTTGGAGTTGGTATGGCGGGTGCGACGTGAAGAAGCAATGCGCAAACGGGTATTAACTTTGTCGCTGCTGAATTTTGTAACGAAAGGGTCGTCGGTCAGGTTTCCGGTAATGGTGATTGGGTATTGAGACATGAGATTTTTCCTTAACGTGTTGTGATTTACCGAGCGTTTGCTCTTAAAACCCATCTTTCCTGCCAACGCAAGGAAGCAAAACCCCAACGCGAAAAACCTGTGGATAACTACGCTGACACGTCACATAAACACCTAAGTTATCCACAGGCACGCTCTTTCCCCACCTCACAGCAACGCCGCCGCTGCCCCAATTAAGGGCGAGCGGCGGCGGATGCGAAGCATGAACTGCTTCATAGTTTATTGCTGGCGAAAATATCCCTGGTTACCACCTTTATTAAGCTCAGCCAACATGCGGTTGTATTCCTCCATGTCCGCATCGCCGTCGACATCTGCTTTAGCGTCGTAGAACTTCGATTCTGAGCGGTCTTCGCGAAGCCATTCAATCGCAAGTTTGGCAAAGACAATTGCCAACGGGAACTGGCCAAACCCCCAGGCAATACCGCCGCCGACTTTCTGGTCCTGGAGGAAGTCATGGTCCCACGGAATCTCCAGGGACAGGTAATACTGCAGACCCATGATTTCTGTCAGCTGCATGAGGTAGACACCCATAAACAGGTGAATTGGCATAGATGCAAATAGGATAGCCAACCGAATTGGGGTGTGCGCGCGCTTCGGCAGCGGATCGGGGCCTACGACTTCCCAGAAGTAGATATAGCCAGAGATTAAGAACGTGAAGTTCATAATCACGTGACCTGCATGTTCAGAGTTTGCCGTTTGGTACAGGTCAAAGGACATGTATAGGACGTAGAAGAAGAACAAGAATTGCAAGACATTGACAATGGGGTGGGTGATAAACGCCAAAATCTTCGAATGCGTCAGCGCCACTGCCCAATCATGGATAGTGGGCTTTCCGGGGCGTCCAGGTTCAAAAGCTTCCAGAATCAAAGTCAGCGGCGCGCCCAAGCACATAAGGAGCGGGAAGACCATCGACAAGGCCATGTGCCCCAGCATGTGCATGGAATAGGTCGCGGGGATATACATACCCAAGCCCGTGGACATATAGACGGTCAAGCCCAAGGAGCCCAGCATCCACCACGTCGTGCGTCCAGCCGACCAGGAAAGGCCGCGCTGGCGCAGCTTCCACAACGCATAAGCATAAAGCGCGGCGAGGATGAGTCCGATGGTGCCAAATAAGATGTCGAAGCGGAATTGCGTGAGCATATTACCCATCGAGGGTGCTTCGGTGAGTTGATAGCCCATGACAATTTGCATGGAGTTAAGGTTCGGGTCGCGCGGTGGTGGCGGCGGGGTTCGGCCCATGGTGATGGCAACGCCTGCGGTAGCGGCCATCACGGCTACTTCCACGATGGAAACGCGCAAAAATAGTTGCGGCTTCTTCTTCAGCTGCGGGATGGTCAGTTGACGGTGTACGAATCCGAAGAAGACCAACAGCAACGTCAGTGCTGTCTTGGTGACGATAATGAGTCCGTAGCGGGTGGTAAACCAGTCGGAGAATTCAATGCGGATGGCTGCGTTGACAAGCCCCGAAATTGTCATCGCGCCAGCAGCGACCAGAGCAATGGTGGAATAGCGTCGCACCGCCATGGTCATATCAGGACCCAAGCGTCGCCCGTGGGCGATAAGACCTAGAATGCCACCGATCCACAGCGCCATAAACAACAGGTGCCATAAAAAGGAGTTGGTGCCGTAATCGTGGTCACCACCAGAAGCTGAGTGGCCTTCCATCCCGAGCGGGACAATCATCAACACCGACAGCACAAAGAGCACAGGTTGCATGGCCCATTTGCTGCTGACGAGCGCCAAGATGCCCACGGCGACAGCAATCACGGCGGTAATCACCCAGACTTGGGCCGTGGCTACTTGTTCCAAAGCCATCGACATCATTTGCAGATTCAGCACCTGCACCAAGGGTGTGCCGGAGACATCTGACATGACCAAAGGCGCTTCCAGCAAGGCAATCAGAGCCACACTAAAGGCGGCAAAAGCGCCAGTTCGCTTGGCGATAAACCCATCCACCGTCAACCGTGCCTCATGCAACCTGGAATTATCCTTGTCTGGGATATCAGGGTTAAGGAAAAATGCCGTGGTCAAAAATGAACCGATGGACAGCGCAATCAAAATCCAGGCGATACCGCGGAAAAATGGCAAACCAAACGTGGTCAGTCTTCCAGGGTCAGGGATACCCAACGCGGCCAAAGAGTCCGCGAGGAAGAACAAAGAGATAAACCCACCGACTACACCAGCGATGAGCGCTGCACCCACGTAGATGGGCCACGAGGAACGAACAGTGCTTTTCGGTGCGACCGCGGGGTTTGCCGGCGATTGCTGCGAGGTCATCGACATGGCCCTTAGTCTACTGAGCCAAGCTCAGGCCTCATAAATGGCAAGGATCGACTCCGTCACACCTGATATTCCCCACCAGTTGATAATTTTTAAAGGTCATAGGTTAAAATCACCTCTGGTAAATCCGCACGACCTAGAAGCTAGTTCCACGGTCGTGAGTTTTACGATTGCCTCCATAGCTCAGCGGATTAGAGCAACGGGCTTCTACCCCGTGTGTCGTAGGTTCGAGTCCTACTGGGGGCACGCAGGCCACAGCAGGTTTTCTCTACGAAAACCTCATCTGAGAACGTGTACTGATCACATTATGATCGCACTTGAACCAAGGGACGTCCATGGTCGATAAGCCAGTCCTAGTCGATGTCATCTTCACCGCCGGCAAGGTTTTCGAGAATCTCCGATGCGACCGCCAGTCCACGCACGCTTTCATCACCACTGGCGATCTTCGCGGAATCACCAGCCGCGCTGATCTTGAATTGCTCAGCGATCTGAGCGATGCAACCGAACCCCTCATCTCATTCCATAATTCTGGCACTCCCCTCACCCCAGAAGTCATCATCGCTATCAATAAGGCGATGACGCGTTGGGGTGCCCTCCATCCGGGCCAGCTTCGCAGGGAGCACGACATTTTTGGAGTGCCCACCCGGTTTGGTGGCCACCGCCCTCCCGCAGCTGATGAGAAAACGCTGCGAACTATCATCGACTCGGTCTCAGCTCTTTCGCCTGCCGACGCCGCAGCGAACCTGTTTGTTGTGCTCGCGAAAGCGCAGCCATTTCGGGATGGCAACAAGCGCACTGCACTTCTTGCCGCAAATCTTTTGGTCCTACCACAAGGACAAATTTTGACAGTCCCATTTCGTGAAGACGACCCCACGGTCTCAGACAGGTTTAATGAGCTTCTCGCCCGTGCGTATATCTTTGGCGAAGTTTCACCCTGCGTGAACTATATGACAACGCAGGGTGTCATTTCGATTTAAAGAATCCGAAAGTGACGAGTCACCCCTCCCCTTATGGAACACATCGGAGTGGTTTCATAGATAATGACTCTATGACTGCATTTGGTGACGTGCTGGAACAGCTCCGCGAAAATCAGCCTCAGGGCAAGTACGGTATTGCTTTTGAGAAATTGATGGTGAATTTCTTCCGTACTGCTCCGACGCTTGCCAGCCAATTTGATGAGGTCTATCGCTGGGGCGACTGGCGCTATAACGGAGGCAAAGCAGATACCGGCATCGACTTGGTGGCACACCGCATTGATGACGATAGCTGGGTAGCTATCCAAGCGAAGTTCTATAAAGAAACCACCAGTATTCAAAAGAGCCACATTGACTCGTTCTTTGAGGCCAGTGGGCATTCTTTCGAGACGGAGAAGGGCAAAGAGCACTTCTCTCATCGCTACATCATCTCCACTACGGACAAATGGTCCAAGAATGCCGAAGAAGCACTCGAAAACCAGATGATTGAGACCAGCCGCATCGGTATGGCTGATATCGCTACGGCACCAGTGAACTGGGATGTGGCCTTCCCTGGTTCCGAGATTCAAATTAATCTTTCTCGGAAAGAAGCTTTCGCGCCCCGGAAGCACCAGGTCGAGGCAATCGACAAAGTGATGACTGGGTTTGAAAACCATGACCGCGGCAAGCTGATTATGGCTTGTGGCACGGGCAAGACTTTTACGTCGCTGCGATTGGCTGAGGAATACGCGAAAGAGAATGGCAACAAGGCACGTGTCCTATTCCTCGTCCCCTCTATCGCGCTACTTTCCCAGACTCTTCGTGAGTGGACTGCCCAGTCCACGATGGATCTACGTTGCTTCGCGGTATGTTCAGATACCAAGGTTGGTCGCGCAGCGGAAGATATCGCTCCGCATGATTTAGAAGTACCGGTCTCCACCAATGGTGAGATGATTGCCAGTACGTTTGCCAGCGGTAAGCGTGCTCAAGGTTTACATGTGGTTTTCTCCACGTACCAATCCCTCCCAGCAGTGCACGAAGCACAAAAGCAAGGATTGGACGAGTTTGACCTAATCATCTGCGATGAGGCTCACCGCACTACAGGTGTAACACTTGCCGGGGAAGACGCGTCCAACTTCGTTCGCGTCCACGATGAGGACTACATCAAGGCAGACAAACGTCTGTATATGACTGCAACTCCTCGCCTTTTCGATGATTCCATTAAGGGCAAAGCTGCAGAGCACTCTGCTGAGCTAGCCTCCATGGATGATGAGGCCATCTATGGAGCAGAGTTCCATCGTCTTGGTTTCGGAGAGGCCGTTGAAAAAGGACTGCTGACGGATTACAAGGTCCTCGTAATGACCGTCGACGAAGATGTCGCCGCGGAAGCTCTCGCCTCAGCACCGAGCCCAGATATCAACCTGACAACTGCCTCCGCGATGATTGGCGCGTGGAATGCTCTCGCAAAACGTTCGGGCAAGCTTCAGGGGCAAAAAGACGGTTTCGAAATTGGTGCTTCCCCCATGCAACGTACTGTTGCATTCGCGAAGGATATCAAGGCCTCCAAGCAAATTGCTGAGTCCTTTCCTTCGCTAATTGAGACTCACAAAGCTCAACTGCTTGAGCACCAGGCACTATCTGGCGCAGATGAACAGAACTTGGACCTCGAGATTTGCGCTGAGCATGTTGACGGAACAATGAATGCTCTTCAGCGCTCCTCCCGTATTTCCTGGCTTGAGGCGGACATGCCGTCCATTGAATCGCGAGTGCTGACCAACGCACGCTGTCTTTCTGAGGGCGTCGATGTTCCAGGCCTCGACTCTGTCATTTTCTTTAACCCACGTAATTCGATGGTGGATGTGGTTCAGTCTGTCGGACGTGTCATGCGAAAGGCCGAAGGCAAGGACTACGGCTACATCATTCTTCCGGTCGCGGTTGCGCCTGGGGTGAGTCCTTCGCAGGCCTTAAATGACAACACCCGCTTCAAAGTGGTCTGGCAGATTCTCAACGCGCTTCGCGCACACGATGATCGTTTCAATGCGAAGGTGAACTCCATTGCGCTGAATGAAGGAACCATGGATGACCTACCAATCCAGGTAGAGCCAGTCGAGGATCCAAAGAAGAAGCTTAATGCCGATGATGCCCGCAAGGCAGATGCCGCTTACGATGAAGGCTCCCTAGCGCAGCAGGTTGCGCTGTTTTCTTTAGAACAGTGGCAAGAAGCCATGTACACGAAACTCGTGGACAAGGTCGGTACCCGTACCTACTGGGAAGACTGGGCTGACGACGTTGCAACAATTGCGCAGTCGCAGATCACCCGCATCAAGGTTCTCGTCGATGGCGCTAATCCGAAACTCCGAAAGGAATTCGACCGCTTCGTAGAAGGCTTGCGCGGCAATCTCAACGACTCGATTACTGATGATGAAGCCATCAGCATGTTGTCGCAGCACCTGATCACAGCACCAGTCTTCGACGCTCTATTTACTGAGTATGACTTCTCGGCGCATAACCCAGTTGCGCAGGTCATGCAGCGCATGGCCGATATTCTCGAAGAAGCCAACCTGGAGACCGAAACCGATTCACTCGAGAAATTCTACGAGTCTGTTCGTGTGCGTGCTTCGGAGGTGTCCTCAGCATCCGGTAAGCAGCAGGTCATTAAGGAACTCTACGAGCGTTTCTTCCAAAAGGCGTTTAAGAGGCAGGCTGAATCACTCGGTATTGTCTACACCCCGGTAGAGATCGTCGACTTTATTCTCCGCGCCGCCGATGACGTATCCAAGATGCATTTTGGCAAAGGACTTACCGATGAAGGTGTCTGCATCCTCGATCCTTTCGCCGGCACGTCGACGTTTATGGTTCGGCTTTTGCAGTCCGGCCTCATCAAGCCGGAAGACATGGCTCGTAAATACGCCAATGAGCTTTTTGCTACGGAGATCATGCTGCTTGCGTACTACGTTTCCGCCGTAAACATTGAAACAACGTACAACGCACTGCGCGCTGAAGCAGCACTTCGCAATGGCGGACCAGAGCCGGACTACGTGCCTTTCGATGGCATTGCGCTTGCTGATACTTTCCAAATCCACGAAGATGGCGACATCCTCGACATGGACGTTTTCAAGAACAATAACCAGCGCATTGAACGTCAGAAGGCTGCGCCGATCAACGTCATCATCGGCAATCCGCCCTACTCAGCTGGTCAAAAGTCCGCTAACGACAATAATGCGAACGTGAAATACCCGACTCTGGATAAGCGGATTGCAGAGACTTATGCAGCAAAGTCGACGGCCACCAACAAGAATTCCTTGTACGACTCATATTTGCGTGCATTCCGTTGGGCGACTGACCGCATTGGTAATCAGGGCGTTGTCGCATTCGTTTCCAATGGTGGGTGGCTCGACGGCAATACCGGAGACGGCATTCGCCTGACACTGGCAGACGACTTTTCAGACATCTACGTCTTCAACCTGAGGGGAAACCAACGCACAGCTGGTGAACTTTCACGCAAAGAGGGCGGCAAGGTGTTCGGGTCTGGCTCGCGAAGCACCATTGCCATAACCATTGGTATTAAAGACCCCAACAAGACTAGATTCCGGCTTCACTACCGTGACATCGGTGACTATATCACCGCCGAAGAAAAACTCAAAATTGTTGACTCCTCATCGATAAGTTCAATCGACTGGTCCAATATTGAGCCGAATGAACATGGCGACTGGCTCAACCAGCGAAGCGAAGACTTCGCGACTTGGCCTGTGGTTGGAGAAAAGAATTCCCCAAAGACAAAGTTCTTCAACCTCTATTCTCGAGGACTAGCAACAGGCCGAGATTCTTGGGCATACGGACACACTAAACAAGAACTCCTGTCGAACCTTGAGCAACTAGTAGAAACGTACGAAAGCGCTAAAAACATTTTTGCCCAGTGGGCGTCTGCGCAAGGAATCACGAAACCTCTCGAAGCAGACTTTGATTTGTTCCTGCGAGGTCATTCTGAATTCCTGGATTCGAAACGCATTTCATGGAATCGAACAATTAAGAAGCTGGCCTGTAAGCAACATAAGATTGTTGTAAATCCAGAAAGGGTGTTCTCAGCTCTCTACCGGCCTTTTACAAGCCAATACGTGTACTTCCACGCCGACCTAAACGACATGACCTATCGGCTACCTTCGATGTTTCCGTCACGAATTCATAAGAATATCGGAGTCCTGGTTTCAGCTCCCGCATCATCAGCTCCATTTACTGTGAACGCCACCACTCTAATGCCTGACTTAGTTGCAATTGCTGGGGCAGGCAAT
Organism: Corynebacterium stationis; assembly: GCF_001941345.1. Lineage (NCBI taxonomy): Bacteria > Bacillati > Actinomycetota > Actinomycetes > Mycobacteriales > Corynebacteriaceae > Corynebacterium > Corynebacterium stationis. The sequence goes on from NZ_CP009251.1 coordinate 2,209,139, forward strand.
CCTGGACAATTTTTCACCCGTTTTAGCTGGCAAAGCATCGAAACGGACGATGGCGGCCTATTCGCAGCTGGACACTCCCCGTTTTCGAAGCAAGAAAACTCAATATACGGTCAAGTTGGTGAAGAAGAGGATGGATACCGACGCGTCGACAACATTACTGATGAGATTAAGAAGCTCTACCGCGATACTTTGGGGTCGAATATTACTGGCGACGATATTTTCCACTTTGTGTATGGAAAGCTGCATGATCCGGAATACAGGACGAAGTATGCAGCTGACTTGAAGAAAATGCTGCCGCATATTGAAACGCCGGCGACGCGGGCGGAGTTCGATAAATTTGCGGTCGCAGGCAAAGAGCTTATGGATCTGCATATCAATTACGAAGATGCGGAGCCTTGGCCACTGACGTTCAAGGTCACGGGCGACGAGGCCGACCGCGAGACCTGGCGTGTTACGAAGCTTGCGTGGGCTAAGAAGAAAGATCCGGAGACCGGTAAGAACATCAACGATGTGACAACACTGAAGTACAACAAGTACGTCACTATCACTGATATTCCGGAAGAAGCTGATGAGTACATGCTGGGGTCGCGCTCAGCGCTGGCGTGGATTATTGACCGCTACCAGGTAAAAAAGGACAAGGCGTCAGGAATCGTCAACGATCCGAATGACTGGGCGGATGAAGTTGGCAACCCACGCTACATCGCTGATTTGATTGGCAAGGTAACGCGAGTCGCTATGGAGACGGTGCGTATCGTTAAGAGCTTGGAAGAATAAGCTGCTGGTGGAAGTCCGCGATGAGCTTGAGCAAAGTTTCCCATGACGGGGTGCCTGGGATGGTGGCGAGCCCGTGCACTGTTCCGGAGAACATGTGCAACTCGGTGTTCACGCCGTTATCGGCCAGTCTGCGGGCCCAGTCGATTCCTTCATCCCGCAGAGGATCAGCAGGGTTGACTACCACAAGCGTTGGCGGGAGCAGTGTCTTATCCGCCGGTATCAGATCAGTTACTGGCGGCTTATCGGGTGTGTAGCCAGCCCAGGCTGCCGCCGATGCCTTCTTGTACCACACCGGTCCATCAGCATAGGTTGCCCACGATGCTGAGCGCATTGCCGGATCCAGGCACGGTTCTACCGCGATAAATGACCTGACGTGCTGGCGAATCTCCGCCTCGTGTTCCGGGGCGAAGTCTTCCAAGCGGGCAAAAGCCTGCGCCAAGGTACCCGCACCAGCGGAGTCACCGTAGGCGATAATTGGAATACCTGGATAACGCCGGACCGTTTCAGCCAGGGCCGCAATCGTATCGATGACCCCTGCTGGATAGGGATGCTCAGGTGATAAACGGTATTCGGGTGAGATAGCTACCGCAGGGTGGAATTTCCGAACTAAAGCTTCATGGCGTACGTCGTCATATTCAGGCTTGCCGCCCAGATAGCCGCCGCCGTGTACACAAAAGAACACGGCTGTGGGCACCATGCGCCCACAGCGCACATCGTCGTGTGCGATGACACGGACAGTTTGCGCATACGGTCCTGCTTTGGCCAATCGTGTTGCCGCAGCCGAGTCCAGATAAGGCACCATCTTGAATTGGGTAGCACTAAAACCCGGCGCAAAGCGGTGTGGGATATACCGTGCCTCACCTGATGCTCGCATGGCCGGTGCATCCCAGGTGGTCTGCGGCGGCAGGCTATCGGCGAGCAGTTTCAGATCAGGGCGGATAAATGCTTTTGGCTTCCGTGGAGAGTCTTCGCGTGGCAGGACGCGCTCTACGAAGGAATCCACCGCGGCGAAGAATTCCGCGGACTTATCCCGGCGCACGGTATGGGAGGCACCAGAAATAATCGCACCTTCTACCACCTGTGAGGAAATAGCTTGGTCCAACCGGTGGGCATCGAAAAGCGCATCGTGCCCATCACCAGTCAGCAATAACGTTGGCATTGTTAGGTTGGGCAGAATGGCTTCCTCGTCTGTGCCACTAACAGTTGTTCCCACCACGCCCGTTTCCAAAAGATTGGGATCAACCAGTGCTTTCGCCTGTGCCCATCCGGTGTACTCAGCAGCAGACCACGCAGGATAGTTCGGCAGTAGATCCCGAATGGCCTCGGCAGGAGCATCGCCCTGCTTGCGCATCCGTGCCACCAGCTGCGGGGCGTCTTTACGGTAACGGCGTGCTTGTGCTGCGGAGAGCAGGGCTGGGTCTTCGAGCACTAGGGCATCGATAAGCTGCGGATTGCGCCTGGCCACATGTGCTGCCACCGCACCGCCGAAAGAATGCCCCAGCACAATGACAGGCAACCCGCCCGGCGCGGCGTTGATAATCTGCGCGAGATCACCCTCGAAATGCTCAGCTACCGCCGCGAATGGATCTTGTAGCTGCTCGTCACTCAGCCGGGGCGCATGTCCATGACCAAGCAGGTCCACAAGATAGACCTGGAAAGAGGAACCGAAATGGGTGGCAATATCGGACAGACTGGCTGCGCTATCTCCTACTCCGTGCGTAGCAATGACGATGCCGCGCACGGGATTACCGGACACTGAATAGCTCACCTACTGTGCCTGTTCTAGCTCAACATTTGCTGGGTGGAGTAAGGAAGGCGCGGCGCCCAAAAGCGTGCGGGTGTACTCATCACGTGGATTAGTCAACAAATCATCGGCTGGCCCTTCTTCCACGACCTTGCCAGCATTCATGACAGCAAGACGGTCCGAGATATAACGCACGGTTTGGATGTCGTGGGAGATAAAGACCATGGAGAGACCCAGATCATTTTTTAAGTCCATGAGCAGGTTCAGGATCTGCGCACGCACGGATACGTCCAGCGCAGACGTTGGCTCATCGGCGATGATGACATCAGGACTTAAGGTCAGCGCACGGGCAATAGCTACGCGCTGGCGCTGACCGCCGGAGAGCTGACCGGGCATTGCTTCCAATGCTGAGGTGGGAAGACCCACGCGAGAGATGAGTTCCTCTACGCGTTCTTCACGCTCTGCTTTGGTGCCTACCTTGTGCATTTCTAGCGGATCAATGAGCTGATCGTGGACGGTCATACGCGCATTCAGTGCAGTCGAGGGATCCTGGAAAATAACCGACACGACGCGCCCAATTTTGCGGCGGTCGGCGGCAGAGCGCTTGGATACTTCCTGGCCGCGGAAAAAGACTTGCCCTGCGGTAGGAATCTGTAATCCACACATGACATTGGCAGTTGTGGATTTACCGCAGCCTGACTCCCCCACGATCCCTAAGGTTTCACCTGCGTGCACTTTTAGGTTCACGCCTTGCACGGCATGAACATAGGAGGGCTTGAAGATGCCGCTGTTGCGAGACTTGAACTTCACCTCAATATCGCGCAGCTCAATGATTGGGTTTTGATCCGTAGATTGCATGGTTACGCTCCTTCCGGAGTATTAAGGCGCTCGGTAGGTGTGCCTGGTGAGATGACACCAGTTTCTTTATCGGGGATCGCAGCGTAAGTGTGGTCTGCTTCAGGTGGGCCTACCTTGGTGCGCACTGGTGTGATGTCTTCCCCATATCCAGCATGCGATGAACGTGGGGCAAAGCGGTCACCGGATGGGAAGTCCTTCGGGGAAGGAACAACGCCCGGAATCTGATGTAGGCGACCAGAGGATGCCTCAATAGATAGCACAGCGCCGAGCAGACCACGGGTGTATTCATGGACTGGGTTAGTCAGCAGTTCCACATTCTCTGCTTGTTCTACCACCTGGCCGGCGTACATGACAGTGACCTTGTGGGCGACTTCGGCAACTAGTGCCAAGTCGTGGGATACGAAGATCATCGCAAAGCCGAGCTTGTCACGGAGATCATTGAGCAACTCAATAACCTGCTTCTGCACGGTCACATCCAGCGCAGTGGTTGGTTCGTCCGCGATAACCAGCTTCGGGTCACGGGTCAGTGCCATCGCAATGAGCACGCGCTGGCGTTGGCCACCGGAGAGCTCATGTGGATAAGACTCCAAAGTGCGCTTCGGCTCCAGACCGACAAGCTCCAAAAGGTCTTCAGCGCTGCGGGTACCACCGCGCGAGGTCAGCTGCTTCATCTGCGACTTAATCAGCATGCCTGGGTTCAGGGAACTCAACGCATCCTGGTACACCATGGCAAGTTCGTGTCCAAGCAGTGACTGGCGTTCTTTCTTCGGCATCGACAGCAAGTCGCGACCTTCATAGAGTGCTTCACCGGTGACTTCTGCGGATGGATCAATCAGACCCATAATCGCAAAGGCTGTAATCGATTTACCACAACCAGATTCACCAACCAGCGCCATGGTTTCCCCCTTACGCACGGTGAAGGAAACATTGTCCACCACGTTGACATCACCGTGGCGTGGGAACTTGATGCACAAGTTCTTGACTTCCAAAAGCACCGGGGAATCCTCAGGTGGAATCTGACGGTCATCGCGCAAGCCCTCCACGCGTTTGAGCTCATCAATGCGCTTGGCCAGTCCCTCTTTTTGTGCTTCGTGTGCAGCAACAGAATCAGCCAACAGGCGGTCCTGCTCACGCTGAGCATGCTTAGAAGGCTTAGTCTTAGCTGGGCCAGTAGGTGCTGCCACCATGGCATCAGTAATACCTTCAGAGACAATGTTGAGACACAGCACGGTCAGCATGATCATGATGCCGGGGAAAAGCGCTTGCCACCATTCGCCGCGCAGGACGCCTGGCTGGGCAGCGGACAAGATATTGCCCCAGGTAGCGATTGGTTCTTGCAGGCCTGCGCCAATAAAGGTCAAAGATGCCTCGAGGATGATGGCGTCAGCAACAAGAAGCGTGGCAAACACCAGGATTGGTGCAGCACAGTTGCGCATGACGTGGCGCGACAAAGTCCACGGTGCGCGGGCACCTGCGACAACGACTGCATTGACATAGTCCTTGCCGTATTCACTAAGCACATTCGCGCGAACAATACGGGTGAGCTGTGGGATATAGACAAAGGCAATGGAGCCGATGATGACCCAGATCAGCGCCTCGGGGTTCGAGGGGTCACGAAAGACGACGACGGATACAGCGGCCAAAGCAATTGCAGGCACGGACATGATGACGTCCATGGTGCGCATAATCAGCTCATCGATCGCCCGGCGTGATACCGCAGCAATAGAGCCTAAGAGCGTGGCGATGGCAAGAGCAATGCCTGTCGATGCCAAACCCACCAGCATTGAATAACGCCCGCCATAGAGCAAACGCGATGCAACATCGCGACCCAGATGATCAGTGCCGAAGATATTTTCCGCTGAAGGCGGCAATCCCTTCATTGTGATGGCCTGCGGATCATGTGGCGCAAGCAGCGGTGCCAGAATGGCGCTGAGTGCAACAATGCCCAAGACGATAATCGACAGTTTTGAGCCCAAGCTCATTGCGTTCCACCGACGAAAGCGCACTTTACCGGCGTTGTCTTCCATCGCTTGGAGTTTTTGCTTCTTTGAAGTCATTTTCTTACACCGCCCGAATTCGAGGGTTAATCAGTACATAGAGCACGTCAACAATGATGTTGACCAGGATGAAGGCAATAGCAACAACCAACGCCGACCCCTGGACAACGCTGACCCAAGAATTGGTAATGCCATCGATAAGCACGCGGCCCATGCCTTGAAGGTTGAAGATGATCTCAATGACCACCGCGCCACCGATGAGGTAGCCCACGCGCAAACCCAGCACGGTTACTGGAGTAATCAGCGCATTACGCAACACATTGCGGGATACTACGACGCTCCGCGGGATGCCAGCGCCGATCGCGGTACGAACATAATCCGAATCGAGCTCTTCTACCATGGAAGTACGCACAATACGGGTCATCTGACCAATAACAGGAACTGCGAGAGAGACTGCCGGAAGCAACATACGCTCAAACCAACCAGCGGGGTCTTCCATGAGTTGTGGCAGCGGGCCGGCAACAGGCAGCGTGCCGATAAACGCCATCACCAGAAGGATTGCCAACCAGAAAGAAGGAGTTGCAATGAAGACGACGGAGAAGAACCGGATGACCTGATCCGGCCAACGGTTACGAAACAGTGCTGCAATAATTCCCAGCGGAAATGAAATCAAAACGGCGATGATAAGACCGAAGAAAGTCAGCTGCAGGGTAATTGGCAGTGCTGCAAAGACCTTATCTGCCACAGGCAGTCCGGCTTGTCCGTAGACGCCCAGGTCGCCCTGGAGCATTCCTGTGATATAAGAGCCAAATTGGACATACCACGGGTCGTTGAGACCATTGGTTTCACGATAAGCGGCAAGTGCTTCTGGGGTGGCAGATTCACCAAGCGCTGCATATGCGGGGTCAATGGGCGACAGTGACATCAGAACGAATACTAAAAACGTCACTCCTAACACCATGATGGGCAGCAGCACAATGCGTCTACCGACGAGGCGGATGAGATTGTTCATATTTCGCCGAGTTCTACTTCCTAAAGATCGGAGTAAAAGGGTTAGGCTGCGGTGCCCGCCTAACCCTTTTAGGGTTCACAACGCCTTTTCGTGAACCTGATTATTCGCTAGCGGTTGTATCCAACAGTTGGAGGCCAGTAGTGGAGATTGCCTTGAAGCCCTCAAGCTTTTCGGGGTTATACGCAGTCAGCAGGGAGCGGTGGAACAGTGGGTAGACCACAGCATTTTCTGCGATGATGTCCTGGGCGGTATCCCAGTTCTCTTGTGCTTCATCTGCTGGCTTACGAACGCCTTCATCGAGCACGGTCCGCAGTTCGTCGAAAGCTTCCTTGTCAGATTCCTGCCAGAAGGAACGCTGCTTGGTCCACACGTTGTCTCCGTACCACCAGTTCATCAGCAAAGCTGGGTCTTGCCCGAATACTGAAGGGTCACCAGGAGCCAACGCAACATCGAAGGTTGGGTCTTCTACATCCAAGTAGTCAGCATAAAGAGAAGCAGAAGCCTGGGACTGGATGTTGACGGTAATACCCACTGCCTCCAGATTGTTTTTGATCTGTGGGGACAGCTGCTCAATCCAGGTGTGGTCCGTGGTCAACAAAGTTACCGAGAGATCTTCAGCGCCAGCTTCTTCCAGAAGCGATTTTGCTGCTTCTGGGTCGTAGCTCAGGTCAGTGTCAGCCTCAGAGTAGTTTGGGTGGCTTTCCGGCAGGAAGGATGTTGCTTCGGTTGCCTTCCCGGACATATTGTTATCCACCAACTGCTGCTTATCGATAGCGCGGTGGAATGCCTGGCGGACACGCTCATCATTGAACGGTTCCTTCTCGGTGTTGAAGAGCAAGAATGGCAGGTTGAAGCCATCCTTTTCTTCAATCGTCATGCCAGCGCCCTCAAGCAAGGAAGCGTTATCAGCAGATACGTTTTCAATAACGTCCGCTGCGCCGGACTGACCAGCGTTGGTACGTGCAGTGTCATCTACCAGAACGTCCCAAATTAACTTGGCGTTCTTCGCTTCCTTTTCACCGTTGTAATTCTCATTAGGTACCGCAACAACCTGTGAGTCAGTAATCGACTCATATTTGTAAGGACCAGAACCGATAGGCATATTGGTCAGCTCATCATCGGTCGCAGACTCAGGAACAATCTTGACTACCGAGAGGCGTTCCTTGAGCAGCTCGAATGGGTACTTCAGCTTCAAGGTGATGGTGGAATCATCTTTCGCTTCAACGGTGTCAATAAAATCCACCATTTCTGCATAGATATTGCCTTCGGCCATGGAGCGGTCAAAGGAGGATACGACGTCAGCAGAGGTGACATCGGAGCCGTCGGAGAACTTTGCGCCCTCACGGATAGAAATCTCGTACTCCGTGTCGGAGATTTCTGTTGGCTCGTCTTCAGCGGCCAGAGCCTTGTATACGGAGTAGTCCGAAAGGTCCTGCTCATATAGGCCTTCAACTACGTGCCAGTTGGTACCCATAGCCAATGCCGATGAGGTCGACGATGGGTGGTAGTTGGTGGTTGCGTACGCAACGCCGGAAATAATGGTGCCGTTGCCTGCGCCATCAGCACCACCTGCGGCGTCGGAAGTGTCATCAGAGCTTCCACAAGCTGTGACGAAGAGTCCGGCAGTGGCCAACATTGCGGTCAAGACCTTCGCGCGGCGGTTTAGGTGTGCCATCTTCAATACCTTGTCTCTTGTTCTCTTTGGGTGAGTAATGGAGGAAACAGAATGCTGCGCCTGCTATTAAATTGCTGAAACGTCAACATTTATCTCAAACGCTGCGGGTCGTCATCGGGATGCATTTCTCAGCCCCCTAGCGAATCGCTTATCAGACATCCTATAGGTTAGGTCGCTCACATTCACCAAAAAGGGAGTGGCCAATCTCCAAAATTGCGGCTAGGTGACCCGCCCCATTCAATAAATGTGGCCGTCCCCACAGGTCACGCCATAAACAGAACACAAACCTTTTGCCCCAGAAACCTCCACACAAACACCCCCCGATTCCACCCCCGCCACCCCGCGATTTCCGACTTGCGCCAGCATATCCGCCATTTGACACGACCGCCGAACAAGCAGGCATCTACCCCCAATACAGTAGAAATACCGATAACTTCACGCAGCGTTCAACATCTGCTGCTACAATTTCAACCCCAACGGCACATCTCCTACCTGTCTGACATCAGTGCGTAGGCAGAGAGCGTAGTTGCCGTATTCATTCCGCAAGAGATTGAAGGCACCATGACATACCCCAACTCCGCGGGAAACGACTCCGCAGCCCCACAGGCAGGCGGCTTTACTCCCCTGCCATCGCTCAGCCGCACAGGTAGCGTTATTCAAGCCATCAAAGGCTACATTATTTCGCACAAGCTAAATCCCGGCGATCCTCTCCCCTCTGAGAATCAACTCTCTCAGGAACTGCAAGGATCCCGTTCAGCCATACGCGAAGCCATCGGCCAGCTCCAAGCTTTAGATATCGTCCGCGTTGAACGCGGCAAAGGCACCTTTGTCGGCAATTTGTCCATAGCTCCGTTGGCAGAAACTATTTTGCTGCGAGCTTCTTTAGAACCAGGCAGCCTCAATACCTTGCGGGATGTGGTTGAAGTTCGCAAGATGCTAGATATTGGTTCTGCCCGCGCTATTGTCGCCGCTCTTAATGGCTCCACCAACCCCGCGCTAAGCGCGCTTGTGACGTCTATGGAGAAAAAAGCCCAGGCTGGCGAACCTTTCTTGGATGAAGACAATGCTTTCCATCAACAGCTTTATACCCACACCTCCGCGCTGCTATCCCAACTCGGCACCACGTTGTGGAGTATCCACATGCAAGCACTTACTAGTGCCGATGTTCGTACTGACGAGCTAGAAGACACCGCCCGCGCACACCGCAAGATGCTCACCGCTGCCGAAGCTGGCGACCTGGACACCTACCTCGTGGCTGTTGATGAGCACTACGCTCCCCTGCTCAACTCCCTCGCTTAACCCTGCACGCACAGAAGGCCCAGTTTCTGGATGAATTCCATCAGAAACTGGGCCTAAAATCTTGCCGGCTCAAGGTCCGCCTTGGCGGTTTGGACTTCAAGCAAGCAATAACTAGATCAAACTAGATCAAATTAGCCTCCTGCAGTACCTTGCGGACTGCTTCAACATTTTCGCCTTCCATGCGAGCAACAGGCAGAGGCATCTGATTGGTCTTGATAACGTTAAGCAACTGCAACGCAGTCTTAAACCCACCAATACCAGCTCCGAATCCGGATACTCCGCTGGTAACAGTCACAATGTGCATCAGGCGCGCGATACGCTCTTGCTCGGCGCGCACTGTTTCCCAGTCCCCATTTTGGTAAGCATCCCATTGACGGACATATCCATCAGGATCAACGTTGCCCAGACCAGGAACGCTGCCATCTGCGCCAGACAAGTAAGCACCATCAACCACAACCTCGTGCCCTGTAAAAATACGTAGCGGGTGACCAGCGTCTTCATTAGCCTGGCACAACCACCGGAATGCCACATCATCGCCCGAAGAATCTTTGACGCCAGCGATTACTCCATCCGCAGCAAGGCGCATCAACAAATCTACGGGTAGTTTGACGTTGACGCAGACAGGAATGTCATAGGCATACACGGGCAGATCCGTCGCTTTGGCAATGGCACGGAAGTGCGCTTCGACTACTTCCAATCCACCCAGTGCATAAAACGGTGCGGTGGCAACCAGTCCGTCAACCCCTGCCGCTTCAGCATCGCGAACATGCTCAAGTACACGTTCGGTCTGAGTGTCCACTACCCCAGCAAGAACCGGCAGTCGTCCATCGACAATGCTCATGGTTGCTTCCAGGATTTCCTGACGACGCTCACGGGTAGAGAAAGCAACTTCCCCGGAAGATCCCAGGATGAACAGGCCATGCACGCCGGAGGCGATGAGGCGCTCCAAATGGGTGACGTAGGATTCGCGGTCAAAGCTCCGGTCATCATTGAGGGGAACGATAACGGGCGGGATGACACCGGAGAGGTTTGCGATAGATGCATTAGACATGGTGGGAAAACTCCTTTAAAAATAATGAAAGTTCAAATCAAACTAGAAAATCGAATGAGAAAATTAGGCTATTTTCGGCGACAGTTTTTCGGTCAATGGCCCTGCCAACCAGGTTTATTGGCTTCCACGAAGTGGTAATAGTCAGCGTGTTTAAGACGCGCTGCTGCCGCCTCATCCACGATCACCGTGGCGTGCGGATGAAGTTGCAGAATCGATGCCGGACATATCGCACTCAACGGACCTTCAGCCAAAGCCGCAACAGCGTCTGCTTTGTTATCACCCGTGGCCAGCAGCATCAGATGCCCGCCACGGCTAATCGTGCCCAGGCCTTGGGTTAGCACGTGAACCGGTACATCTTGGGTGGATTCAAAGAATCGCGCATTGTCAGAAATAGTGCTGGCATGCAGTGTCTTCATCCGTGTACCAGAAGATAATGAGCTACCGGGCTCGTTAAATCCAATGTGCCCGTCTGTGCCTACGCCGAGTACTTGCACGTCGATGCCACCGGCCTCAGCAATGGCTTTGTCGTAGGCAAGTCCTGCGTCATCAGGATGTGCAGCCATTCCGTCCGGTGAATACACCCGGGCATCATCGATATCGATGTGGTAGGTGAATTCCCGGCGAATGGTCGCAAAATAAGATTGCTCATGTTCACGCGGCAGCCCAATGTATTCATCCAGCAAGAAGGCTTGGGACTGGGAAAAGCTCAGCTCCCCGCGCTGATATCTCGCGATGAGTTCTTTGTACATAGCCACCGGCGTCGATCCTGTGGCCAATCCCAGTGTTGCGCCACGGTCGGCATAGTCCGCGATGATGTCAGCTGCAGCCTGAGCAACTGACGCAGCGTCAGGACGGATTAGTATTTCCATGTAAAAAATTTCTTTCTACTTCGAGGTTGCTCGTGGATATAGCGCACGACCAGCCGCAATGGTCAACTCGGGAAGCGAGTCGCCACCGTTTGCAAATACCACCAGGTCCGCTGGCTTTCCAGTTATTACTGTGGTCAGCTCACCCATTCCCATTACGCGAGCGACATTGCCAGTAACAAAGGCACTGGCTTGGCGGATGCTCGCACCACGCGTCATCCGGCGGGAAAATTGCTCGGCCAAAGTGCTGGTACCACCAGCGATAGCACCACCATTGGTCAAACGCGCCACTCCATCCGCGACGGTGACATCCAGTGCGCCAAGAACATAATCGCCATCAGCCTTACCCGCCGCAGCCATCGCGTCCGTGATGCCAAAAGAATTGTGCGGCGCAGCATTGATCACCATGTCGACAGCACCATCATCTAAATGTGTGCCATCAGCAATGACCTCTAGTCCGATTTCCCCGCGGGCACCGGCACTAATAAGCGCTGCTGCTGCACCTGGAGCGCGGTGGTGAATTTGCGGCATAGCATTGAACAAGTGCGTGGCGGCCACCGTCGCACCTATCTCACGGCCACGCGAGATAGCCGCCGCCATCGTGTCAAAGTCAGCATTAGTATGCCCCAATGACGCGATGACACCATGCTGCGCACATAGTTCAAAAAGCTGATCCACATGCGCGGTTTCTGGCGCAAAGGTAATGGACTTCAAATATCCTTCACCTGCAGAAATAACCTCAGCAAACATGTCCGGGTCACCGTCTATAATGTTCACAGGGTTCTGCGCACCACAGCGAGCTGATGAGATAAACGGGCCTTCCATGTGAATGCCTGCGATATATCCCTGTTGAGCCAAACTTGCCAGCAACGACGTTTGTGCAACTAACTCATCCCCAGGCGCGGAAACCAAAGAAGCCCACAGTGTCGTGCTGCCACGTGCACGGTGATACATCGCAGCATCAATGCATTCTTCTATAGTTCCCGTAGGAAAACCGCCGCCCGCACCGCCATGATTATGTACGTCAATAAAGCCTGGCACAATCAACGGACCGTGCCATTCCGCACCAGCGGATTCATCAAACTCGGTTGCATCAACAGCGTCAACGACGGTGTCTAGGACTCCGTTAATCAACGTCAAAGTTGCGGGACGTGGCAAATTCACACCGTCATAAAACAGCCCGGTGATATCGCCGCTAAATAGATCTTTGGGCGCCTGGCTTTCTGAGTGCACCATCATGGTAGTTATTACCTCTTCTGGTCTGTGTTGCATGTGTAAATCGAACTTCAAAGCATTTGGCCAAGATTTTTACGCCTAGGAGCTTCTCACCTGCCGCCAACCTGTATGATGTCTTATAAGTAATGTAGCTCATAGTAGCAAAGTGGAGACCTCATGCCTAGCTTTTGCACAATCACACTTGATATCGGTGGTACAAAGATCGCCTATGGTCTCATCCCCGATACACAACCCACCACGGTTTTAGCCCTAGGGCGCATCCCTAGCCAACCAGCCAATTCGACCGCTTATCAGCAGGTTTGCCTAGCGCTCGAGCAGGCTCTCGCAGCAGCAAAGACGGCAGGCCTTGAACCAGCGCGCGTAGGCATTGCTGCCCCCGGAGTGGTGGATACTGCCACTGGGATTGTTACCTACGCTGGGGCCACTATGCCCGGTTGGCAAGGCACTAACCTGTATGACTTGGTGTTTAAAGAGACCGGATTGCCGAGCATCGCCACCAATGATGTTCGCGCATTCGGGCTTGGTGAATTCAAACACGGTGGCCACTCTGATTATTCGCGGGTGCTGTTTATCTCCCTTGGCACAGGCCTAGGCGGCGCAGTCATTGATGACCGCGTATTACTTACTTCCCCACGTGCGACCGCCGGGGAGTTTTCAGAGTTGGTCACCTCTGATGCGTTTGGATATGCCCAGCGCGCAGAACTGGTCGCTTCGGGGACCGGATTAACCATCTATTACAACGATATTGAAGAAGGCCACACCCCAGCTATCGGCGAAATTGCCTGGCGTGAGCTCGAACCTACAGACACTAGGTTGGAAGATATCACCGAAGAAGACGTGCACTTTGAGTCCATTTTGAAGGGAAATCTCACTGGCCTGGGACAAACCTTGGGTGCGATAGTGACAGCTTTCGATGCTGACGCAATCATCATCGGCGGTGGCTTGGCCAGCCTCGGAGAAAGAGTTTTGGAACCAATCCGCGCAGGCCTTTCTTCCTCTGCGCTAGCACCCAATAAATCCACCCCGGTTATCCGCGCTAGGCTCGGTGACAATTCTCCGCTCATCGGCGCCGGTGTTCTTGCCACCACCCACCTGGGTTAAAACCCACCACAATTTTTAAAGCATTGAATCTTTAAGACACAGAAAGAATGACTGGCATGAAGCTATCTTTTGAGAAACTCCGCCCACTGATTGAAGGCAAGGTAATTGTCTCCGCACAAGCACCGGATGGACATGCCTTACGCGATACGCATGCTCTGACCGCGATTGCGAAAGCATGCGTCAATGGCGGATCACCTGCCATTCGCTGTGGCGGCTATGGCGGAGTGGAGGATATTGCATCCATCAGCAACGCCGTAGATGTCCCAGTGTTTGGCCTGACCAAAGAAGGCACGGTGGGCGTCTACATCACACCGACACGCGAATCAGTGCGCGCAGTAGCCCAAGCTGGCGCTGCAGTTGTGTGCGCGGATGCAACCTTCCGTGACCGTCCAGATGGCTCCGCCTTGGCTGACCTTATTGAGACTGCGCACGCAGAAGGCATTCTCTTCATGGCAGACTGCGCTACCCCAGAACAGGCTAAAGCCGCTGCGGATGCCGGCGCGGACATCGTATCCACGACATTGGCTGGATACACAGAAGACCGCCCGAAGACGGACGGTCCTGATTTTGAGGCACTTGAGCAAACGCGAAAGCTTATCGGCCCCGATGTTTTCCTCATTGGTGAGGGGCGTTTTTCCTCACCAGCTGATGCTGCCAAGGGCCTGGAACTAGGAGCGAACGCCATCATTGTTGGCACCGCGATTACTGATCCGGGTTGGATCACCGCTCACTTCCAGGCTGGCGTAGTAAACGAGTCTTAGTACTTATACGCGGACTAGAGTTGGGTAATCGGTGTAGCCCTTTGGTCCACCAGCGTAGAAGGTGGCCGTGTCGGGCTCGTTGAGTTCCGCGCCGCTCTTCCAGCGCTCCACTAGGTCTGGGTTGGCAATGAGCATGCGGCCAACCACAGCGGCGTCGGCACCTAGTTCATCGACAATCTTTTGTGCTTCATCCAGCTGGGTCACCACTGCAAAACCGGTGTTGAGCAGTAAAGGCCAACCGTGGGTGTGCTGGATCTGTTGACGCAGTTCAGTTGCAACCGGGCTTTGTGGGTCATTTGCGAGTACGGAGACATACGCGAGTTTGAGGTCTGTGATCTGCTCAAAGAGTGCCTGGTAGGTCGCGATGGTTTCGTCCTCATCAACTTCCGCAATGCCCTGAATATTGTGCTGTGGGGAAATACGCACCGCAGTGCGGTCTGCACCAATTTCCTCAGCGACCGCGCGGATAATCTCCGCGGTCAGCCGCGCACGGTTAGCGGGGCTTCCGCCATATTCATCCTCGCGCACATTGGAGTTTGGAGCCATAAACTCATGGAGCAAATAGCCGTTTGCACCGTGGACTTCGATGCCATCTAGGCCGGCATCGATAGCCCGGCGCGCGCTGAGTCGAAACTCCTCGATGACCTGAGCGATCTCCTCCGTGGTCAGCGCCTCAGGAACCACGCCTTCGGTCTTTCCGCCAAAGCCACGAACTTCCCCACCGGTAGCAAGAGCACTAGGTGCTTTTACCGGCGCATCGCGCAAAAGGTCAGGGTGCGAGGTACGTCCACCATGCATTACCTGAGCAAAGATGACGCCATCACGCTCATGCACGGCCTCAGCCACAGGCTTCCAGGCTTCCGTGTGCTCATCGGTAGCAAGACCTGCCTGGCCAGGGAAAGAACGGCAGCTATATGCCGGGAATACTCCTTCGGTTACTACTAGGCCAGCGGATGCACGCTGGGAATAGTATTCCTTGTGCAATTCGGTAGGGGTGCCGTCTTCGCCAGCACGTTGGCGGGTCAAAGGCGCCATGGTTACGCGGTTGTCGAGGTTGTATCGGCCGATTTGTACCGAATCAAAAAGCTTTGTCACTGTCTCCCTTTCGATGAGTGTTTGTCCAAGCGGTACAACTTCACGCCAAGACAATTAATTCCATGGGAAACTATTTCTCAAGGTCGATATGCCTTCAAGGCGGTTGAGCTACTCGGGTAGACCACGGGTGCAGTAGATTTGAGAGCTAGAACAAGTACAGAAACAAGCACTGAATATTTTTGCCTGAAGTGAAAGGATTTCCACCCACCATGGCACTTCCCTCCCCCGCTAAAGATTCCTACGCGCTCATCACTGGCGCTAGTCAGGGCATCGGTGAAGCGATGGCACGCGACTTGGCAAAGCTAGGTCATAATGTCATCCTCGTTGCCCGCAGGCAGGAGGTTTTGCAGTCGCTTGTCGATGAATTCGTCGGCAACTACGGCATCGACGCCCTTTGCTGGCCCGCAGATCTGTCCAAAGAAGATGCAGTAGATGACGTCATTGCGAAGATGGCTGAGGTCAACATCCACATCATTATCAACTCTGCGGGCATTGCGAGCTTTGGCGCCTTTATGGAGCAGGACTGGCAGTACGAAACCGATCAGTTTCACCTCAACGCCACTGCGGTACACCGGCTAACGCGTGCAGCACTAGAGCAAATGCTGCCGCGTAAATCCGGCGCTATCTGCAATGTGGGCTCAGCTGCGGGCAATGTGCCCATCCCGTATAACGCGACCTACGTGTTTACCAAGGCTGGTGTAAATGCCTTTACCGAAGCACTGCACTACGAACTTAAGAAAACCGGAGTGACCTGCACTCTGCTCGCACCAGGACCTGTGCGCGATGCCGTCATTGCTGACTCTGAAAAGTCCATCGTGGACAAGGTCGTGCCAGATTTTTTATGGACTACCTACGAGTCCTGTTCCGAAGAGACCTTAAACGCCATGGCCAAGAACCAGCGCCGCGTCGTGCCCGGGCCTTTGTCCAAAGCGATGAATGTCGTCTCCCAGATTCTCCCTACCCCAGCTTTAGCGCCGCTGATGGGTAAGTTTTACTCCAAGATGGGATAAAACGCTCACTTCGTTCTCGTTTTACGTGTGAGAATAACCTGCGCTCGTGTTTTGCATAAGAGATCAATCTGCGCTTGTGTTAGAACAAAAAGGGATCACTATGAAGTTTTTCCATAGTGATCCCTTTGGTTTATACGAACAGTTCCACCGAATCAGTCAGGTTTTTACTCCTGAACTGGTGTAGTTTCAGCTGGACGAGATACAGGTGCGTTTCCGTACAACTCTGGATTTTGCAATTTACGCTTTTCCCAGAAAGTAGCGTTTTTGATTCCCAATGCCTCTGGGTCGAACTGAGGATCTTTGCCCGCCTTCTTCTGCTCGTAGTAATCCTTCATCGCCTTGAGAGCTGGACCCTGAAGGATAATAATCCCGATGACATTGAGCCATGCAGTAGCGCCAACACCGATATCTCCCAGTGCCCATGCAGCACCAGATGCAGAAGTTGCACCAACTACAACGGAGATAACAACGAGAACTCGCAACACCCAAATGATGCCGCGGCGCACATTGGCGTTTGGAATCCAGCGGTTGAAGTAAGCCAGGTTGGTCTCTGCCATGTAGTAGTACGCCAGCACAGTGGTAAAGGCGAAGAACATAATTGCTAGAGCCACGAAGCTTGGACCGAAACCAGAGAAGTGAGCATCCATACCTTCTTGCACGAATCCAGGTCCTACCGCAGTGTCAGAAGGCAGCATTTGACCTTCGTAGCGGATAGCACCATCTTCACTTTCGCCCTCGAACACGCGGTACATATCAGTAGAGATGATGATGAATGCAGTGGCGGAGCATACGAACAAGGTGTCAACGTAGACAGCGAATGCCTGAACAAAGCCCTGCTTGGCTGGGTGCGAAACTTCTGCTGCGGCAGCGTGCTGCGGACCAGTACCCTGACCAGCTTCATTGGAGTAGATACCGCGGCGAACACCCCACATGATAGCGACGCCCAGCATGCCTCCAAATCCAGCGTTCAGGTTGAATGCGGAGGTGAAAATCAGACTGAATACTTCGGGAATGTCCTGGTAGTTAATGAACAGAATGATAAACGCAATAATGATGTAGATGACTGCCATGAATGGAACCACCATGGAAGCAAACGATGCAATACGCTTCACACCGCCGACAACAATAACCGCGAGGACGACTGCCAAAGTTACACCGGTGATGGTGGTGCTGATGCCCCAAGCATTTTCAACAGCAGAAGAAACACCGTTGGCCTGAATGCCTGGGAGGAAGTATGCAGTTGCCAAAATCATCGCGACTGCGAAGACAATGCCGTAAATCAGCATAAATGGAGCAGCCTTGGTGTGGGCGTACGCCTTTTCAATGTAATAAGCCGGGCCACCGCGGTACTCACCGGTATCCTTGTCCTGCTCTTTATAGATTTGAGCAAGAGTACATTCGATAAATGACGTTGCGGAGCCCAGCAATGCCACGGTCCACATCCAAAAAACCGCGCCTGGGCCACCGAAAGCAATAGCGGTTGCAACACCCGCGATGTTGCCAACACCAACGCGTCCCGCCAATGACATCATGAGGGACTCAAAAGATGAGACACCATTCTCAGACCTTTCACCCCGCACAAGTTGCTTAAGCATGTCTGGGATTCCACGGATCTGGATGAATTTAGTGACGATTGTGAAGTAGACGCCGGCCGCCAAGCAAAGGAAAACCAATGCCGGGGACCAGATAACGCCGTTTAGCCAATCGAGTAAGGCTGCCATGTGGGCTCCTTTTGTTTGAGATTTTTCGCACACACCCAACGCGAAGGTTCGTGTCAGATGAAGAAAATCTTACCCTACTTCGGTCCCAAAAGTGGACTAGACCACTAAATTTCTTTCAACGTTTTCACATCATAAATTCATTTATTCGACAGAAATTGAAGCTACCAGCAATGTTAACCATCTCACAAAATTAGCGAACTTTGCAAAACTCCCTATTTCAGGGGTAGTAAATCCAGCGTGATGCCAACGGTTAAGATAGCTTTCATGACTGCTTCTCAAACCCCTGCCAAACATGACCGCCTCGTGTGGATCGATCTGGAAATGACCGGACTCGATCCCAAGCGCCACACCATTGTGGAAATCGCCGCAATCATTACCGACGCGGGTCTCAACGTGGTCGGCGAGGGACTCGATATCGTCATCCACGCCACCAACGAAGAACTGGCAGAGATGGATGACTTTGTTACCAACATGCACAATTCCTCTGGCCTGACAGAAGAAATCAAGGCCGCGACAACAACGTTGGCGGAGGCCGAAACCGCGGTTCTGGAACTCATCGAAAAGCACTGCGACCCTGAACACCCCGCACCCCTGGCCGGCAATTCCATTGCCACTGACCGCGCTTTCATCCGTGAATACATGCCGCGCCTTGACAAAGCACTGCATTACCGCATGATTGATGTTTCGACCATCAAGGAACTCGCCCGCCGTTGGCACCCGCGCGCGTATTTCAACCAGCCCGATAAGGGCCTTGCCCACCGAGCACTTGCCGACATCGTCGAATCTATCCGCGAACTCGACTACTACCGTCGCTCCGTATTCCGCACAGACGAGGGTCCCACCTCTACCGAAGCGACCGAAGCTGCCAAGGAATCAACCGCCTCCTACCAGGCGTTTTTGTAATTTGAACTTCGTAAGATAGTCTTTAATACGCTGCTTAAGGGCAGCAATGGTGGCTGTAGTTCAGCTGGTAGAGCACCAGGTTGTGATCCTGGGTGTCGCGGGTTCGAGCCCCGTCAGCCACCCCTGCGTCCTCAGTAGGTACATAGCTGAAACTATGCCCTGACTGATGGTTGACAGGTAACGCCGTGAGGTTGGAACAGTGTTCTTATCTCGCGGCGCGATCTGTTTTATCTCTTACTATTTTGTTTAAGAGATTTAGTGAGCAGCGACGTTCAGTGTTGATGCCGTATCTGTGGTCCTGCCAAGTGGGAGATTCCGTCGTGGACTCTGTCACTCCCCGGAGTAATTTATCCAGCGAAGAGTGAACTGGGTCTTCTAGCTCTGCCTACTTTTGCGATCCTTTCTGTTTATCCTCTAAATGGGAAAATCCGCTTAGCCCCGCCCTAAAGGAGTCACTATCGCAACCACACGGTCTCTCAGTGTCCGAAAAGCGGACGGATCTTGTAACATCACTTACGGATCAGCCTCTGCTTACTGCGATGGAAAAGAGCAGCATCTTCATCGAGGCGGTCGTAGACTTTTTCCGGACGCCAATTCATTAGCGCTGAGTCCAGATCGCGGGCAGCGGCAGCTAAAAAATCTGTCAGAGCCTCAAGGACCGGAGGTTCACAACTTGGACAGGAATTTACTTCATAGACAACTAGTTCGCCAGTAGTCTGATCCTCCCCGATATCTATTCCGCCAATCAGTGTTCCTACAGCTCGAGACGCCTGTGAAGCGAGTGAGATGATGGAATCAGTCAAAGGGCACATGGCGATTTCACCGCCCGCACGCACATTGGTGATCCATTGGCCTGATGGAGCATAGCGATACATTGCAAACACTGGCACGTGGTTGATTGTGTAGACTCGGATGTCTCGACCAGGATTATCCACCCAGGGCATGGCGTAATAGGGTTCGTTACTTTGCTTCAGAGTGGCAAGAATTTCCGAAGCCTCTTCTCCATTCTGAACTCGCCGCAGCCCCTCTCCCCCGAAGCCAAACAAGGGTTTTAATACTGCTGGCTCGCTCCTTCCACTTATCCAATCCTCGAACAACTCTGGCTCACGACCGGTGATCACCGGATAGCTCAAAGCCCTCTCTGCTGCCAAAAGGGCACTCGTGACAAATTTGTTCTGAGCACGGAACAAAGTAAGCGCTTCGTTAATTACAGGTATGCCAGCAGCTGAGAAAGCTTCCAATTGAGCCATGCCTGGGTACAGAAGGTCTTCAAGAACCCATCCGACCACCAAATCTGGCTCTATTTTCTGGCCGGCAACCAAAAAAGAAAACTCCTCGTCAGCCACTTCCACAGTCAACTCATAAGGATGCACTCGGATGACCGAAATGCCCTGATCACGCAAGGCTGGGAAGAGAAGATCATGATCCTCTTCATCAATATCATTTCCCAACAACATCACCAGTGGCTGGTTCGGGCGGGGCTTCTGATCCAATCGGCTAAGCATGGTTTTTACCTCATCCTCGATTTCATCTGCCCTTCATCTAGGCGGAGTGCAAAGAGTCACGGGCGGTACGGTAGATACTTTCCCGTCACAGGGAAGGGGACCTAACCACTAAGGCTACCGGCCACCGCTAGGTTATGCAGTAAATTCTGCGTGACAGGCAAACCTCCCCCCCATTACACTGTTAGCAGCTTCGTTTGAGGAAGCAGTTGATCCATAACCTATCCCTTGCGCTAAGACGGTTTATGCCTGTTCCGTCCGCATTTTTCGAGGAGAGGAAATTCTTCGCTGGCTTTGGTAGGGCTGCTTGTCGTCCTGTGTGAAAAGGAACCTGGAGCGATGGTGCTAAAGGCAGTGGCCTATTCTCAATAGTTTGATAGGACCCTGACCTGCGCAATCACGTCCAGAGACTCAACGTAAAGTCAATGCAAGCCGGAAGTATGTCCAACACCAGCAATACAATGACCCAGTTTCGTTTCCCTTCGCTAGGAGGTTAAAGATGGTATACGGCTATGCCATCGAAATGGATGTCGGGCAAACATTTCCACTGCGCTTACAACCTCCACTCAGTCGGCAATCCAGTCCCATCCAACCGCGTTAATTAGCACGAGCAGTGGCTTCAGAAACTCTTCACTAAGTATGCAGCTACTAGAACCAAGAGCCTTCTCGTGATCGGTGAGCGGAAGAACAACGGGCGGCTGAGCATCCCGGCCGCGCAAAATATCGGAGTAAACGTTCGCTACCTACCCAGACTGGCTATGCGCCAACTATCCGATAACCATGCTGGGAAATATCTTTTTTGTTTTCCTTCCAGGTCGGCCGCGTAGAAGAAAATTTCCTCCAGCTAAATTTCTCAATGGTATCGAAGGAGCTCGCGACGGGGCTTATACGCGCTTAAACAACCAAATACTTTCCGCGTTAGTTGGATCAAATCCTGTATTTTAGCGGGATTGCGTGGACAGGCGATTACTGGAAATGGGTATTGCACCTGCTAGCTAAGCATGGAGGCCGGCAACGATCAATCGGTGGGTCACAGTCCGGATTAATACCTTTGCACGCAAACATTGTGCTCGTAATTCTGCATCAGTTACTGGCGCAATATTTGCCGCCATTGCTGTCCAATCATCCCAAATCGCAGGTGCGATATACCTCGAGTTAGGAGTGGTTACATAGGCATTTGATGCGGTACTCAAACTTGAGCACCGCGAGGAATTAGAAGCCGAAGTCATCGAGCTCGTCGAAGAAATACCGCAGACACAACTACTTCTAGCCATGCCCGGAGCAGGGCCGAGATCCGCCACACAAATCCTCACGATGACTGGTGATGCGTCCGTTCCGCTCAATCGCGTCGATGATCCAACGTCATGTTCGCCGTGACGAAAATCCAAGTGTTATGGCGAGCTAGAGGCAGGGTCTGTGTTGCATAAGCGCACCGCTAACGACAAATATGATGTTAAAAACCCTCACCGCTATTAGCACTATCGGCACGATATCAATACGGAAATAAACCGGACATCTCGCTTGGCCCTGCAACGCACACGCTCTAGGTCGACAAATTATATGGGAACACCCCGGCTATATTCCGTAACCGCTCCTCCTTGTCTCACTGACCTTCCTTAGCATGATCCTGGTTTTCTAGTCTGTCCAAAACCAAAGCCCTGGATACCCAACCTTCGATAATACGTGGAGAAGCGCCGGACGGGTGCTACTCCTTCCACCTAGACAAGCGGTGTGCCACATTACATCGCCAAAGAAACGACCACCCATTTCACTTCGCGTGAAATTGACAGCTGAGCTCACCCGCCGTGAGCTGCACGAATGTCGATATCGGTTGCAGCTTCTACTTTTATGGCGTTTGCTAAAGAAGAAGCAGTCAGGGCTTTCCCTCGGAGAGCGAAGAAGTTGGCTCGATACCGACACAACCATTGATACAGACAAGGAGGTCTTTCGAATGAAGAGTTCGGTCCACCTAGCTATCCTCCAGCAGCTCGTTAATAGCACCCAGTACCTGGACTACCTCCACCGCCAAAAGCGCGGGGTCAGGGTCCTTCGCGAAAGCGTCACCGCGTCTCACCGCGGCATTAGTAAGAACGCGGTGCGGTCCAGGCGGTGGACCCCAGTTCACCGGGGAAGCAGGCCCGAAGATTACCACCGACGGCCGCCCGAAAGCGCTGGCCAAGTGAGCAGCTCCAGTATCGGCAGAGACAACAATTTCTGCGTGAGCGATCACCGCACAGAACTCCAACAACGACAATCTGCCCGCCACAATCTCTGGCTGCGAACCGCTCACCTCAGCGGCCACTCGCTGGGCACGCTCACGTTCTTTCTTATCGCCAGTGAGAAGCACGCGGTGCCCAGAAGCGAGCAAATCTTCCACTACTCGGGCGAATCTATCGACGGGCCAATGTCGGCTAGCGTGGGCCGCACCCACATGAACTACCGCGGCTTTCTTGGGAATATCCGCTTCAGGAATAGGAAGTCGGAGATCCAAAGGATCTCCCGGCAAGCCGTGGGCGTTGAGCAGCCGAACCCATCGCTCACGCTCGTGAATATCGTCCCTCCATGCAGGTCCGTCCCACCCTGGGGCGGCGTGACCGATGCGACGGCGCGGCCTCAGAGCCTCCAACCGAGACCGGCTATCAATGCCATTCCCATGCAAGTTGACAGCGACATCGACACTACCAGGCCGCAAACCCAAGGGAGCATCCAACCCATGAGGAGTAGGCAACAATTCATCGACCACGCCGATCAAATCGATCAACGGGCGCAGCCACTCGGCACACGCGACAATGAGACGATGATCCGGAAGCCCCTGACGCAATCCCCGCAAAGCCGGAACAGCTACCAACAAATCTCCGAGTTTGAGGGCTCGAAGTGCCAACACTGTGGGTTGATCCATGATTATCATCTACCTTCTGCCGTACTATTCGACCGCGATAATACCCTTGTCGTAGACGTTCCCTATAACGGTGACCCCGCTCTTGTTCGCCCAATGCCGGGCGCGCGCGACGCTTTGGACATGCTCCGAGCACACGGCATCCCAGTTGGCGTAATCAGTAATCAATCGGGCATCGGACGTGGCCTGATTACTAACTCGCAGGTACAGTCGGTGAACCAACGTATCACGGAAATTCTTGGCCATTTCGACATATGGAAGATTTGCCCACACGTCGACTCCGACGGATGCGCTTGCCGCAAACCGGAGCCCGGAATGTTGCTTTCTGCAGCCCAGCATCTAGGGGTCGATCCGCAGAAGATGGTTTTCGTAGGGGACATAGGCGCTGATATTGGTGCGGCGAGGGCTGCGGGATGTCGGGGTATTCTAGTCCCGACAGAAGTGACCCTTCAGTCCGAGGTAGATGACGCCCCTATCGTCGCCTCCGATCTCACTTCTGCCGTTGAAGTCGCGTTGGGAGTTCACTGATGCGAAAAGTACTCGTCGCTCGACTCGACAGCGCAGGAGATGTACTGGTCACAGGACCTGCTATCCGTGCTGTAGCCGCCTCTCCGGAAGTCACCCAACTGACTCTCTTGTGTGGTCCACAGGGCCGCTCTGCAGCGGAGCTCCTGCCCGGTCCAACGGATCTATTCACTTGGGCCAGCCCTTGGACTGTCGTACCCGCGCCTTCTGCAGACGACTTTCACATCGAAATACTCAAACAATTCGTAAAACGAGAGGGTTTCGATGAGGCAATCATCTTCACTTCTTTTCATCAGTCGCCCCTTCCTCTCGCGCTAATACTGCGTATGTCCGGCGTCAAACGAATTACGGGTGCTTCCGTCGATTTCGCTGGCTCCTTACTCGACGTTCGCTTACGACCGGGAGAAGATTTTCCAGAAGATCAGCCCGAAACAGAACGTGCCATTGGCATCGCCGCTGCTGCCGGTTATCGCCTCCCGCCAGACGATGACGGCCGGCTCCGAGTTAGCGGTCTTGATACAACATTGAATTCTGCGCTTCCAGACAAATACATAGTGGTGCACCCCGGCGCGGCAGTACCCGCTCGGATGTGGCCTCCCGACCGCAGCACGGCTGCAGTTGAGTTGTTGATCCGCCGAGGGCACCAAGTAATAGTCACTGGCGGCAAAGGCGAGACGGAGTTAACAGCACAGGTTGCGGGTATTCATGGGATAGATATGGGTGGAAAGACCGATCTTCGTCAAACCGCCGAGGTGCTTGCACGCGCCGACGTCGTTGTGTCCGGAAACACTGGCCCCGCACACCTGGCAGCAGCAGTTGGGACGCCCGTCGTCAGTCTTTTTTCTCCCGTCGTACCGCCAATTCGTTGGGCCCCTTACGGCGTACCTGTGGAGTTACTCGGAGATCAAGAAGCAGCGTGCAAGAACACTCGTGCTCGTGATTGCCCTGTCGCAGGCCACCCCTGTCTTGCTTCAGTAACCCCGACTCAGGTAGCTGACGCCGTCGAGCGTCTACAGGCAAGCCACTTAAATATGCGAAAAAGGTAGGTACAGCAATGAAAATTTTACTTTGGCACGTGCACGGCTCTTGGACGGATGCATTTGTCCACGGCCCGCACGAATATCTGCTGCCGGCATTGCCGGAGGGCGGACCTTGGGGGCTGGGACGAGCCGACCGAGACTGGCCAGCGACAGTGCGCGATGTAGCTCCACACAGTGCTGAATTGGAAGAAGTGGACGTTGTAATTCTGCAGCGACCCGAGGATTTAGCCGCTGCCGAACAGCTCCTCGGAAGAAAACCAGGTGTAGATATACCTGCGGTATATGTCGAGCACAACACTCCTCGGGGAGATGTACCGGATAGCGTGCACCCACTTGCAAATCAGTCCGAAATACCGATCGTGCATGTGACTTATTTCAATCAGCTGTTCTGGGATAATGGCTCAGCTCCGAATACTGTCATCGAACACGGAATCCGAGACCCAGGGCATCTCTACACCGGAGAGAATCCCCACTTTGCGCTAGTCAGCAACGAACCCGTCCGACGCTGGCGTGTCACCGGCACAGATTTACTCCCAGGTTTCGCCAAGATTGCCCCCGTGGAGCTTTTCGGAATGGGAACCGAAAGAATCCATGAGGCTACTGGAATATCGTCAAATGCCCTCCATGTTCACGGAGACCTCAAGCGTGAGGTACTGCACTACGAGATGGCGAAGCAACGTATTTACCTCCACACCGTACGCTGGACCTCTCTAGGTCTTTCTCTTTTGGAGGCCATGCACCTAGGGATGCCAGTGCTCGCATTGGCCACCACCGAGGCTACCCGCGCGATCCCTGCCGAGACTGGTTTCCTATCCACACATGTAGAGGATCTCCACCAAGCCGCTTTACGTTTGATCGACGATCCAGAGCTAGCTCGGACGATGGGTACCAACGCCAGGTCCTTCGTACTTGAGCGGTACAGCCTGAAGAGGTTCCTTCAGGATTGGAGCACTTTACTATCCGACATCGTTTGATTTCTTTTTCTTGCCCACATCTCGATGATTTTAAGGACTGACTATGAAAATTTCTATGATCTCCGAACATGCCAGCCCGCTTGCGGCGTTGGGCGGTGTCGACGCTGGCGGACAGAATGTTCATGTCGCGTCGTTATCGCGAGCGTTAGCCGCACGAGGTCACCAAGTAACGGTGTTCACCCGACGGGATAGTCCGGATCTTTCAGAAACTGTCATTGCCGAGCCCGGTGTCACCGTCGTTCATGTAACCGCTGGTCCAATCGGTCCCCTGCCCAAGGACGAATTTCTTCCGTATATGCCCGGCTTCGGTCGAGAAGTTGCGCGTTACTGGTGCGATCATCCTGAAGTAGTACCAGACGTAGTACACTCCCACTTTTGGATGTCTGGCTTAGCTGCTCGCACTGCCTTGGACTCCGCAGACTTAGCAGGCACACCTCTCGTGCACACCTTTCATGCATTAGGCACGGTCAAGCGCCGCTACCAGGGATCGGCCGACACGAGCCCCGTGGAGCGCGCCTGGATTGAGCCCCAAATAGGCCAGTTGGCTACCCACATCATCGCTACTTGCCATGATGAGGTTCGAGAGTTAGAAGCGATGGGTATTTCCCCCGCAAAAACTACAGTGATTCCGTGCGGGGTAGACCTAGAAATGTTCACTCCGGACAAACCTATGGAGCCCACTGGCGGCCGCCGACGAATCGTTTGTGTCGGGCGGTTAGTCCCACGCAAAGGGATGGATCTGGTAATCCGAGCTCTGCCACTATTAGCCCAGCATGGTTTCGACGATGTAGATCTTCACATCATCGGCGGTGGAGAACAAAAAAGTTTCGAGTCTGATCCAGAAGCAGTTCGATTGAGGAAAATTGCCTCCGACCTCGGAGTCAGTGACCGAGTAATTTTCCGAGGTCAAGTACCGCGGGAAGAAGTCCCCTCTATTTTACGCAGTGCCGATATCGTAGCCTGCACCCCTTGGTACGAACCTTTTGGCATCGTGCCACTGGAGGCAATGGCATGCGGTGTCCCGGTTCTAGCCGCGAAAGTTGGCGGCCTAGCAGACACGGTGGTCGATGACGCAACAGGAATACACGTTCCTCCACAGGATCCAGCTGCCATTGCCGCAGCCGCGGCGGAGATACTGCAAGATCCCGCGCGTATTGCACTGATGGGAGCACACGGCGTTCGTCGCGCTCGCTCGCTCTACTCCTGGCCCGTTGTCGCCAAATCCACCGAGGCTGCTTATCAAAGCCTAATTAAGGGCACACCGATGTTGAGCGCGAGCAGCGCGAGCCATGCAGATATTGCCGCCCACCTAGATGGGGTATCCACTGCTGTTAGCTCGCTGCGGAACCAGTCAGGGTTGCTCGCCCAATGGGGTCGAGAACTGGCCAGCACGCTCGGCGCTGGCGGTAAATTGTTTACTGCTGGAAATGGGGGCTCTGCTGCTGAAGCCCAACACCTAAGTGCTGAACTGGTGGGGCGGTTTCAGGATGAGCGTCCAGCATACTCTGCAATTGCACTGCACACTGACTCTTCAGCGGTTACCGCGATCAGTAACGATTACGGCTACGAACACGTCTTCGCACGCCAACTCGAAGGGCATGCTCGTAAAGGCGACGTGCTGTTGCTACTAAGCACTAGTGGTAACAGCCCGAATCTACTGCGTGCAGCTGAAACCGCTACAAAGAAAGGTCTTCGAGTCTGGGCTCTGACAGGCCCGGGTCCAAACCCATTAGCTGAGCTCTGCGACGAGGCCATCATGATCGATGCTGAATCCCCCAACGTGCAAGAAGCTCATCTCATGGCGGTTCACAGCATCTGTCGAGTATTCGACGCCGAGGTAGCTCATGCCGCGCAAACTAGCTTCCAGGAGGTTTAGAAATGAACACAACAGTAGAGGTAGTAGTCGTAGGAGATGTCCTGCTTGATATCGACACCGTCGGCACGGCCCGCCGGCTTTCTCCCGATGGCCCCGTGCCAGTCATTGATGTACTCAAGGAGACTCCACGGCCAGGCGGAGCAGGACTGACAGCCCTTTTGCTCAAGGAGTCAGGAATAGCCACTACATTGGTCACTCTTGTTAGCGATGACGAGTATTCCGATCAGCTGACCGAAACACTCGAAGGAGTAACACTTGTAACCGGAAGCTCCGGTCATCCCACGCCCGTGAAAAAGCGCCTGTTAGCGGAGGGACACGTTGTTACGCGGATGGATCATAATTGCTCGCCTACCGTTCCTTCTCCAGTGACTGAGAAAATGCTCGCTGCAGTTCGCTCCGCCGGCGCCGTCCTGGTTTCTGATTATGGTCGCGGATTGACCTTTGATCCAAGCTTGCGTGCAGTATTGCAAGAGGTCGCCGCGAAAATCCCCGTAGTCTGGGATCCGCACCCGAACGGTGCCGTCCCAGTGGAAGGTGTTACAGCGGTCACCCCGAACCTGACGGAGCTGAGAGCGGTAGTGGGTAAAGATACCGGAGAACACCGAGGGCTGTCGCAGGCAGCTGCTGCGTTACTCGAACAGTGGCCTGCTTGCTCGGTTATCGTCACGCTTGGGGCAAAGGGAGCAGCAATATTCAATCGTGATGATCTACCCCAATACGTTCCAGCCATCGCCAGTCCTAACAGTGACGCTTGCGGCGCAGGAGACCGTTTCGCAGGAGCATTAACAGCTCGCTTGGCCGCAGGCTCGCCGTTAGCAACTGCGGTAGATGCTGCTGTGCAGGAAGCAGGAACCTTCTTATCACGCGGCGGGGTTGCTGCTTTGGGAGAAGAGAGCCATAGCAAATTGCCGTTCGATGATCTCGATGCTCGAATCGCGGAAGTTCGTAAGAGAGAAGGGACCATCGTAGCGACCGGAGGTTGCTTCGATCTTCTACACGCTGGTCACGCCCGAACCCTACAGGCAGCACGTCGGTTAGGGGACATGCTTATTGTCTGTTTAAACTCTGACCGATCTGTAAGCCGACTCAAGGGACCAGAGCGTCCAATTGTCGCCCAGGAGGATCGAGTGGAGCTGTTGGAGTCACTAGAGTGCGTCGATGCGGTCATAGTCTTTGACGAAGACACTCCGGAGGCTGTACTCCAGCAGCTTCGCCCAGACCTTTGGGTCAAAGGTGGCGACTACGACATGGACTCTCTTCCAGAAGCTGAGCTCATGCGCAGCTGGGGAGGTGAGGCAGTTACTGTCCCCTATCATCCGGCCCGCTCCACCACTCGCCTAGTTCAGGCGCTCAACACCGTTAACTCATAAAACCGACTTTTCAAAGGACCTGAATACATATGCAACTGAAGAACGCAAAGATCTTGATCACCGGCGGCGGCTCCGGCCTAGGTTTGGCCTGTGCCTCGGCTATCACCAACGCTGGCGGTACCGCAGTCATCCTGGACCGGGATATCTCGAATGTCAACGACTACCGCTCCTACGAAGTAGACGTAACCGATCGCTCAGCAGTGGAGACCGCTATTACCCAGGTGGCCGAAGAGTTAGGAGGAATCGACGCTTTGATTGCCGCCGCAGGTATGGACATTCCAGGCGAACTAGATGAAATCAGCGCGGAACAATGGGAGCAGGTTCTCAACGTCAACTTGCTTGGAACCGTGTCTGCCACAAGAGCGGCCCTGCCTCACCTTAAGAAATCCCACGGGAGGGTCGTCACGGTGGCCTCTACTTTGGCATTGAAGGGTGCTGGAGGAGCCACCGCCTATAGCGCCTCAAAGTTCGCCGTGCGCGGGTTCAGTCAGGCACTAGCGGCGGAGACAAAGGGAAAAATCGGCGTAACCTGCCTTATTCCCGGCGGGATGAATACCAAATTCTTCGACGGGCGCTCAGAGCAATATATGCCCCAGGACAACTCCCGTCTCAACGAACCTGCAAGCGTTGCTGAAGCGGTGCTCTACGCCCTGACTCAACCGGAGAACGTCGAGATTCGCGAAATGCTCATCGCCAACGAAATGGAGGATTCTTGGCCTTAATTAGACGGCCAACGCTTGCACATCGGCCCAAACGTCATCTACCCCGATACCAGTCAGGAAGGAAGGATCATGATCACACCGTTCGGCAGTCCATCCGACTTGGGTTACGTCCACGCCGCAGACTGGACAGTTCGTCACCCAAGACAACTGTACTCGGTGTTTACCTCGTCCCAACGGGCCAGCATTAATGAGGTTACCTACCCAGTAAAGCCCCACCGTGCGAGTACCTACGGCAAGGGCAAGGTGGCGAGGGCCGCTATCATTGCCCAATACAACGTCAGATTCCGCAAGTACTCCGACCAGTTCCGACAGTGTGAGAGAGCCAGCCAAGGATCTTCCCCCTGCATCACGGGCAATCCGTTCAGCAGCTTCCATATCTGCGGCATCTCCAACGACGAGCACCTGCCAATCTGCGGCCACAGCCCGACGAGCGATCTCGGCAAAGCGCTCCACGGGCCAGCGTCTGCGGGGATCGGTAGCTCCCGGGTGGATCGTCAACAAGCGCTGTCCTGTTCGGTACTGTCGAGCAACCTCGCGCTCAGTTCTGCGCGCGACGATACGGGGTTCCAGGTCACGAACCTCCGCACCCGCCAATCCTACGACCTCCAGAGCACGCAGCATTTCATGTTGATAGTAGACGTAAGGCAAGTTGCGCTCCAAAGGAACCGCATCCGGGGTGCACGTCCCCACCGTGTGACGGGCGCCGAGTTCCAGAAGGAAAGGATTGGAGTAGCGCCCACCCCCATGCAGCTGGACAGCGAGATCGAAATGCCGTTCTTTCATTCTTTTCAGAAACTCCGCGATCTGCCAAGGATTCTCACGACCAGGGCGCACCCCTTGCGAGATCGGAAGCTCGACCACCTCAGACACAGGGCCAGGACGGTCTTGCAGCAGGGAAACAGCAGCTGGAGTGCACAGCAAGGTTATCGATGCGTCAGGATAGGCGTCAGCTAGGGCCGTGATCGCCGGCATGGAAAACATAACATCGCCCAGGCCTCCCCCTCGCAACACCGCGATGCGTTCTACACCAGTGAATTTATCTCCCTGCTCGCCTACAAACGTCCCACAATTTGTCACGACACTTCCACCTTCTTAAGAATCTAGAGAGGACCACCATGACCATTATCGACCAGGTAACAGCAAATCTCAGCGTAGCTGATCCCACCACCGGAGAGCTCATTGGCGAAGTCACAAGCGCAAACTACGACGATGTAGTCGAAGGCGTAACGTCCGCCCGTGCTGCTCAACCAAGGTGGGCAGGCATTCCCGCAGAAAAACGTGGTAAATATCTACACGCGATGGCCGATGCCCTTGCCGATGCAGCCGACGAGCTCGCAAACCTAAACCATCGCGAAACCGGAAAACTTCTAAAAGACTGCTACGGTGGCATCGACGCCGGAGCCGCCACGCTGCGTCAATACGCGGAACTAGGTCCGCTGCATCGAGGCCACAGTCTGCGCGGTGACAGTCTTGCTGCTGACTACACAGTAACGCGACCTCGCGGGGTTGTCGTAGCACTGACGCCGTGGAATGACCCGGTAGCGGTGGCTATGGGACTAATCGGAGCAGCGCTCGTAACGGGCAATACTGTGGTTCACAAGCCGAGTGAGCGCAATCCACATCTCGGCAAAAAGCTAGGCGAAGTTCTGAGCGAGGTCCTGCCATCCGATGTTCTAACGACCCTCATCGGCGCTGGTGATGTCGGGCAATTGTTGACAGCTGATAGCCGGGTCGATGCCTTTGCCCATGTTGGATCAACCGCCACTGGCGCTCAAATCGCCGCAGCGGCTACCGAAACTGGGGCACACGTTATCCGGGAAAACGGCGGAAACGACGCTTTAATAATCGATGACACAGTTGATCCGGCTTGGGCGGCGCAACAGACAGCACTTGGCTGCTTTGTCAATGCCGGTCAGATCTGTACTTCCGTAGAGCGAGTATTCGTCGACCGCGCTATTGCTGGACAATTCCTCGAGCACCTCATCTCCGAGGCCCAGCGTTGGGGAACCACTCAGCCAGTTGTCGACGTGGCTCATCGCAGCCAAATCCATGATCAGGTCAGCGCCGCCGTGAGAGATGGAGCTCAGCTTCTCACAGGCGGTGTAATCCCCGATGGCCCCGGAGCGCACTACCCTGCGACGGTAATCAGTAACTGTCAACCCGCGATGACTGTGATGAGAGAGGAGACTTTCGGTCCAGTCGCCCCAGTCTTTGTCATCGATTCCTTTGAAGAAGGACTGCAATTGGCCGACAATGATCGTTATGGCTTGGCTGCAACGGTTCTCACTAAGCGCTTGGATCGGGCACTACAAGCCGTCGACACCCTGCAAGTCGGCACTGTGAAAGTCAACAACGTATTCGGAGGTGCCCCGGGCGGATCTGCTCAACCACACCGCGACTCCGGCGATGGTTTCGGTTATGGCCCTGAGCTGCTCGACGAAATGACTACTACCTCAGTGGTTCACCTAGAATTTCCCGGAGGTGTAGTAAAGTGACCCTCGCTTCTGATCTTCCCCTAAAACTAGCCAGTTCAGCGCGAACCATCACCGTCATCGGAGATGTCATTCTTGATACCTGGGTATACGGTACAAGCCACCGGTTAGCTCGAGAAGCGCCAGCTCCCGTTGTCGACCGCAGCCACGAGAATTTTGCCCCTGGCGGAGCTGCAAATACCGCCATGAACCTTGCTGCGCTCGGCGCGCGGGTGCGTCTAGTAGGTGTAGCTGGGGACGATGCTGCTGGGCATCGCCTTCAAAAACTACTGGCCTGTGCAGGTGTTGACACCACCCATCTTGTGCTGAATCCAGCAGTATCCACCACCACCAAGTCTCGGGTGGTGGTCGGAGATCAGGTACTCTTTCGCCTCGATGAAACCCCTCAAAACTATCCAGCTGAACTATTGGCGGAACTTTGCGAGCACGCTTTAAGTGCTTCCTGGGATTCCGATGCTCTGATCATCTGCGACTACGACGGCCCTGTCCACCAGAGCAACCTACCGCACCGACTAGGAGCAATGACAGATCGCCCGCTAACTGTCGTGGATGCTCATGACCCTAGGCATTGGGCAGCAGCCCATCCTGATCTCATCACACCGAACCAGCAAGAGGCTGAAATAATCATCGGAACCACGCTTGGGACAGGGCAAGAAAGGGTTGAACGCGTAGCCGAATTCGCTCACGCCTTGCTCGAACAGACCGCAGCAGCTCGGGTAGTAGTTACCTTCGACCGCGATGGCACAGTGTTGTTTAATGATTCAGGGGTGATCCACCGGACTTGGGCCAATCCAGCTTCCGAGAAGCAGGCATCAGGAGCCGGTGATACTTTTGTAGCAGCGCTGACTCTCGCTTTGGCTAGCGGGCTCACAGACGACACCGCTCTCGATTTAGCTCAGTCAGCTGCAGACGTTGTGGTACATCGGCTCGGTACTTCCCTATGCTCTACCAGAGACCTCATGGCACATCTCAACGATTTCGCCGACGCTCTAACCTCCACCAGTGAGCTTCTGGAAAAGGTCGCAGCTCACCGACAAGCGGGACGACGGATCATCCTATCCAACGGTTGCTTCGATGTACTGCACCGCGGGCATATCTCTTACCTCAATAAAGCTTCGCAACTTGGAGACATACTAATAGTAGCCGTCAACGACGACGACTCAGTGCGACGTCTCAAAGGTGAGGGCCGTCCTATAAACCCCCTAAGTGACAGGGCAGGGGTACTCGCCGCACTGAATTCGGTGGACTACGTAACTGCATTTTCCACCGACACTCCGATTCCGCTGATAGAGAAATTACAGCCCGACATCTACGTCAAGGGTGGGGACTACACCCCAGAAATGCTCACTGAAACTGCCGTCGTCCGAGCCTATGGTGGCGAAGTCCGGATAATGAATTATGTCTCCGATCACTCCACAAGTGCCTTAGTGGAGCGCATGAAACAGAGCCAACCGAGAGGAGAAGACCGTGCCCGCGCGTGACAGTTCCCAATGGGGCGCGCCCAATTCTTCCAAAAGCGAGGTGGTTCCCCTAGAGGTGCTCATCCCCTGTTTCGAGCGCCCAGCGGAACTTGCTGTGACTTTATCGGGGTTAGCCGCACAAATGGAACAAGACTTCGACATCATCCTCTCAGACCAATCAGGTACCGCGATTTGGGAAGATTCTTCTGTGGTTGCGATGGTTCGGGTGTTGCGTGCACAGGGAAGGACGGTTCGTTGCGAACGAAACTTGCCCCGCCGCGGATTGGCACAACAACGACACCATCTCCTTCAGCTCAGTAATGCTCCACTAGTCCTTTTCCTCGACAGTGATGTTTGGCTGGAGCCTGGCACCATGAGCCGAATGCTCTCGGCCCTAAACCAATATGGTGGGGGCTTTATTGGATCCGCTGTTCAAGGTCTGTCGTATCTCCAAGACGAACGGCCCGCTGAATGGGCGCCCTTCGAACCATGGGAAAGCCGGGTAGCCCCGGAACCCGTACCAGATTCGGGCCCCGCCCACGAACGTTGGCGACTCCACAATGCTGCCAATCTTTGTCACCTTGCAGCTCGTCAAGACTTCGGCCCCGACGGATTCTTGGCGTACAAAATCGCTTGGGTGGGCGGATGCGTTCTGTTTGATAGGGAATGCTTGCTCGAGGCCGGCGGTTTCGAGTTTTGGTCTCAACTACCTGCAAACCACGCAGGTGAAGACGTACTAGCGCAATGGAAAGTACTTTCTCGCTATGGCGGAGCTGCCGTCCTACCAAGCGGAGCAGTCCATCTGGAGGCGCCAACGACTGTCATGGATCGTTCCACTGAAGCAACGGAGGTACTCACAGCAGAGTCATAAAGTGTAGGCTAGGTCATACTCGACCGCGCTATCCACATCCCACAACAAATACGTTCAGGAGGGCATTATGCGAGTCGTAATTACCGGTGCCACAGGGAACCACGGCACCGCAGTGCTCAAAGCACTGCACTCCACACCGGAAATCACACATATTACCGGTATCGCTCGGCGTCTACCGGACACCGACTCGGAACCTTATGCTGGCTGCGAGTGGAAAACCGTCGATATTGCAGCAGCCAGTACCGCTACCGACGCCATCACTGAATTAACCGATATCTTCCGAGGAGCTGACGCGGTAATCCACCTAGCCTGGCTGATTCAACCCAATGAACGCCGAGAGCTTCTCCACCGTGTCAATGTCGAAGGCACCCGGCGCGTCACCGAGGCCATAGCTGCTGCTGGAGTGCCACACTTAGTGGTCGCGAGCTCAGTCGGAGCTTATTCTCCCGACCCCACCCGTGAAACAGACGGAACCCTGCCACTACGGGATGAGAATTGGCCAGCTACTGGCATAACGTCCTCTCACTACAGCTCCGATAAGGCGGACCAAGAAAGAGTTCTCAATGATTTTTCCGTGCTTCATCCTGATGTCGTCATCACTCGGCTGCGTCCCGGTTTAACTTTTCAGGCAGATGCCGCCGCCGAGATTCAACGCTACTTTATCGGTAGCGCAATCCCCGACCAAGCGCTGAAAATGACACCACCTGTTTTGCCCCTGCCTAAGGGTTTAGCGGCTCAGGCGGTGCATGCTGATGACCTCGGCAAAGCCTACGCATTGGCAGTAGTCAAAAAGGCTGGCGGAGCGTTCAATGTCTGCGCACCCGACATTCTCTACCCGCAAGATTTTGCCGATATCATCGATCACGGCCACTTCATAGAGGTTCCGCCCACAGTGGCGCGGGCGACTGTGGCCGCCGCCCATAAAGCTGGAACGCTAGCCGCAGACGCCGGCTGGATTGATATGGCAATGCAGGTGCCAATGATGGACAACTCCCGCGCGGTGAACCAATTGGGTTGGCGGCCACAGCACAGTGCAGCCGATGCTCTGCGCGAACTGCTTGGTGCCCTACGCAGCGGGCAAGGAACTTCGTCTTTACCCCTGCGACCTCGCGACCGAGATCCTGCTGTGCCCTCAGGTGAGATTCCCGAGGAGATGTCTCGGGAGCTCCTCCAGTTATATCTCTCCGATCACTTGACCGGGGCAACAGCCGGCGTTGAACGAATGAACCGGATGGCACACGACTACGTAGACACTCCCATGTTCGCGACGCTCTCTGCCTTGGCCGTGGAAATCCGCACGGAGCAAGTGTTCTTAAAAAATCTCATCCAACAACTAGGCCTCAAGCAGATGCCATACCGGCAGGCCATGGCAAACGTCGCAGAAAAAGCAGGCAGGCTAAAGGGCAACGGGCGGGCAGTAACCCGCTCTCCTATGACAATGCTGCTCGAGACTGAGCTGATGCGCAGCGCAGTAGTCGGCAAGGAGGGAGGTTGGCAAACTCTAATTGATTACGCGGAAAAAATGGACATGGATCCCGTGCCCTTCACAAAGCTTCGCGATAAGGTCCACGATCAGCTTGTGGCTTTGGATGAAGTACACGCTTATGCGCGGTCGCGAGCATTCTTGGAAACCCGTAAAACCTATAAAGACCAAACAGACAGACCTGAAAATAGGAGAAGGACATGACTGACCCGAAGAAAAAGGCCGAAGAAGAGAACCTCGATCCTAATAAGAGAGGAAGTGGCGATATAGATTCCGCGGGCCCCTACACTGATGAAGAGCTGGTGGAAGAATGGGAATTTGAGTCTTTTCCAGCTAGCGATCCTCCTCAGAACTACTAATCAACTTGGCTCTCACTGACATCCCCCACCGGATTTCCGATTTAGCCGTCCAATACGGCTTTACTATCGCAGTCGCAGAATCCTTGACTGGTGGCAAAATCAATAGCCGAAACCTGCTCACCTAGTTAAGCCATTCTTCAATCATCTAAGGAGAAAAAATGAAAGCGTTGACCTGGCAAGGAAAACGAAATGTAAGTGTAGAAACCGTACCTGATCCGGAGCTTAAAACCTCCACGGATGCCATTATCGAGGTGACATCCACTGCTATTTGCGGTTCAGACCTTCATCTCTATGAGGTACTTGGACCTTTCATGGATCCTGGCGACATCATAGGTCATGAACCGATGGGGAGAGTCGTCGAAGCAGGATCAGGAACCCATCTGAAAGAGGGAGATCGTGTAGTAATTCCTTTCACTATCTCTTGTGGTACCTGCTGGATGTGTAAACGCGGATTGTATTCGCAATGCGAAACGACCCAAGTGACTGAGCAGGGCTCTGGAGCGAAGCTTTTTGGCTACTCCCGTCTGTATGGTTCTGTGCCCGGCGCGCAAGCACAATACCTCCGAGTTCCGCACGCCGATTTCGGCCCTATTAAAGTTGGAAACGAACTGCCAGACCACCGCTACCTCTTCCTCAGCGATGTCCTGCCAACTGCATGGCAAGCCGTGAAGTACGCCGGTGTACGTGAAGGAGATACACTCGCGGTTTTCGGATTAGGGCCTATCGGACAAATGTCGGCCCGCATCGGGCGGCATTTGGGTGCGCGAGTTTTTGGCATCGATCCGGTTCCCGAGCGCCGTGAAATGGCTGCACGCCATGGCATCGAAGTATTCGATTTCAATGAAGATACTAATGCTGCCATCCGAGACGCCACTGAGGGCCGCGGCCCTGATTCTGTAGTTGATGCGGTAGGGATGGAAGCTCACGGTTCCCCTGTCGGCAAACTTGCTCACCAGGCCGTCGGAGCGTTGCCGGATGCTGTCGGTCGAAAGATGATGGAACACGCCGGCTTGGATCGTCTCTCTGCCGTGCATTCAGCTATCGACTTGGTACGCCGCGGGGGAACCATTTCCCTCTCCGGAGTCTACGGCGGACAAGCTAGTCCGATGCCGTTGCTTAAGCTCTTCGACAAACAAATTCAACTCCGTATGGGCCAGTGCAACGTGAAAAGGTGGATCGACGACCTTTTACCGCTAGTGGAGGATTCGGCTGATCCGCTAGGCGTAGATGACTTGGTCACACACCGCGTCCCACTTATCGACGCCCCAGCGGCTTATGAGAAGTTCCAGAAGAAGGAAGACGGCTGCATTAAGGTCGTGCTAGATCCACACTCCGCCGAAGAAGTCACTGCGGGTTCCCCACTCGATTGATAGAAATTCTCCACAATGTCCGCTAGAACCGTAGCCGATCTTATCGTTGATTGGCTACGGACTTGGGACGCAATCCGGGTTTACGCCTATGCTGGCGACGGTAATAAACCTTTACTCGGCCTGTTCCGCCGCGCTGAACAGGCTCCTGAGTTCATCTCCTCTCGCCATGAGAAGGGCGGAGCATGAATGGCAGTAGGAGAGCCTAAATACGGCGGTGGCGTCGGGGGTCACTTCGACACCAAGATCAGGCGCGGTACAGCTACTGACCGGGCTCTACGATGCCAAGCTAGACTGCGCCCCGTCGTAGCGCTCGTAGCCCAGCAACATCGCTCAGTGCTCGGCTTCAGTTACCAGTAGGAAAATGATCTGCAAAACCCCTTCACTGGCGTCGCTTCCCCGGTCGTATGGTCGGTGGTCTCCCCCGAGCAATTGCCGATGGTGCTGGGTCGCGCTTTCGCTCCGCGCTGGCGAACCGTAAACCAGGCGTAGTTATTTTGCCGCATGATGTACAGCATGCTGAAGAACCTCATCTCGGGCAATGCCATAGTGGGGTCGTGACGGCCCGGGCTGGGCTTCCGGCACATGCATCCTCAAAGCATAGGTCTCAACCTGACGGTCGAAGTTCTCGCCCGAGTTACGAAGTTACCCTTTTTCGTCGGTCGGGGTGCCAGCTAGGCGCAGGTACTCCAAGACCTCGACACCCTCGTCATAATTGAGCCCAAGGACCCGTGGACCGCGTTTCATTCCGCGTCGAGCCAAGGCAGTGCAATTCGGTGTAGATCATGCGATGATTGGCAACCGCTACCCTGTTGCTGTCGGATTAGTCGGAGACACTGGGCCTTTCAGCCGTGCCCGGTTAGAGCGACTGCCGAAGCGCGCGCCGTCGACATGGCGTTCAACGGTACAGAAGATGGTAGAACAGGGCTGAGATATCACCCGGCTCCGTTCCGAGGAATCACCGAAGCCCCAAACCCAGAGCTCGTCGTTCGACCTCTTTCTGAATGGATCCCCAATAATACCCAGATAGCAATCGATGTAGGAAGCGGTATCTATCCTTATGTAAAACGACTGACTCTACTTTCAGAAATGCCCGCTCACCTGTCTTCTGCATTGGCATTGATGGTTTGTACCGTGCCCTCCGCGATAGCGTGCAGGACGTGGATCCGCGATGTCCAGTGGTGGCGCTGCCAAGTGTCTGCGCCATGTAAATATTGAGAATCAACTTGCTCATCACCGTCGACGCCCGTCGGCGTACTTGTCCCAATCCTCAACTAATTCTCATTGTCCCCCCACGGCTGGCACCTCGCTGAGGTTAGCTGGGAGCAGCGTGAATAAGAGTCTGATCCTCGGTTCGATCCCTCCCAGTCTGTCCCTCATTTCGATTATCCAGACTATATCGAACACTTGGGTTGCCTTGGTATGACTCTTCGTGATGCCACTTGCCTTGGCCAATTGATTGATGCAGCCTTCGAAGTCGATATTCCGGTGGTTATAGCTGTGCGCTACGATCCCAACATCCCTTTGTTGCCGCCCTTCCCCCACGGTGAGGAGGTTTTAAACAGCGTGCGCCCAAGTCTTCCTAACGAAGGCGAAGCCGGGCGGCACCGTCGCGAATTACTAGGGGAATACGCGTCAATTGAGGCACATAGCGTTAGGAAAGATGCAGAAGACCCTCTCCTGGACTCCTGGTGCCGTGAGGATGCCTAACCGAAATAAGCACAACACTGAGCGCACCAAAAGTTGATCGAAAGGGCACAAACAATAGGTCTAGCAGGCATGTCTTCCTGTACGATCTCCTATGATACTAAGTATTTACCCGCCAAGGAGCGCTTTCATGAATTCACCCACGAGGCGCGCGCTGATTGAGACCTACGATAAGACTGCTCGTCGTGCGTCTGGCAAAATTATCTCGGGATATTCCTCCAGTTTCTCGCTTGCAACGCGCCTGCTAGCTGAACCCGCCCGAACAGATATCCGCCATCTTTACGCAGTTGTCCGTATAGCGGACGAAATTGTCGATGGCACTGCACTTGAAGTCGGCGCCAATCCGGCCAAGCTACTCAACGAGTACGAGGAACAGGTTCGAAAGGCAGCAGAACAAAAATTTCATACGGACCCTGTCATGCATGCTTTTGCCATGACTGCACGGCGCTGCAATTTCAAAGACGAGCACCTCAGAGCATTTTTCACATCCATGCGCCGCGACTTGGATTCCTCCGCTCATGATGCTGCTAGCTTTGATTCATATGTCTACGGCTCAGCGGAAGTCATTGGATTGCTGTGCCTGGATGTGTTTCTCGCAGATAGAAAAACTGGCGCGAAGGAAAGAGAACAGCTCGATGCAGGA
This sequence comes from Corynebacterium stationis, assembly GCF_001941345.1. Lineage (NCBI taxonomy): Bacteria > Bacillati > Actinomycetota > Actinomycetes > Mycobacteriales > Corynebacteriaceae > Corynebacterium > Corynebacterium stationis. Next base: position 2,249,529 of record NZ_CP009251.1, read on the forward strand.
GCAAGACACCTTGGTGCCGCGTTTCAGAAGATCAATTTCCTTAGAGACCGGCACGAAGATTTTGAAATCCTAGGAAGAGAGTACTTTCCCGAGGGAACTACTCTCGAAGCTATTCTGTCCGATATCCGAGATGACATCGAAATCGCTCGGACCGTCATCCCGGGGCTTCCTTTGAGAGCTCGAGCAGGAGTATTAGCTGCGACCGGCATATTCGAAGAACTAACATCACAATTGGCAGATAGCCGATCGGATAAGACGCGAATTAGTGTTCCACGCCGGAAGAAGCTCGGAATTGCGGTACGCGCAGCTGTCACAGCATTGAAAGGGAACAATAAGTGAAAACTACTGTGATAATTATCGGCGCCGGGGTCGCTGGTCTCGCGACGGCTGGCTTACTAGCCCGTAATGGCTACCAAGTCACGGTGGTGGAGAAAAATGCTACTTTCGGAGGAAGAGCGGGGAATTTAGAAGCTCAAGGCTTTCGATGGGATACGGGTCCCTCCTGGTATCTCATGCCTGATGCTTTCGAGCATTTTTTCCAACAAATGGGCACCTCGACCAAGGATGTACTCGACGTAGTTCGGTTGAGCGAACCCGCTTATAGGGTCTTCCCAGAGCACCACCCTCCTCTAGACATCCCAGCTGGCAGGGAAAATGTTGTAAAGCTTTTTGAGTCCATTGAGGAAGGCGCTGGAAAACAACTAGAAGCCTATCTAGATAGCGCTGAATTTGCCTACCGGACTGCTCTTGACCACTTCCTTTATACAACGTTTTCCTCCCCGCTAGTTTTCCTCCGCCGTGATATTTTAACCAATCTCGCCTTCCTTATAAGCTTGCTAACGACGTCACTCGATAAGTATGTGGCCAAGAGATTCACTGACACTCGCTTGCGCCAAATACTTGCTTACCCTGCAGTTTTCTTGTCTTCCCGCCCTGAAAAAACACCTGCGCTCTATCATCTAATGAGTCATACTGATTTAACTCAAGGTGTGAGCTACCCTATCGGCGGCTTCCACGCAGTGATGAAAGTCTTGTACAAGCTCGCCCTCGATAATGGTGTTAAATTCCGTTTTTCCTCGCCTGTCTCATCCATCACGACGTCCGACGGCCGAGCGACAGGTATCGTCCTGTCGGAAGAGCGTTTGCAGGCTGATGTCGTGGTCAGCTGCGCTGATCTACACCACACCGAAACCCAGCTTTTACCGGAAAACCTACGTTCTTATTCCGAAAACTGGTTCGACAAACGCAGCCCTGGCTTGGGAACTGTACTTCTAATGCTGGGTATCAGCGGGGAATTACCCCAACTAGCCCATCACAATCTTTTTTTCAGCGAGAACTGGACGGTAGATTTTGACGCAGTTTTCGAGGACACCGGTTGGTCCCAGTCGATCTATGTGTCTAAACCCTCTGCGACGGATCCCGAAGTAGCCCCAGCTGGTCATGAAAATCTTTTCGTTCTAGTCCCGGTTAAGGCTGACCCCGCGTTCGAGCGCGAGGAGGAAGTCGCAGAAGAGGCCCTGCGGCTAATTTCTGAACGGGCGGAAATTCCTGATCTCGCTTCTCGCATTGCCTTCCAACATATTCTAGGCCCCGCAGACTTCGCCCGAGATTACCACGCTTGGAGTGGCGGTTCGATCGGACCGAGTCATTCGCTCAAACAATCCGCATTTTTGCGGGGAAGCAATAAGTCGAAGAAGATAGCAGGGCTTTACTATGCTGGAGCAACCACCGTCCCAGGGGTCGGAGTACCACTTTGCCTTATTTCAGCGGAAAACGTTCTCATCCGACTGCGTGAAGAATAATTTTCCCTGTGGAAGCTCAGTCAGGATCGACACGATTGCGTAGGGCATGAGGAATCTTTCCGAAAATCTCAAGCTAGGCAGACACTCCCTTTGGTACTGTTAGGTAAGAACATTTGGCCGAACTTCTCTGGGCCGGAGTTTTAAGCTTCTCGGATGTTCCGCGAATTTGACATTCAATTAATCAGTTTAATCAACAGAAACGGAGGAAAAATTACCCTTCCGTCGTCTCCACTGCTAGTCATAGTCAGCGAGTTAAACGGCACCGATGTTGAGCCATCCTAGTAACATTGAGTTCCCTTTTCGGAACTGTATCAAGCCGTTTCCGAGACTTCCATAGCTTATCCTGCAAGGCGAACCTAAAGCCGTGGACAGTACCTCAAGAAAGTTGCTTATCCCTTGTCTCTGGGAAGTCGCTTATTTTCCACGTCATAGAAAGCTAATTACTCCAATGCTAAACGTCTAGATGGGAACAACCGCAAATGAAAAAAAGTATAAGTGTGGTAATCCCTTGCAAAAACGATGGTGCATTACTGGCCGAGGCACTTGAAAGCCTTGCTAAGCAAACAGTAAAAGCCGACGAAATCATAGTTGTTAACAATGCTTCGGCCGATGACACAAAAACAATCGGGGAGAAGTTTGGAGCCCAGGTCGTAAACGAGGATAGAATCGGCGTTCTAAGAGCGACCGCTACGGGGTTCGATTTAGCTAAAAGCGACATCATACTTCGCCTAGATGCCGATGTAGTTTTGAAACCAGACTTCATAGAGCGTGTTCACCAAATCTGGACGAATGCGGCTGAGTCTTCAGGCAAGAAAGTAGTCGGGGTAACGGGGTCCGCGCGATTCATGCTCCCGGGGCGCAAAGCAGACTTGTACAGCCGATTATACCTAGGCGCGTACCGTGCGGCGGTACGCTCGACTTTAGGACACCAGCCGTTATTCGGCACTAACTTTTCCATTCCAAGGTGCTGGTGGGAACAAGTACGCGAAAGCATAGATTTCAATAATTCTCTGGTTCACGATGACATGCATTTATCGTTCGCAGTCAGACCAGACGAGACAGTTTGGTTACAGAAAGATCTTACCCTCGACACTGACCCTAGGCCCTTGCATGGGATACGGCAGTTCATCAATAGATTCCGGCGCGGATTTTATACTATTTTCCTGAATTGGAAGAATAGCCCTCCCCACCGTCGATTAGCCGAACGGCGCTCCCGATGAACGCTCTCTGGTTGGACGAGCGTGTTAAAGAATCACTCTCAGTGCTGTCCGAGTTTTTAGAAAGTCACGAAGACTTTGATTCGACATTGTTTAATGTCACACTGGCTGGCCTATCCCGCTATGCACTCATGGGAAAGCATATTCGTTCACGGCTGGTACACATTGCGGCTGGCCAAGTCGAAGGCACAGCGAGGGAAGCAGCGGTAGTATTCGGTGCGTGCATCGATCTGTTGCACGGCTCCTTTCTCATTCATGACGACCTCATTGATCGAGACGACGTGCGTCGAGGACAACCCGCACTGCATAAAGACCCGAAACTCGGTGCGAAGAGCCCTCACGTCGGTTATTCTGTGGCTATCCTTGCCGGCGATCTAGGAATCGCGCGGGCATTTGATTTGTTGGCTACGTCCCAGCTCGGTGATTCTCTCGTGCGCTCCGCGCTGAAACGTTTGACGCAGTCATGCTCCGTCACCATCACGGGTGAGCTTTTGGATGTCGAAAACAGCGCAAGCTCCTGTCCCGCTCCTCAACAGATCCGGTATGCCAACGCGCTAAAAACCGCCGATTATACATTCGCTTGTCCTTTATATCTTGGTTCCTTGGCTGTCGGAAGAAACCCAGCTTTGACCGACCCGATCGCCCGAGAACTAGGAGCGGCTTTCCAAGCCGCGAATGACATTGATGATGCTGAGGTGGACGCCGCTAATAATCGCACTACGCTCGCATCATTCCAGGCTCTCTCACGTGTAGCGGCCGAATGCAACGCCCATATTGATGAAGCACAAAGATTGATCAAGTTTGCACATTTGCCGCGAGACGTGACCGCAAATTTATTAGATGTGGCTGAATGGATCCGAAGCTCAGTCAAGAAGGTGTGCTAATTGAATTTTTTGTATCTACTACTTCTAGTCGTTTTCACCTTTTGCATGGTCTTATGTGATCTACGGTGGAAATTAGCATTTTTCAGAGATTTTAAACGAGCAGCTCTTCTTTGTTTAATTTCCGTGACGCTTTTAATAATTTGGGACTTCGCTGGTATTGCTTCGGGAACCTTTTATCGCGGAAGTTCGGCTTACATGACGGGTATAGAACTAGCCCCGGAACTACCGCTCGAAGAACCTTTCTTTCTTTTCTTTCTCACTTATCTGACAATCAACATCGTGTCGTTTACGCGTGCCGCGATGAAAGGACCCACAAAGCTGTGACGTATCTGCTTATAAGTGTTCCTTTCCTTATTCTCTCTGCGATGGTGTGGGTGCAGCGACGAAAGACCTCCAAGCAGCAGGTACGCGTTACACTCACGGCAGCTGGGCTCCTACTGATTCTCACGGCCATTTTCGATAACCTTATGATTTTCGCGGACTTAGTCGGCTACGGAGAAGCAGAAAACCTCGGATTGAAGGTTGGCCTAGTGCCTATCGAAGATTTCTTCTATCCCCTCTTCGTGGTGCTTTTAGTGACAGCCTGGTGGCCACATGAAGGGGAGAAAAGATGAATCAAATTTTACGCGGAATTTTCACTGCTTCCCGTCCCATAAGCTGGGTAAATACTGCTTTCCCGTACGGGCTCGCGTACCTTATTAGCGGGGGAAGCCTCGATATCTTGTGGGCAATCGGTGTCATCTTTTTCCTCATTCCCTACAACATCGCGCTGTACGGGATAAACGACGTCTTTGACTATGAATCCGACATTCGAAATCCGCGAAAGGGTGGGATCGAAGGAGCCGTGCTCCCCCGATCAATGCACTCCCCGTTGTTGTGGGCTTCCTTTCTTACGACAGCCCCGTTTCTCATAATCCTATTCGCTGCAGGAACGTGGGTGTCGGCATTATGGTTGACGGTGACTATGTTCGCCCTCGTTGCGTATTCCGCCCCGCATCTTAGATTTAAAGAACGCCCTGTACTAGATTCTGTTACGTCTTCGGCTCATTTCACCGGGCCGGCACTCGTGGGAGCCACAATTACCGGAGGCGCAACGACCCTTTGGTTTACTCTTAGTGTTCTAGCTTTCTTCCTCTGGGGAATGGCTAGCCATGCGTTTGGTGCCGTGCAAGATATTCTCGCGGATAGGGAAGCTGGTTTGAGTTCTACTGCTACTGTCCTAGGCGCGCGTCTGACGTCGCGAATCTCGACAGTACTTTATTTAATGACAGCTATAATTTTGTTCGTCTTACCGATGCCTGGTCTTTTGGTTGGTATCGCTGCCCTTGGCTATGTGCTTATCACTGCACGTTATTGGAATATCACCGATGAAACCTGTGAACAAGCAAACTCGTCGTGGCGCGTGTTTCTGGGATTGAACTACTTCAGCGGTGCTGTTGTCACTATCTCTCTAGCTTGGGTTCTTCTATGACAGGAAAGATTTCACTTATGCTTACATGGTGTTCCAACCTCTGGCTCGAGCCTCACCTGTTCGAGTAGAGCGATAGGGCGGCACTACACCCACTTTCCACGAAATTACGGTGCCGAGGGCGCTATCGTACAGATTTTAGGCCCTAACTGGACGCAGGTTCCACTAAACTATCACTACGTCCCGACTAAAGCGCGCATAGAGGCGTTACATCTTTTCGGCCTTCCGACATAGGAACGGTTAAGAACGTGCATGACCACCAGCCACGTGATTCGATAATCTTTCGAGCTTGAGACCACCCGTTGGCGTCAATCTGTGGCGTACGGGACAGTACGAAACCCGACGAACGCTGAGGATCTCCGACGATTGCGAAAGAATAGTCATCTTCCAAGTAGGTCACGCGGTAATTCACGGGTCCGTTAGCATCTTGAAACGGTATCCCGGGAAAATTTACCCGCAGCGATGCATCGGAGCGAACACTAGCAGTTCCTCGAATCTCGGAATCGTCGCCTAAAAACGTCTCACACGAGTTAGTCACTGAAATAGTAGAATCCTCAATGACCTTATATTGAGCCTTAGTGTCGCGGGCACACTGTAACGTAAACGGTTGTGGTATCGCTGCGACTTGGAACCATGTTCCGGCAAATTTCTCGAGATCCACAGGAGTAGCATTTTCCTTGAGATTTCCGTTTACCTTGGACAATACAGGTAAATCGAGTTGTGAAGAGATTCCCCCGAGACGGCCCCCATCGAAAATATCTCGTGCCGCTACCCCAGAACTGCCTAGTGTTACGGCTACTGCAATCGTCATTACCGATGTGAGAATCCTTTGCATGATTTTACTCCCAAAGATTAGGCCCGAGACAGTCCATCTCTTGCTATCCCCAACGTTATACGAGCGCAAAGATGTTTTTCAGCGCTCATAGGATACTTTCGGGGACATTCGAGGATTCTCCGAGACGCCCGGCAACAATATAAAGCGACCGTCTCCCTTTTGCCCAGCAATTTTCTTCATCCCGCGCTAAACGGTGTTTTAGTAGCCAATTATGTCGAGACCGCCTAACCAGTGAGTACTGGTGTTTGGTTGTGCCTCGGGTTTCCATCCTCCCCTGAAGACTGTCCGGAACTAGAATCAGAGAATGAACTTCATTCCTTCGCTCGACGAAATCCGTTTCGCTCGCTACACCGAACCCCAGAATGAGATTTCCATTGTGTGGTTTAGGGATGACCTCCGATTGACGGACAACGAAGCCCTTGCAGCTGCTGCTGAACATGGAAAGGTTCTCGGGATTTATATTCTCGAAGCCCCCTCGCTAACCGGGGTCAGGCCTTTGGGCGGGGCATCCAAGTGGTGGCTCCACAACAGCCTAAAAAGTTTGGCGACGCAACTGAGTAAATACAACATCCCGCTCCTTCTAGCTCATGGCGATCCGCGGACTCTCCTTCCTCAAATTACCCGAGAAGCAAAAGCGAAATATGTTTCTTGGAGCAGGAGATATAGTCAGCGACAACGCAGCATCGATGAAGAAGTCAAAACTGCACTCCGCGCGCAGGACGCAGAAGCACACAGCTTCGATGGTCATCTGCTATTCGAACCCTGGAAAATCTCAACTAATCAGGGCGGCGCCTACAAAATCTTCACACCATTTTCAAAAAAGCTAAAAGCGTTGATCGAGGAAAGTAACGAGAGGCAGCCCGGCATCTCTAGCAATGCTCAAGCTGCACTCTGTGGACCGGGCGCATTGTTGGAACGCAGCCACGCGGGTATTGATGGATTAGGTTTACTGCCCAGCCCTTCGGCGGCTCACTGGACAGGTGGATTAGAAAAAGTATGGGCCCCAGGAGAAGACGGTGCGTTAAAGAAGCTAGAGCAATTCATCGAATCGAGACCTGCGATGTCTCCGCAAGAAGGTTATGCCGCAGGCCGGGATTTTCCATCTCTTTCGGCTACCAGCGGACTGTCCGCCCACTTAAGGTTCGGAGAAGTTAGTCCGCGTTACGTGTGGAAAGCAGTTAGTCTTTCGCCGATGACCCCAGAAGACCGACGCTCCTTTCTCAACGAACTGATGTGGCGCGACTTTGCTTGGCATCGCCTTTACTACCGACCGGATCTGGCGACCGTTAATGTACGCCGAGAATTCGACATGTTTGATTGGTTGTGGGATTCGGAAGACTCAGCATCGTGGTACGCGGAGGGCTATTTCGACCCGCGTCACAGTCCTTTATCGAGAAACGTTGAGAAGCGTTTAGGAGCCGAAGAGGCCAGTAACTTCCACATGTCACTCCAAGCATGGCGTTCTGGAAAGACGGGGATTCCCCTAGTTGACGCGGGGATGCGTGAGCTCTGGGAAACAGGCCACATGCACAACAGAATACGCATGGTGGTGGCATCATTTTTAACCAAAAACCTCGGCATTCACTGGCGCCACGGTGAAGAATGGTTTTGGGAAACGCTCGTTGACGCCGACCCGGCTAGCAATGCCTTCAATTGGCAGTGGGCTGCGGGCTCAGGAGACGACGCCTCCCCCTACTTCCGTATTTTCAATCCGATCTCCCAAGCAAAGAGATATGATCCCGTCAATGCGTACATTAAATCCTGGGTACCAGAGGTTGGTTCGGCCCATTACCCTAAGCCGATAGTCGATCTCAAAGAATCCCGCAATGCAGCCTTAGAGGCATACGACGAGGTAAAAGCTCTAAGAAATCAGCATAAGAATCTTTAGTTGTAGGTCCTTTGAAACGCGGTAATCTCTCTCACAGAGTAAACTTTGCCTATGCTGGAAACATGAATCCCCAATTAGTTCCCACACTTTCTTTCAATGCTCGCCACCCACAACGAACCGTCCTTGTTACGGGTGCTTCTGGCTATGTCGGCGGGCGCCTAATAACAGAGCTGGTTTCGGCAGGTTTTACCGTTCGAGCAACCTCACGCAACGTTGACAGCCTTCGACGTTTCGATTGGAAAGACGACGTTGAATTAGTGCAAGCAGACTTATCGGATCTCAATGATGTTACGCGCATCATGCAGGGAGTCGATATCGCGTTCTACCTCGTGCATTCCATGGGAGAAAAGGGTGAAGACTTCGAACTCGTCGAACAGCGCTCTGCTGAAGCCTTCGCAAACGCTGCTGACGCTGCACAGATTCAACAGATAGTATATCTCTCAGGTCTTCATCCGAGGCACAAGAAGCTTGAGGATTTATCGAAACACATGCGCTCACGGGAGCGGGTTGCGCGCACCTTCCTTAACGCCGAGACTCCAGCTTTAGTTTTTCGAGCCGCTACGCTGATTGGGTCCGGTTCAGCCTCGTTCGAAATTATTCGTCATCTGACTCAGCGTTTGCCTGTTATGATCGCACCAGGTTGGATTAATAACCGCATCGAGCCTCTCGCCATACGTGATGCGTTGTATTATCTGGTGTCGTCTGCAGATTTAGAGCAACCGGTCAATCAAGACAGCGATATCGGATGTGGAAAGCAGTATAAGTTCTCAGACTTACTCAAAATTTATGGAAAGACTCGAGGCCTGAAACGGCGGATTTTTTCTTTACCGATCCCGCTTCCCATGGATAAGCTCTCCGGCAGTTGGATAGGGCTAGTCACGCCTGTACCAGCGCAATTAGCAGTACCATTGGCTCAATCTATGGCGGAAGACGCAGTGACTGAAGAACACGATATTGCTCAAATAATCCCTGATCCACCGGGTGGTTTGATCGACTATCCGACAGCTGTCCGTCTTGCTGGGAAGGCCAATTCGGACCGAGGCGTACCTACCTCGTGGGATCGAAGTTGGGCCACCTACAGCAGGGCGTCTGATGAACTACCCACCGATCCGGAGTGGTCGGGTGAGGCTGTCTACGAGGATGTACGCTCAGCGTACTGCGACCTTCCAAGGGAAAAGGTTTGGGAGGTAATCGAGGGCATAGGCGGCGAAAATGGATGGTACTCTGTGCCAATTTTATGGAGTATACGCGGATTAATAGACCGTATCTTAGGCGGGCCAGGGCTAGGCGGGCGCCGAGATCCTCAACGGTTAGAAATTGGGGATCGGGTTGACTGGTGGCGAGTTACCCAGTTAGAGCGGCCACAGGTATTAGTGCTGAAAGCGGAGATGCGTGTTAATGGAAGTGCTTGGCTCATCTTGGAAGTAGAAGAAGAGTCCGAAGGTTGCACTTACACTCAGCGAGCCTGCTATTCGCCAACAGGTCTCAGTGGAAGAATTTACTGGTGGGCCGTGGCCCCATTCCACAGGATTATTTTCCCAATGATGTTAAAAACAATGCTGAAGGAAGCCGCACGGAAAAACGCTTGACGGTGAAAATACCCCTCTTTCTCTGCCCCCAAAAGCGCCTTACCTTTGACAAAAAATTGAGAAGTTTCGGAATTACTACCCGCTTGTATTGGAGTTAGGTGCATATGCAAAGAACTAACTTAACGATGGACTTTCTCCTCGTCGTGAAAACAGTTATTGCAACCACGAGCGCTTGGTGGATCTGTGTACATCTTCTTGACTCCCAGATGCCGTTTCTCGCGCCTTGGGTAGCTTTTTTCGCGCTGCAACCCACAGTCAGTAGCTCTCTAACCAGTGGTTTACAGACTGTTGTGGCGTCAGGTATCGGGGTACTACTGTCCTCGGCAATTGGCGCATTCCTCGGCGTAAACGTTTGGAGTTATGCTCTCGCAATCTTCCTTGGCCTGTTAGGTTCGCGCATACCCGGATTACGGACAGAGGGCGCAGCTATAGCAACTACCGCCGTGTTCCTACTCTCAACAGGGTTCACTGAAGACACACCCGCGCTCATCGATCGCATGGTCGAAATCGGTATCGGTGTCGCTATCGGCGTCGGGATCAACCTCATCGTGGTCCCTCCATTGCGAGACCAACAAGCGGTAAGTGCCGTCGAGGCCCTGCGTAAACGCATGGGAGAAGTAATGGAAAACATTGCTAACGGGTTCTCCGAATCCTGGGACAGCGATCGAGCTCGCGAGTGCTCCGACGATGTGCGGCAGATGCGTAGAGATTTGGATGAATCTTGGGCAACCGTTCAATTTGCTAGAAACAGCCGCCGACGCAACCCACGGCTTCTTATCCAGGGAGGCCCCGGTTGGAACTACGAACAAGTTTTGACTGCTCTAGATGAAGCAACTGCCCACTTACGAAACCTTACTAGAACGCTAGAGGACACAAGCCAATCAGAATCTGTATGGGATCAACGTTTTCGCGAAAAATGGTCAGGGATCCTCAAGACCGCCGCTCAACTCTTACTTAACCCAGATGCAGATGTGGACTCGACTGTTGATCAGCTGGACAGGCTAGCCTACGAGATGCTTGCTGATGAGCAACTTTCCGCTGAAAATTGGCCACTGTATGGGTCGCTCATTACCTCACTTCGCAATATATCTGTACTTATGCAAGATGTCTCAACGGCTACATCAGAGAAGTGAGGAGCTCCTCGCTACGGCGGCGTCCTTTCCTATCTGGAATGTCACCAGTGATGAGAAATTCATCGATGCTTAAAGCCACTGACGCTTCGGCGAGTATTGCTCCCACTTGCTTTGGAGTGCCGTAGATTGTGTGGGCTAAAGATTCGTCGATGCGCTTGCGCTGCTGCGTGGTCAGACTGTCGGTGTCAAGCTCACTCGCAACTGTGAGCGGTTCAAAGACACCCGTCGAGCGCGACATCACCTGCGAATAGGCCTCTGGCAGCAGTAAGTTACGGGCTTGTTCTTTGGTATCTGCGGAAGCAATATTCACGGAAGAAACTACTTGAGGGGTGTCGAAAACCGCAGAGGGACGGAAATTCTCACGGTACGCCGTGATAGCGTCCGCCTGGGTAGACAACGGACCTCCTGTAATGACTCCAATGCCCAGCTTCGCTGCTGTTAATGCAGAGCGGAACCCAGCCAGCATAAAGATAGGTGTACGGGCGTTATCTGCTGGGTATGAGCTTACGCTTCCAGTCCCTGACAGGTAGCCTAAGAGCTCTTCCACGTCATCTTCCAACCGGGCTTTCAGCTCGCGCGGCTCATCTTGGCGAAGCGCCTGTCGCACAGGCTTGGTAAAGCCGACAGACGAGCCCAAGCCAATATCGATGCGGTCGGGAAACAGCGCTTGCAACATACCGATCTGTTCGGCGATCAAATATGGCGGATGATTGGGGACCATGATACCGGCCGTACCCACGCGAATGGTGCTGGTGTGTGCCGCAACATAGGTAGCCAGCTGTGCCGGTTGGGAACCCGGAATTCCGGGCACTCCATGGTGCTCTGCAACGAAGAAGCGAGAAAACCCGAGCTGCTCCACGTGCTGCGCATGGGTGGCCACAGCCCGCAAAGTCTCCTCTGGGGTCTCATGAGAAGTCCCGGCTGCCCGGTCAAGAACAGAAAAGCGCATGAGTATAACTTTACTCATGCGCCGGTTTACCCGGTAAAAAGTTTGCTGTTGGCTTAGTTTTTGTTTCTCTTCAATGCTGTCTTAAGCATTGCCAGCGGACCACTCTTCCCAAGACATGTTCCAGTCACCAAGCCCGTCGTAAGCGGGCAAGGTGCCGGCCGTGGTGTTTTTCACTACCACGATGTCGCCGCGTTTGGTGTTATTCATAAACCACTGTGCAGCTTCTTCGGTGACATTGATGCAACCATGCGAGGTGTTGGTATTACCTTGTGCCCACACCGACCACGGTGCGCCGTGGACATAAATGCCGGAATAAGACATCTGTGTCGCGTAATTGACCATCGTCTTATAGCCGCCGTCTTCGATGGAATAACCGAAGGTCTCCGAATTCATCAATAGCGATTCATGGCTATCTCCAATCATGTACCGGCCATTGGGCGTCGCCCAGCGTCCGCCATCCCGGCCTAAGGAGACTGGAATCTCACGCAAGACTTCACCGTTTTTGTAGACGGTCATCATCTTCGTAGCGTCATCAACAATGGCCGTCACACGGTCACCGATGGTGAAGTTGGTTTCATTGTTATCGCTGCCGTAGATGCCATCGCCAAGGTCCACGCCTTGGATATCAACATCGACGTTGACCTCAGTGCCTGGCTTCCAGTATTCCTTCGGGCGCCAGCGCACTTCATAATCATTGAGCCAGTAAAACGCACCTTCCACCTCAGGCGCGGTGGTGACAGTGATTGCTTCCTGCGCCTTTTCGCGGTCCGGAATTGCAACGCCGAAACGCACACCGATGGTTTGGCCGACTCCGACCTCGGAATCTGGCAGCGGAGAAAGAGACGCCGCCGTGGTGTTAACCATCTCTGGGGTCTTGAAGGTGACCGAGGTGGACTTGCCATTTTCATCTTTCGCTTCCACCGTATAGGTGCGGTTGAAGCCTAAGGTCTCAGCCGAAGTCCACTCCATGCCGTCATCGGAAAGCTCTTCCATGACGACATAACCTTCTTCGTTGGTCATGGTGACCTCATCCAAGCCTGAGCCCAGCGAAGTAACCGTGACCGGTTCATAAGGATTGTGGTCCTCGACGCCGTCAGCCACAGAAATTTCCGGCGCCGGCTTGTCTACCTTGTCTTTTACTTGCCCTGCCCCATCAGAAGATGCGGCATCCACGGACTGCGCATCCGGATTATCTGTTCCGCCTTCAATAGTGCAACCGGCTAATCCCAAAGCTGCAACGACTGTGAGTGCTACCAGCGAGCGATTAAAACGCTGAGCATGTACTTTACCTAGACCGAGCAACGGACAAGACCTATCTTCCTCATTTCAAAACAACTCCTCCAACTTATCGGTACACACGCTAAAACACTAGCTAGACCACGCCGCGACTCTCGCTTCGTTACCAAATTAATATCAACGAGAAACTCCCAGGTAATAGGTTTATTTCCAATAATATTTTATGCGAAAACCACCCTGCTTCCGCCCGACCCACACACGGCGCCACATTCGCCGCTTTACGATGATTCCCCGACCCCTCCAAACACGGCCAAAATTGGGGTCTACCTGCCGATTTTTTAAAAAACGGAATCTGATGTTAGAGTTAATTCTCGTTGAACAGCGAGGCAGTTGCTAAAGCACAGCTTTTAGCCGCCCTGCATGAAACAACAACGCGCCATTAGCTCAGTTGGTAGAGCAACTGACTCTTAATCAGTGGGTCCGGGGTTCGAAACCCTGATGGCGCACACTTAAGACCAGGTGGGAAGCTTTCACAAGTTTCTTCCCTGGTCTTCTTGGTTTTTATCTAACCACATTCGGGGGCGTAGCGCTCCCGCCAGGCGTCACCCAACTGAGGGTTCAATCAACGCCGCTCCGACCAGGGCGTTCAAGTGTACAATCACAGGTACATAGTGTTTCGAATCACATCTAGAAAGGATGAGATCGTGCGTGTACTCCCTCAAGATTTAACTCCCGGGCTCGCTCGCGCCGGACGCGCCCTCGCTCAAATTAATTCTCTGATCATCTCCGAAGACGCTGGCCTGACCAGACAGCAAGTCAGGGACTTTGAAAAGCGCGTGGGAAGCCTCACCCTTGATGAGAAAACTCGGCTTCAAAAGACTCTTGAGAGCTACGGCGTAGTTTTCATCGCTGAAGAGGACCAGATTGGCCATGGAGTGCGCAAACGCCACACCGCGTCCAAGACCCGTCAGCTCAAGCGCTGGGAAGATGAAGGCGGACAACCTGGCGAGAACGACTACTAGGTATTAACCAGCGGGCGTGGGCGGGATTCCTTGCCCGCGCCCGCAGTTACCAGAGCTCTTCCCCGTTGATCATGTAATCCTCATTTTCGTCGCGGCGAACCTTCGTGCCATCCCGCATGGTGCGGTCTTTAATCAGTTCGTCGGGGTCGATAACGCCGATTTTGTACCCAGCCTCGCGCATGCGCCGCAGCCCCTCTTTGAGCATGATGCGTCCAATGCGGTTAACGGTCGTGACTTGGCTAAAGTCCAAAAGCACCTCATCGGCAGTGATGTCATAATCTTCCAGCCGGTAAAGAATTGACTCTGCGGCGGAGAAGTTCATAACTCCCTGCAGGCGCACGACCCAAGCATCATTAATAACCTCCGCCTCACGAATGGGGTGGATGCCATAGCGTTCGTCAGTTGACATCAAATGCAGGCCCATATCTTGGCTCAGGCGCTTAAATGCTTCAACACCACGGACTGAATTGCCTTCTAAGTTAAGCCTTGGGGAAAAAGTCGCAATCCCCAACTGCCCCGGCAATGTCCCTAATAATCCGCCGGAGACTCCCGATTTCGCCGGGATCCCAACTTCCGCCATCCAGCGCCCCGCTCCGTCATACATTCCGGCAGAGCTCATCACCGCCTGGGTTAACCGGCAAACATCTGGGTCAAGGATCCTCTCCCCCGTTACCGGCTGAATACCACCATTAGCCAACGTCGCAGAGATAACCGCGAGGTCTTTAACGTTGACTTTCGTGGAGCACTGCAAGGTATAGGTCATCACTGCATCGTGTGCATCATCTTGGATGATGTCGTAGTTGCGCAGCATGTGAGCCAGCGAAAGATTGCGCTCAGCGTGCTCGAGCTCAGAATCACAGGTTTGATAGTCAATGCTCAGTTCACGCCCCGCAAGGCGCGAGAGATACTTACGGATGTGTTCCACGCGTTCTTCAACACCAGAATCAACACCGTTAATCAGCTGCGTCACCGTCATCGCACCAGCATTAATCATGGGATTAACCGGGCGGTGATCATCGCGGTTAAGCGATAACTCATTGAACGCCTCCCCGGAAGGTTCCATACCCACCACGGAGCGAACCGCATCCAACCCCAGTTCTTGCAGCGCCAAAGCGTACACAAAAGGCTTGGAAATTGACTGCATGGTGAACTCTTCCTCATCATCACCAGCGCTATACAGGTGGCCCGTGGTCGTGCACAGGGCAGCACCAAGATAGGACGGGTTGGCTGCTGCTAGCTGCGGAATATAATCCGCAACCGCGCCGCCATCTTGGTAACGGACTTTCTCCAAGATTTCATCGAGATAAAAAGGAATAGGAGTTTGCACCTTCACCAGCCTAGCTAATGGGTTATTGCGATGTGCGGCGTTCTTGGAATCTTGCAGGCTTCACAGATCGCCAAAAGCCGGGCACCCACGATGTGAGCCCCGGTTGATTGTGCGAAAAATTAGCGCTCGGAGAGCAGGCGCTGCAGCTCCTTCAAGTCGTTGCTCTTGCGACGAGAACGAACAACGCTAAATGCAATTGCACCAACGACCAGCGCCGCAACAGAAGCTAAAGCGATCTGCACGTTCTGCTGTGAAAGCTTTTCAGTTGCCGCTGCCTTAGCGTCATTGGCCAAATTAGCTGGCTTGGAGCGATCCGCTAGCTCATCCAAAGTGCTTGCGAGCTGGCGACGGGTGCGCTCGATGTCTCGCTGAATGTCATCAATATTGCGTGCCACGTTTATTGTCTCCTGAAAAGTTACATTGGATATTAGGTTCGCACCTAGTCTAGCGCGACTTAACTTACGATAGAGTAAAAGGCATGACTGAGCAGATTAGATTAGAAGTTGGAGACACGGCACCTGCGTTTTCTTTGAAAGATGATGCTGGAAACACGGTCTCTTTGTCCGATTACGCTGGAAAGCGCGTTGTAGTTTACTTCTACCCTCGCGCAAACACCCCTGGGTGCACCACCGAAGCCTGTGACTTCCGTGACGCTATGGAACAGCTCAACGGCTCTGAGGTTGCAGTCCTGGGCATCTCCCCTGATAAGCCAGAGTCTTTGGCGAAGTTCCGCGAAGACCACGATCTGAACTTCCCACTGTTGTCTGACCCCGAAAAAGAAACGCTGACCGCCTACGGCGCTTTCGGTGAAAAGAATAACTACGGCAAGAAGGTCCAAGGCGTAATTCGCTCTACCTTTGTTGTGGAACCAGATGGCAAAATTGGTGTAGCTAAGTACAACGTGAAGGCCACTGGCCACGTTGCCCGCATCATCAAAGAGCTCGACTAAGAAGAGTCTGCATTTTCACAGATGACCGAGAAGAACCCACAGTTGCTTGTCCCCCGGCGTCGCCCTGCACAGGCTCGCAGCCGGGTACGTTTCGAACGTATCTTGAAAGCAGCTCGTGACGTACTGGTAGACCTTGGCTTTGAGTCTTTTACTTTCGATGAAGTCTCAAAGCGTGCTGAGGTTCCCATCGGTACGCTCTATCAGTTCTTTGCTAATAAATACGTTCTGATTTGCGAGCTGGACAGAGAAGACACAGCAGCCAATGTCGAAGAGCTCAATAAGTTCTCCCAACGCGTCCCTGCCTTGCAGTGGCCGGACCTACTGGATGAATTTATTGACCACCTAGCGCGCATGTGGCGGCAAGACCCGTCCCGACGCGCGGTTTGGCATGCCGTGCAATCGACTCCTGCTACTCGCTACACAGCAGCTGCAACAGAGCGCGAGATGCTCGAACCGCTCTCAGAGATTCTCCGACCTTTGGCGCAATGGATGTCTGAGGAAGAACGCATGGAGCTCGCTGGTTTCTTGGTCCATACGGTTGTCTCTTTGCTCAATTACGCAATCCGCAGTGATGATCCAAAGGCCATTGACCGCGTCATCACTGAAATCAAGCGTATGCTCATCGCGTATCTCTTCAGCGTTGCCCAGGGACAACAAATCCCCGTTCAGCAACTTACTTCAGATCCGGAGCTTTAACCCTCAAAGCATTCCGCCCTTGAAAAGGTCTTCCCAGCTTGGGAAGGCCTTTTAATGTTTATAGGACTCACTCCCGCTTCTGTTCGGTTGCAGTGCCTGTGGATAACTTAGGCTGTTGCGTGACGTGTCAACGTAGTTATCCACAGATTTTTGACCTTCCCCTAGCGCGGGCTTGCATATCCGTTTTAGTGTCAAAGGCATGAACGAAATATGGCAAGCATTCAAGCTCCTCACCAGCCACGGCATAGGCTTTCTGCGGCTTTTCGATGAGCTTTCACCCCACGACTTATCCGACGAAGGCATAGAAGTTTCTCTCGCCAAAAATTACGCCCGCCTCGCCACCGATCTTTTCTCACCCTGCGACTCCCCACGAGTCCAGTGTGAAGCTATCGCTCTCGCCGAAGAGCGACAGCTCAGCGCCAACCACTTGTTAATGGTCAACAAGCACGCAAGGAAGCTCAAAGCCCGCGGCGCGGCCTGGAAGCTGCGCGCTGAACTCATAGCCCATGAAGGCTCTTTAGAAGAAGTCGAAGCCTACGCCAAAAAGCGCGTGACTGAAGAAGGCGGCGACACGAAAAAGAAACCCGGGGTGCGTCTCGGCCGCGTCATAGACGGCCTGCGCACCATTAGTATCACCGATACCCAGCGCCGCATTACCGATTTAGAAAAGACCCTCGGCGCCGCCATCACAGATGATGACCAGCCACGCTCAGAAGCACTTCTGGAACCCTTCTGGGATTTAGTCGAAAGAGGAGGCACTGGCCTCATCAAACCGGAATATCGCACCGTGATTGCTATCGGGCTTAATGATTTCGCGAAAGTCTCCTGCGGTCGCGGCGACGAGGTCATCATCGGTCTCTCCGATGGCACCACAATGACCGGCGCCGAGTTCATCAACGCCGCGATGGAAGGCAGCTTGGGCGACAAGCTCTATGTCGGGCTCTTCCATCCCACCGCTGGGCCGGTCAATCTCTACGAGACCCGCTTCGCGTCAGACAAGCTGCGGACTTTAGCCATGGCGGAGAATCTCGTCTGCCCATGGCCAGACTGCAACGTACCAGCCGATAGATGCCAAGTGCACCACATCGACGCACATAAACACGGTGGCCATACGAAGCCATCAAACTTGACCATGTTGTGCAAGTACCACAACGGCGTCAATAACGATGCCCCAGACGGTCAGCGCAACAAACACAGACCAGGAAAGCCGAAACGAGGAAAGCCCAATCGCGGCAGGATCCGACGCCACCGCGGCAAAGTCCGCCTGCAGACTCCAGGCGGAAAGCTTGTAGGCAACACCCACCACGTGAGCAGCATGGGAGCGATGAACCTCATCTAGAACCAGGGCGATCCCCACAGCTAGCAAAAGCTAACTAGTCAACCAGGCTGGTTAGCCAATTCGGCGATCCCTTTTCAATACAGCCGTATCTGTAAAGTCCGCAGCGGCTCGACACAGCAACGTAGAAAGAGAACTAGGACGCCAAAAGGGCCTTTCCTTGAACCGGAAAGTCCCTTCATGTCATTGATGCTCTAACGCTGGTAGCGCATCAAGCACTGCGCGGTGGCGTAGTCACCATCGTGGCTGATGCTCAAACTCAGCTCCACGTCACCGATAGATTCCTGGAGTTTCGCTGCAACTTCACCTTTCAATTGCAAAGCCACCCGGCCCCAGCGGTCCGGCAAGACCTCAATCTCAGCGAAGTTCACTAGGTCTGGCTCAATAACCGGTGGGTTGCCGTAGATAGCCTGCGACCACGCCTTGATGAAAGCCTCTTTGGCTGCCCAGCGCCCAGCAAGATGCTCAGTGCGCGAGCCCGCAAGGCTGGCACTCGCCGCACCGTCTGAACCTACGGCATCGCGGCGCTGTTGGGCATGACGGCGTTCCAACGGAGAAAAGACTTGCTCGAACGTAGAACCTGGCCGGGCAAGCTGCTCGGCAAAGCCGGGGATGTGGACCAAGTCCACTCCCACGGCCAGAGCTTCGTGCTTATTAAGCATCAGGGCTTGGCTCCAGCAGGTTGCCGCGCATACGAGCGTCATCGTCAAGCAGGACTGCGGCTTCGCGTTCCTTGACTGCGTCACCGGTGCCGCCGAGGTTGCGGTCAACAGGACGCTCATACAGCCCCGCGCCACCGGAGATAGCCGCGGTCAGACGTTGCAGACCAGCTGCCTCACGCGCTGAAGATGCTTCTTGCCATTGCACAGCCGCTTGCTCGCCACGCTCAGCACGCAGCGCCGCAAGGAATGCACCTGGATGAACCACAGCCACCAACGCGGATACGTGGCCGAAGCCAAGGGAGGTCACCAGACCAGCCTTTGGCGGGGTCGCGCGCAGGTCGAGCTGCTCACGCAACCAGGTCAGGTGCGAGTGATGGCGAAGCACCGGATCCACACAGTCCAAAGAACGGTTCGGAGGCAACACACCGTTGCGCAGCACCTGGGTCAGACCAACCAGCTGGAAGGCCGCAGCACCGCCCTTGGCGTGACCGGTCAAGGTCTTCTGCGAAATGATAAACAGCGGGTTACCAGCATCGCGGCCCATAGACGCTGCGATGCGCTCATGCAGGTCCGACTCATTCGGGTCATTGGCATTGGTAGAGGTGTCGTGCTTGGAAACCACAGCGATTTCGTTCACGCCCACACCAAGCTCATCCAGGCCCTGTGCCAGACGCGAATCCGCACCACCACGGGCAGCAGATAGCGCGCCTAGGCCCGGAGCAGGAATAGAAGTGTGAGCACCGTCAGCGAAGGACTCCGCAAAGCCGACAACGCCCAACACTGGCAGGCCCAGCTCAGCAGCGAGGCTACCGCGCGCCATCAAGATAGTGCCGCCACCTTCAGACTCAATGAAGCCACCACGGCGACGATCATTGGCACGCGAGAAGTACTTGTGGTCAATGCCTTTAGCTTCCATCTCGGAAGAATCAGCCGTTGCCGCCATGTCGCCGAAGCCGGTAATGCCCTCGATAGACAGGTCATCAATACCGCCGGCAACCACGAAGTCCGCCTTGCGCAGACGCAGCTTATCCATGCCCTCTTCGACAGAAACAGCCGCGGTCGCACACGCCGCAACCGGGTGTACCATCTGGCCGTAGCCGCCGACATAAGACTGCATGACGTGCGCTGCCACAACATTTGGCAGTGCTTCCTGCAAAATGTCATTCGGACGCGGCTGAGCAAGCAACTTATCCAGGTACAGCGAGCGCATCGACTGCATGCCGCCCATACCGGTGCCCTGCGTGGAGCTTACGCGCGCTGGGTGAACATGGCTGAGCAGCTCAGCTGGGCTAAAGCCCGCGGCCAAGAAAGCATCGACGGTACAAACCAAGTTCCACAACGCAACGCGGTCGAGGTTGTCGATCATATCGGCAGGAATCCCGTAGACACCTGGGTCAAAGCCCTTCGGTACCTGGCCGCCGACAAAGCGGGTCATCGCTACGCGGCGCGGTACGCGCACCTCGGAACCAGCTGGGCGGGTAACTTGCCATTCTTCGCCGTCGAAGTGCGCAGTTGCACCCTCCACATCAGCAACGAAGGTGCGTGCGGTTTCCTCGTCTTGCACGGCAAAGGTCATGTCACGCTCTAGATAAATGGTGGTCAGCTCCGGCGCGAGGTTATCGACCATCGGCATGTTCGGGCCATAGTCGTCGTGGTATTTACGCACGCCGACATTCGCCAGAACTTCGTCGTGGAAGCGGTCGTAGATGTCTTCTTCGGCGATTTCCTCGCCGTCAGCATCAAACCAGGCACCAGCAGCCTCGTCCCAAGCAATCAGGCCAGTTGTCCACGCCAGTTCGATGACACCAGCAGCGCTGAGGTCACCGGTCATTTCCACTTCAAAGCGGGTACGCGAGGAGCCAACAGGTCCAATTTCGCCAGCACCGACGATGACCACCATGTCATCAAGTTTCTGGCTCACACCCGCAAAGTCCGGGGTGGTCCACTCGATGCGCTCACGGATATTCGGCAAAGCGCGCAGCTTCGTGACCTCAGCTGCGTCTTCGGATGAACCCTCAGACACCAGATTCGAGGACAGGGAACGCGCCAGCTCCGGCAGGTTGATATCGGCTTCGCCCAGGCCGCCAGTAAAGTCCAGGGTCACAGGAGCTTGCGCTGCGGCTTCGCGCTTGCTTGTCGATGCCCCCTCGCTTACCAATTTCTCGGCCATCTCCTCAGTGGAGTAGGTGGTAACGCCCTTGGCCTCGACGGCATCGACAAGCGGGTCATTGCCGCCCATAAGGCCGGTGCCGCGAACCCAACCGATGTGTGCGTGCACAATCGAGGTACGGTCGCCCCAGACAGGCTCTGCGTGCCAGCGAGTAACCAGCGCATCGAGTGCTGCCTTGGATTCGCCGTAGGCGCCGTCGCCACCGAAGCGGCCGCGGTTCGGGCTGCCCGGAAGAACAATGTGCAGGCGCTGGCCCACGTGGGTGCCGGTGCCGAGTTGGCTCAGTCCCGCGATGAGCTTTTCCACGCTCCACAGAAGCAGACGCATCTGTGCCTCGGCCGGTGCGCCCGCATCAGCCAGGGTTCCCTGGACGCGCGGTGCGGCGAATGGAAAGAGCAAGTTGGCAACCATCGCTGGCTTAACCAGCTTGGAGGAACCGCCGACGGTCGCGGTTTGCTCGCTGCCAATCCAGTCGATCAGGTTGTCCAGGTCAGCAAAGGAGTTGAGGTTTGCCGGCACGACCCACAGCTGTGCATTGCCGCGCGCGGAGGTGCGGTAGAGATGCTTATAAAACTCCAGACGGTCATGGCCCAGGCGTGAAGTAGTCGCGATAACGGTGGCGCCTTCGCGCAGCAGGTTCGCAACAACCTCAGCCGCGATGGAACCAGGCGAGCCACCGGTGACAACTGCGACTTCGCCGTTGTGTTCCAAGGTGGAGGCATCGATACGCGCTTGCGCCGCCTGAGCATCAAGGCCCAGGTATTCCGCCATGACGGCTGCTTCTTCACCCGCGCCGGTGATATCGAGCGAGTCAATCTCACCGTGGGCCAAACGCACGAGGTCCTCGCGCGCGGATGCCCAGCGGTCATCGAGCTGCACGGCCTTATCCGCGTCAAAGCTTGGCGCGACAAGACGTGGCCAATCAGAGCCTAGCTCAGCGGTAACCAGGTCAACGATGGCTGCGTTGTCATCAGCCTCAGCGAACTCGGTGGTTGGTGCCTGCTGGCCCAACTGCGCCAGCAAAGTACGCGCGGTGGTCGCCAGCGCCGAGTTCATCTTCTCGGAGTAGGCCTCCAAAGCAGCGGAGTCCACTACCCCGCCGGCAGCGCTGCCGCC
This sequence comes from Corynebacterium stationis, assembly GCF_001941345.1. Taxonomy (NCBI): domain Bacteria; kingdom Bacillati; phylum Actinomycetota; class Actinomycetes; order Mycobacteriales; family Corynebacteriaceae; genus Corynebacterium; species Corynebacterium stationis. The sequence goes on from NZ_CP009251.1 coordinate 2,271,808, forward strand.
TGCCGATGGCTTCGAGATGGCAATCCCGACCTTTGCGCCCGCAGCATCCACTGCGGCGTCAATTAATGCGTCGAGCTCAGCTGTCGATGCCGGATTTGCCGGCGAAAGCAGCGCCAAGTCGCCGCCGCGTAGCGATGCTCCCTCGCGCGCGCCCAACACCAGCTCCGCGGTGACGCGGTCGACCCAACCCGCACCCAGGCCCCAGGTCTCGGATACGCGCTGTGCGATGTACGCAGGCTTCTTACCAGCAGGACCGGTAATACGACGCAGGGATTCTGCGACCTGTGCAGAAAGGACTGGGCCAAAGGCCTTGTAGCCCTTTGCCATGCCAGCGACCTGGTCTTTCAGCGCGGAGATTTCTGCATCGGCTGCACCCTCGATTGCGCCGAGTCCAAATTCCACGCCGAGGTCCAGCAGCAGCTGGTTACGACGCGAAGATACACCCTCAACGAGCAGCTCGATGGTATCGGCTGCACCCATCTGGTCAGGGCGCACCTTGGTCCAGATAGCAATGAGCATCTCGGTGGCATCAGCGGCGCTAAATGCCTTGTCGGCTGGCGTGCTTCCACCAGCGGCTGGTGCTGGTGCCGGTGTCGAAATAACCGGTTCCGGCGCCGCGGCAGGTGCTGCGTTGGCTTCAGCAATTTCTGCTGCTGTTGCACTATCACCCTTGTCGGCAACAGCGTCAGTGGTTTCGACGAGCGGCCGCTCGATGGCGTCTTCGGCGAATACGGTTGCGCGGTCGCGCTCGACGTTGAGGACCTCGATTGGGTTGCCGGCGTACTGCGGTAAGCGCAGGGTCTGGCCCAGCATGTTAGCCAAGGTTGGCGATGAGCCGACGCCGATTTCGACGAAGCGCTCCACGCCTAGACCAGGCGTGCCAGCGCCGGCGGTCTCGGTGGTATCGGAGAGCAGCAAGTCCTGGGTTTCAATCCAGCGCACAGGCGATGCGAACTGCCATGCCAGAAGTTCGATGAGCAGGGTGCGGCCCAGATTAACTGGGTTTTCCAAGGCCTTGTCGAAGTCAGCGAGGATGTCGTTGACGTAGGTGGAATCGACGACCTCCGCCATGGCTTCAACGAACTCGCGGGTGAGCTCGAATGGACGCGCCACCAGGTTCGGGATGTAGCGGCCACGCAGGACATCCACATCTACTTCTGCTGGGATCAAAGAATCCAGGTGCGCGCGGAAGTTATCAACGCCACCCAACAGGTACGAAGAGTGGAACGGCACGTCAATGCCCGGAATCATGATGAAGGCACGTTGGCCCGGCGCGCGGGATTCTGCATCGGCAGCCAATGCGGCAAGACCTGCGCGGGTACCGGCAACCGCGTATTGCACACCGGCAATGTTGTAGTTAACGATTTCGAGGAATTCGCCACTAGCTTGAGAAACCTGCGCCACGTAGCCGAATACATCGTCGGCACGAATACCGATCTTGTTCGGACGAAGTGCCGCCAGGCCGTAGTTGGAGTTGCCGTGGGCATCGCGGTCGACCAGGCGGTGCATGGTCAGACCACGGGCGTAGACGATTTCTACCACGGCTTCGAGTGACAGAACCTGCGCGTAGGCCGCTAGGGCGTTGTACTCACCCACGGAGTGGCCTGCGAAGAAAGTATCCTGCGACTTCACGCCGGCCTCAGCCAACTCAGCAATCTGCGCACAGCCCAAAGTTGCCATGGCGACCTGGGTGAACTGGGTCAGGAACAGAGCACCATCCGGGTGGGTGAATTCCTCACCGTCAACCACGACACGGTCGGGGTTGTTACGCACGATTTCCAGGATGGAGAAACCAAGCTTGGAGCGGGTGTGGGCATCGGCACGCTCCCACACGTTACGCGCGGCGGCCGAGGATGCATAAGAATCCATGCCCATGCCTGGGGTCTGAATGCCCTGGCCAGGGAAACCGTAAAAGGTACGTGGCGCTGTCATGGTGGCGGTTGCCTGCAAGACAACGTCGCCATCCACACTGGCAGTAACAGTGCGAACTTCGCCGGCGCCTGGGCGGGAATCGATGCCGGTGCGCTCGACGATGAAGTCCACCTGCGCGCCGGGCAGTACGGGGCTGAGCATATTCGCGGCCCATTCAGCAACGGCAACGCCATCGAAGCCGGCTACAAGCTGCGCAATCGCAGAGGTCCACATGCCGTGGACGATAACGCCGTTGTCCAGGCCAGCCAGACGCGCGGCGGCGCCGGAGACGTGGATGGGGTTGCGGTCGCCAGTGACCACGGCAAATGGGTGCATGGATGCAGGTGCGGTCACGGTGAGCTGGTGGCGGAAAGAAGCCGGGGTATCGGTGATGTGCTCAGTGGAATTGACTGGCTCGAGGTCCTGCTCACCGGTACGTCCGACGATGGCGAAACGCTCTTCCAGGCTAGCCAGCTGAGCATCCTTGAGGTCAGCACCGTCGATGTCGATCGAGACTGAAACCTCGACGACGCGGCCCACCAAGGTATCGCGGACTTCGCCGCCGGTGGCGGTAATCGTCAGCTCAACTGGCTGGGTCGGCAGCGGCTGGTGCAGGCGCAAGTTGTGCTCAAGGTGGACCAGGTTCAGCAGGCCTTCGACCACGCGTGCAGAGTCAGTGCCTGGAACAATGGCGTTCGCGATGACGGCGAATACTGCTGGCCATGCGCGTCCGACAATCACATCCGGTGCAATAGCGGAATTGGTGTCTGCGCTTGGGATATAGCCGGTGGTAACACCTGCATAATCTGCCAAAGCAGCAGGGCCAAGAGTGGTCTGCCAAGTTGCTTTGCTGCCGATGACCTCTGGCAAGGTGCCGCCAGCAGCAACTTCTGCCAATGCTGCCATGGACTTTTCTGCAGCTTCAGCGGTGATGATTGGGGTAGACGACAGCGGTGCATCGGAAGGCACGGTGATGCGAAGGGTTAGCTGTGCACCGGCAACGGATCCGGTCAAAGCGACGGTGAGCTCGACGGTTTCGGCATCGATGGTGACAAGCTCGGCACCTGCCGCGCGTGCCGATGTTCCCTCTGCGTCCACAGTCCAGTCTTCAGAAATCTGCGCGACTGGGTTGGGACGCTGGCGGCCTGCCCACTCCACGGACTTCGCGGCGAGAACGCGCTGCAATGCGGAACTTGCGACATCAGCAGCTTCAGCATTGGCTGCGACAGCATCGTGGACTGCGGCTGCTTCAAAACGTGCGAGCAGCTCAGCAACAGGCTCATTGGCCTTGGTAATTCCAGCGACAGCGGTAGTGCCGGGGATGATGCCTACTTGTTCTGCGGTGTAGCGCTCATCGTGTGCCTGCCACAGCGAGTCCTGGCGCCACCAACGGCGTACATCGGAATCAATGACTGGGACGAATGCTGGTGGCTTGCCCTTGCCGCGCAAAAGATCAATGAACCAGGCAACGTCGGAAGCGGTAACGGTGTGCTTTTCGGCTGCTGGGTATGCCGCAACGACATCAGCGATAGCGCGTTGCGGATTGTCGATATCAACGGCAACCTGTGCGGCGAATTCGCCGTGGTCAGCAGCGGTCAGGCGCTGTTCAACGCGCGCGATCATCTGCTCAAAACGACGTGCCCAGGACACATCGACCCACGAGCCCATGTATGAGACCTCGAGGTAGCGTGCCAGCCACTCGGCATAGGTCATCTCATCGATATCGCCGAAGTATGGCTTTGCGGTACCAGCGATGGCTGCGATGATCTCATCGCGACGGGCGGCAACGGCGTCGGCGTCACCAGCAACCTCGTCCAGAAGGCGACCAGCCTTGGCGAAGGTGTTGTCAATCTCGTGGATATCCGCCCCCAGTTGGGAGCGGCCCGATGCAATACCATCGCGTGCGCCGCCGGCTGGAACCCAGCCGCCACCAGGGATGTCTTCGAGGCCCTGGGTTGCAACCAGCGCCTGCTTGACGGACTCTGATGCGGTGGATTCCAAGGTGGCCATAGCGGCGGTGCCGATCATGATGGCATCGACAGGCATTGCTGGCAGGCCATAAACCTTGGCCCACTCACCGATCAGGTACTGCGCACCGCGCTCAGGCGCGCCGATGCCGCCGGCAGCCATGAGTACTACGTTGTTGCGCTCGCGGATATCGGCATAGGTTTCAATCAGCAGGTCATCGAGGTCTTCCCACGAGTGGTGACCGCCGGCCTTGCCGCCTTCAACCTGCATAATGATGGTGGTATCTGGCAAATCATCTGCGATATCGAGGATCTTCTTAATCTGGCGCACTGCACCTGGCTTGAACGCTACCCACGGAATATTGTCTTCCTGGAGCTGGCGCACCAGCGCTAGAGCTTCCTCATGTGGAGGAATACCAGCGGAGCAGACAACACCGTTGATGGAAGCGCCGTTCGCACGCGCACGCGGGATGAGACGACGTCCTTCAATCTGGGTACGCCACTGCTTAGGCGACAGGTACATCGCGTTGAACTGGGCGTTGATGCCCGGGTTCAGCAGCTCTTCCAAACGCTCCAATGAGTCATTCAAAATCGCGTCGGTAACCTGGCCACCACCGGCCAGTTCTGCCCAGAAACCAGCATTCGCAGCGGCTGCGACAATCGCTGGGTCTACAGTCGATGGCGTCATACCCGCCAACACGACTGGGGAATAACCAGTTAATTCAGTAAAGCGCGTGGACAAACGGGTCTTGCCGGCCTCGTCGAAGACCTTTGGCGCGAACTTCTCGAAGTTGAGAGGAAGTTCGGGAGCCTGGCCGACATCGAAAAGCGCTGCTTGGCCCTCGTCGGTGGAGACAACCTGCACGCCAATGCCCTGTCCTGCCACAACCGTCTTGGTTACTGAAGACATGCCCTTTTCAGGACCGCATTCCAAAATCCACTGCGCGCCGGCATCGATGGCTGACTGCACAGTTGCTGGCCAGTCGACAACATCGGTCAAAACTGCCTCTGCACCATCGCGCGCAAGCTCTGCATCCAGGCCAATTTGTGCGGCCCAGTTAATAACGAGCTCAACGGCTGCATGCATCTTCGGGTGGTGGTAGGCGGCTTGTACCGGCAAAGCATTAATGCGCGGGGCGAAAGGATTGCCGCCGCGTTCTTTATTCTCAATAGCCTTCGCGTCTTTTTCCGCGAGCTTCTCGATGACCTCAATAACCTTGTTGTTATCTTCCGGCGTGCCCACAATAACGAAGGTATTGCGGTTATTCTGCAGACCAATAATGCTGCCGACACCGGTCTTAGCCAGCACCTTTTCTAACTGCTCACGGGTAATACCTGCAATCGACACCATCGGGGAACCAGCCGCGGTGCGAATAAGCCCGGTGGCGCGGGCAGTCTTAGAAATAGCGACGCCAATAAGCTGCGCCAAAGCAATAACTTCCGAGGCCTGTGCACGGCCTGAAGAGATAAAGGTAGCTAATGCGCCCTGGGAATGGCCAATGTGTGCGGCTGCGTCTTCGTAATTTAAACCCTGCTGCTTCAAAGACTGCAAAAGACCATACTGCGCGAGCACGATACCCGGAGTAGAAATAGCAGAATCAGACAAATCCCACGCTGGGTCCTCGTCCTTTGCTGCCCACTGCACGGGGTCGAAACCGTGTGGCATCGCTGCGACTAGCTCATCGGCAAGTGGCTCAAGCAGCTTCTTGGCACCGTCTACCGCACCAGCCACCTGCGACTCCACGCCACCGGCAATAACGGTGCGCAAAGTTGGCAACCAAGGAAAACCCTGCCCTGAAAAGCTGAGAGCAAATTTTTCAGTCTCCAGGCGGTTCACCAGGCGGTGGTTAGAGATGTCAATAGTCACGATTCGTTTAACTCCTAGTGATATCGGTTATGACCAATGGCAGGGTTTCGGATTGAAAGATTCGGATTAAATTCGCGAAGAACAAAACGAAAATGGCAGGCCAAAAATTCAGCTGGTTTACCAGCATGCCACAAAATCATGAGGGAACCATCATCTTTTGCCCCGCGCCGCCAATGACATGCAACTTTAGGGCAAATCAACCGATAAATTCACTCACCACTGCTTTTGTGACCTGAACTATATATCGCAGCTAAGCATTCTTTCCACTGTATCGCGCGCCTGTTCAAGTGAGGGCGCAGACTTAGGAGATTCTTTGACTGAATTATCACTTTCCAAGACTTCCCCATCAAAGACCTGGCAGGCATGATCTGGGACAACTTCAGCGCTTCGAGCAATCCCGGCATCATCCAGATAGCCATCAAAGATGTAATCAATGCTCACGCTCAAAGTCTCCGTTCTTCCCGGTTCCGCTCTTCTCTGTTCAGCAGATTCCTCAACAGAGCCTACCTGCTTCCCAACTCACATCAGCTAACTAAGCTAGACGGGTCTGACGGCAAATCGCGCAACCAGTTGCGAGAACCTTCACTGAAAGCTTTCACGTCCATCGCGCCTGCTCCCTGCGGAATACACCCCCACAAGCGAACACCGGTAACTTTCTCCAACTCCTCGATATTCAATTGCGTTGCAAGATCGGGGTTTGCAGGCATGCTTCCACCGATTAATCCCGCAACCTGCAGGCCCCGACGCTGCGCCTCGCGCACGGTTAGCTCCGCCCAATTCAAACTGCCCAAACCGAGGGAGGTGACCACGATGATCGGCGCGCCAACATCCGCAGCGATATTCGCAAGCGTGAAATCATCGGCAAGCCGCACTAGGAGCCCACCGGCCCCTTCCACCAGGACCACACGTTCCGGATCATCTAATTGCCGTATCCAGTCCACCAACTCACCACGCTCCACCTGAACCACACCTGCGCGCCTAGCTGCGAGGTTTGGCGCCAAGGGTTCTGGATATCGCACATACTCTGCGACATCTACATCAGTTAGCGCTTTAACCGTGAAGATATCGCCATGACCTGTTGGCTCACCAGTTTGCACCGGCTTTGCCACCACCACGTCATGTCCATGACTCCGATAGTGGCTCGCAAGAGCCGCAGTAACAACGGTCTTCCCAATATCTGTTCCTGTCCCCGTCACAAAAATGATCATGTCTTATGCGCTTTCCGCTGCTGCGACCATTGCGCGTGCAATTTGTGCAACTTCATCATCCGTTGAGATAAACGGCGGCATGGCATAAATCAGTCGGCCGAAAGGCCGCAGCCACACACCATTGCGCATTGCAGCTGCGGTAGTAGCTGCCATATCTACGTCATGCGCCATTTCAATCACGCCGATGGCGCCGAGGACGCGGACATCCACAACTCCTGGAAGCTCTTCTGCCTTGGACAGCCCGGCGCGCAGCCCCTCTTCAATACGCGGTACGTCTTCTCTCCACGCACCTTCCGCAATCAGCGCTGTTGCTTCCGCCGCTACTGCACATGCCAGTGGGTTGGCCATGAAAGTTGGGCCGTGCATCAGCGCTTTAGGCTGCATCGCTTCCACCACCTTCGGTGTAGCCAGCGTTGCCGCCAGCGACATGAAACCACCAGTCAGCGCCTTTCCCACGCACATTATGTCAGAAGTAATTCCAGCAGCATGCGTGGCAAAAAGATCACCGGTACGGCCAAACCCGGTAGCGATCTCATCAGCGATGAGCAATACGTCGTTGCGGTCGCATATTTCGCGCACCCCAACGAGCAGTTCATGGTCATGAAACCGCATCCCGCCAGCGCCTTGAACTACGGGTTCAATGAGGAGGGCGACTATTGACTCATCGATAAGCTGCTCTAGGCGCTCCAAGTACTTCGCTCGCTGTGCCGCCGAAGCCCCGCGAACCGGTGGCGCATCCGCAAAAACTTGTTCGGTCAGAACATTAGGTCCCCACATGGCGTGCATTCCACCGACTGGATCGCACACGCTCATCGTCGCGAAAGTATCCCCGTGGTACCCGGACCTCCACGTTAAGAACCGGTCCCCCTTCTTGCCGCGCCCGCGTGCCCACTGCAGCGCCATTTTCATGGCAACCTCTACGGCGACCGAGCCCGAATCCGAGTAAAAGACCTGGGAATACGCGCCACCGGTGAGATGCATCAGGTTCTTCGTCAGCTGCGCGGCCGGTGCGTGGGTAAGCCCACCGAACATGACGTGGCTCATTGTGTCTATCTGCTTCTTCGCGGCTGCCACAAACCGCGGATGCCTATGCCCATGGGCGGCAGACCACCACGATGACATTCCATCAATCAGCTCTGCTCCGTCCGCCATGGTGAGATACACGGCATTTGCACTTGCGACCACAAAGACGTCTTGGCCCGGTGCGGCGTAGGGATGCCAAATGTGCGCGGAATCAACATCGCGAACGGCATTGCCGTCCATCCCCATCGCACCCTCATGAACACTGTTCAATAATTCCATACCCACTTGTTTATCACATCAAACCATGCAGTACATTGTCCCCCATGACCATAATTGAACACCATTCAATAAAATCTTCGATGGCCTGCTCCATCGTCCCCACCATCGCCGGGGTAGAGATGTGGGAACGCTTCAGCTTCTACGGAATGCAGGCGATTTTGGCCTACTACCTGTATTCAACAGTCACCGACGGCGGCCTTGGCATGGAACAAACCCATGCCACCGCACTACTTGGTGCCTACGGCAGCTTGCTTTACCTGTTCACATTTGTCGGTGGATGGATTGCGGACCATCTCTTAGGGGCGGAACGAACACTTCTGACCGGCGCATTAATGCTGGTGTTCGGACACCTGTGCCTGTCACTTGTCCCCGGGTACACAGGACTTATTGCAGGGCTTCTGCCCATCGCCGCGGGTTCTGGCCTACTTAAGACTGCAGCCATCACCATCTTGGGTGCAGCATTTGCGTCCACCCCCGGCGCGCGCGATGCCAGTTTCCAGGTCTTTTATTGCGGGATTAACATCGGAGGTCTTTTCGGCCCGCTTCTGACCGGTTGGCTGGCCCAGCACTACAACTACCACATGGGTTTTATGGCAGCTGGCATGCTCATGATCATCGGGCTTTTAAGCTATGCCGTTGGGCGTCGCTTTATTCTCAAAAATGCGGATGACCGGCTCAAAGATGTCATCGCAAAGCCTGCACATCCATTAGGAAAACAGGACTATTATCGGACTGCAGCCGCCGCTCTCGCGTGTTGCATTGCCGGAATATGCGCAGTTCTATGGCTGGATCCCACCACCATTTCTTACGTTCTCCTAGCCCTGACAGTGGCCGTAGCTGGTTTCCTCATGTGGACCATGTTCCGCTCGCCACTGGTTACCGCGGCAGAGCGCATCAAGGTGCGTGAATTTCTTCCCATCTTCGTATGCTCTGTGGTCTATTGGTGCCTGCAATCGCAGATCTATGGTGTCCTCGCTGTCTATTCAGAGCAACGCTTAAACCGTGAGGTCTTCGGATTCCTCGTTCCGGCAGCGTGGACTCAGTCCTTAAACCCGCTATTCATCTTGTTATTTAGCCCAATGCTTGCAGCACTTTTCCTGCGCTATTCAATGTTCTCCCCACACAACCGCACACTGACAAGCATTGGCGTCATCATTGCTGGCGCCGGGATGTTTCTCTTGCTCCCCTTTACTGGCATGGGCCCCGGCTCGACTCCATTCCTAATTCTTGGCGGGACTATTTTGCTCATGACACTGGGCGAGCTTTTCGTCGGGCCCGTCGCGATGGCTGCCGCCGGCACTCATGCTCCCCGCGCTTTTAACACTCGGTTCTCAGCAGTTTATTTTCTCACGATGGCCATTGGCTCATCACTCGCCGGCGCTCTTTCGACGTTCTACGATCCAAATTCCCCAGCTGGGGAAACTTTCTATCTAGCCGTGGTTGGAATTGCGCCCGTCGCGCTGGGCGCAATTCTTCTTATGTGTGCACGGATGCGCCGCCCATAGCCCTTCGCAACACCGAATCTGAACGGTTATCAAGCACCCTTTTATCAAACACGCTTTCGTCACCAACTTCGGGCTTGTCCCACTGGCAGTCTAGAATCATCATCCATCATGACTAAAGGTTTAAAGCGTGTGGCAACGGTTGCTGTTCAAATTCTCATTCTCTTAGCAATCATCATTGGCGTTGCTTTTTACAATGACGCCGATTCCCGGAATGCCCAGCCTGGTTCGGTTGAAACTTTCGTGAAAACAGCACCAGCTACGCAGGAAGCTACCGCTTCCCAGCCGGATGCTTCGAATCACTACGTCCAAGCCCTAGACAGCCTGCGCGTTGCAGGACGTGCGCCAAAGACCGGTTATGAACGTGAGCTTTTTGGCCAGGCATGGAGCGATGATGTCACGGTGGAATTTGGCCACAACGGCTGCGATACCCGCAATGATATTTTGCGCCGCGACCTGGTCAACACAGAAATTAAAGAAGGCACCTACGGCTGCGTGGTTTTATCAGGCACGCTGCATGACGCTTACAGTGGTGAGACTATCGATTTCACCCGCGGGCGTTCGACATCTTCGGAAGTTCAAATTGACCACATCGTGGCGCTTGCCGATGCCTGGCAAAAAGGCGCGCAGCAATGGGACGAGGAAACGCGTCGCAACTTTGCCAACGACCCGCGCAATCTGCGCGCGGTAAAAGGTCGCCTAAATGCACAAAAGGGCGCTGGCGATGCCGCGACCTGGCTCCCACCGCAGCGTCAGCACCGTTGCGAATACGCCCGCGACATCATTGACGTGAAGTCCGAATACGGATTGTGGGTAACCCCCGCAGAAAAAGACGCGCTACACACCCAGCTCGCTACCTGCACAAACTAAGCAGTTTGACCTTTGCTATTGCCATTTATCCGCAAATGGCTATATGGTTACCCACATAGGTGGTTAACCCATAAACCTAAGGAGCCGCCAATGCCTGAAACTCGACCCATCTATCAGCGCCTCGCCGCGGGTATTCGCGACCAGATTTCTTCTGGTCTTTTGCCCGAAGGCGAACGCGCGCCGTCCACGAATGAACTCTCTGCGTTTCATTCGGTCAACCCAACCACAAGTGCCAAAGCGCTTACGCTGCTTGTCGACGAAGGCTTGCTCGAAAAGCGTCGCGGCCTAGGGATGTTCGTAGTCCATGGTGCTCGTGAGAAAGTTCGTGCCACCCGGCGCGAAAATCTTGCCGCCAGCTTTATTCGTCCGCTTCTTGATGAAGCACGCGCACTTGGTTTAAGCGACGCGGAACTCGACCGTCTCCTCGATGAGGAAAGGAACCGACTATGACCCTCGACATCTCCCCTGGCGCCTATGGCCTCATTGGCCCTAATGCGGCGGGTAAAACCACGTTGCTGCGAAAACTTCATGCCCAAGGCAATGCGTCCATTGCACCATCGGCTGCCGATGCCACGTTCGCTGGTTACACGGTTGCCGACCACCTGGTGTGTGCTCGCCTTGCTCGTCCTAACTTTGATGATGCGCTCGCATCGCGCATCCTCGGTGACATCCCGCTTAAGGCACGGTTTGCATCGTTAAGCGCTGGGCAGCGTCGCTTGCTTACTTTGGCGAGCACCCTGGCATCCGATAAACCAATGCTGCTTCTCGATGAACCACTCGATGGATTAGACATCGATTCCCGAACGATGCTGCGCGAGGTCTTCATCGAATTGCTCGCCGAATCCGAGCGCATTCTCGTGATTGCTACACACCGCGCCGAGGACCTCGTGGGCCTTGTCGACCACGTCATTACCGTTCATGACAACAGTGTGTCCGCCCCCGTGGAATTAGATATCCTCCGCGAGAATTTCCCAACACTTACTGGCTCTACAGCTGTTATTGAAGAGATTGTCTCGCGGAAGAAGGTCGTCGACAAGCGGGCTTTAGGCGGTATTTCCGCAGTCACCCTGGCCGAAGCATTGTCTTCTTCGGAAACTGTTCGCGCACAGACAGAGGGCATCGATATTTCGACTGCCGATGACCCCACGCTTATCAACTTGCTAGCTTCTACCGAAAGGAACTGAGATGTTCGCAGCATTCTTAAAACCCGTCCGGCGCGAATTCCTCTTCACGTTCATAGCCGTTTCCATCGCACTTGCCTTCGGTCGCTGGTGGGCCTTCGATGGAGGGCTATGGACATGGGGCGGACTAATTTTTAGCGGTTTGCTTTTTGTCGATGCCGGCCACAACTGGCCAAAACTCCACGCACTCGACGTTCCTGCTCGACGCTGGGTCGGCGGCGCGCTTACGACCGCAGCTCTGTGGTCGGCTGTGATGGCGGCGATTGCGGCTGCATCAGCGCTGATCATGCAGAGAAATTCGCCCTATTACACCTGGTATGACTGGTTTGTCAATACTGACGGCCCAGTTACGCATCTTGATACCAATGACGCGGAATACGTGCTCCCAGATATGGGAATTACGGCAGCTTCTGTGGCCTGGACCTACCTGATTTTGGTGTCGGCTTTCTTAATCTTCACCATCACTGGCCTTGCGGTGGGAATCTCGCTTCGCCGCTGGCCGCAGCTGCTAACGATGGGGCTATCCGCCGCCATTGCGCTTGCCCTTCTCATTGCTGTCACGATCTACTTGAGCTGGACTGCTTATCAACGTGCAGAAAATCCAGACGTAGTCTTCCCAATTATTCTCGAATCCTGGCAACGCTTCCTTTTGGTTCTAGTTGTGGGTGCAGCCCCGGCGATAGCTGGTTGGTGGGCTATCCGCCGCAGCCTGCGCAACCCGTGGGCTTAGCCCAGAATCAAAAAGACCCTGCCGAAGCAGGGTCTTTTCAATTCGTAGCGTTTAACGCCGGGCTTGTTCTTACTGGCCGCCACCACGGAGCTGGTCACGCATTTCGTTGAAGTACTCACGCGCGGACTGAACCTGCTGCGGCTGCTGCTGACGCTGCTGGCTCGGCTGGGATTGCGCCGGATTGTACTGCGGCTGCGGCTGGGAAATCTGGCGAGGCTCGCTATCAGCAACCTTCGCGGAGCCATCGTTTTTATCGAGTGCGTGCGAAGACATCAGCACATCGCGCATGCCTTGGAAGATATCGCCCATTCCGCCTGGGTTAGACGGCATAAACAGTACGTTGGACTGCGAGTTGCTGGAAACATCGACCATGGCGTCCAAATATTGCGATACCAGCATCAAAGCTTCTGGTGATTCATCGATACCGGCAGCACGCAGCATCTCATACTGTGCTGCGATACCTTCAACAATTTCCTTACGCTGCTCAGCAACACCGCGACCTTGCAACTTGCGAGCTTCAGCGGAACCTTCTGCTTCTTTAATGACGCGAATTTTCTCAGCCTCAGCCTGGGCAACAGCTGCTTCGCGTTCACGCTGCGCCGCGTTAATCGAGTTCATGGATTCACGAACGCGGGCATCTGGGCGAATATCGGTGACCAGGGTGTTAACGAAGTTCCAGCCGTACTCCGCCATGTTGTCACGCAGGGACAGGCCAACGTTTTGAGCAATGGTGTCTTTGGACGAGAAGGAATCATCCAGATTCATGTTCGCGACCGAAGAGCGAACGTTGTCCTGCACGTAGGCAATGATCTGCTGCTCGTGGTCGGATAGGCGGTAGAACGCCTCGCGCTCACGGCCTTCGACTGTTTCATACTGCACAGCTACTGGGATCTGCACAAAGACGTTGTCTTTGGTCTTGGTTTCAACCATGACGTCCAGCTGGTGAATCTGCAAAGAAATCTTGTCACGAACGCGGTCGATATAAGGCAGTTTGAAGTGGAAACCTGCGTGCGCGACCTTGTTGAACTTACCGAGGCGCTCAACGATGGCGGCCTCTCGAGTGCGAACAATGAAGTAGCCATCAAAAATGGTCACCACAACGAGAAGTAAGAGGACTGCGAGCACAATTATAGTAGTCAAAATTATCACCGACTGGATAGGGCGTGGACACCCCGATGAACTCGAAGCCTCACACTATGTATTGAACTGATTGAAAAGGGTTACCTAATCCATGGTCGCACAAAATTAGTTCATGCGCACTACCTATTTTCCGGCCCAGCCGTGCCGCAAATAGAAAAATAGCCTCCCAGTATAACTGGAAGGCTATTTTGCATGGTGCGCCCGGTGAGACTTGAACTCACACGCCCTGAGGACACTAGAACCTAAATCTAGCGCGTCTGCCAATTCCGCCACGGGCGCCTGCGGAATCGATAGTACAACAAATGGTGGCCAAACTAATAATCGAGCAAATAGGGCTTTTGGAAAATCATGGGTAGGGTGGAAGATGTGAGTCAGCAGCGAAATAAAATCAAACCACGATGGTGGCATTTTGTGCTCATCGGGGTTTTCGTAGTTGCCTTTCTGGGCCTTGCATGGTGGCAGTGGACGCGTTTTCAATCCGGCTCCGGCACCTTCCAAAATCTGGGATACGCCTTTCAATGGCCGCTCTTTGCAGCCTTCGTGATTTACGCATATCGCACGGCACTTCATTACGAGAATCAGCGAATTGATGCAGAAAACGAAGCTGCCCAATCCGGCGCTGAAGACTTCGTCTACCAGGCACCACAAGAGACTGATGACCAAATCACCAAGATTGATGAAAATTTCCTTCCCCAACGCAGGCAGCTAAGCGTTGAAGAATTCAACGCTCTAAACCAGCCGCGGCGAAGGCAGGCAGCACCCGAGCAACACCGAAATGACCATCACGCGGATTTGTAGAATCTGATAAAGCTAGAGCTTGGAAATCAATAATTTCCACCACACCTTCACAACCGAAAAGGACTTTTCTTTAAAATGGCTAGCCCGCAGCAGGTACACCCAGAACGTCAAAAGCGCGTCGATACCGCATTGAAATTCTTCACCATTGCCGCGACGATCACCGGTATCTTCCTGGTAATCCTGGTTATCCGCATGGTTTTGGAATACATCGTAGGCATGGAAATGCCGGACTGGGCCACCCTGATTGCGCAGGCACACGGTCTTGCCTACATGGTGTACTTGCTGTCCATTTTGAACCTTGCGCCTAAAGCTCGCTGGTCCGTGGGTCAATGGTTTACCACCGCTCTTGCCGGCGTAATTCCGTTCTTCTCCTTCTGGATGGAGATCAAACGCCGCGACCAGGTCAAAGCAGTGTTCCAACTCTAAGAGCTAAATCTTGAAGATTTAGCTGAATAAACTGCGGATATTGCAAAGCAAAGGACCGTGCATTAGAAAACTGTACGGTCCTTTCGCTATGCGCGGGCTGCTACTAGTTTCGGTGCCAACTAGCGGGAAGCAGCGAGCTTTTCAATCACCGGCACCAGCTGTGCCAATGCACGCCCGCGGTGCGAGGCGGCATTCTTCTCCTCAGGTGTCATCTCCGCAGAGGAACGAGTGTCACCTTCGGGTTGGAAAAGCGGGTCGTAGCCAAAGCCAGCCTCACCACGCGGGGCTCTCAGCAGTGTGCCAGGCCAGCGTCCTTCGGCAACGTGATCTTGGCCCGCCGGAGTAACCAAAGCACACACCGAAACAAAAGCCGCCTGGCGGCGTTCGGACGGAACATGTTCCATCTGCGCCAGCAATAACTCATTATTCGCCACATCATTGCCGTGCTGACCAGACCAGCGTGCAGAAAGGACACCTGGCATCCCGTTGAGTTCTTCCACCGCAATGCCGGAATCGTCAGCAATGCAGGCAAGACCCGTTGCCTGCGCGCCAGCGTGCGCCTTAATCAAAGCATTATCGGCAAAGGTGCGTCCGTTTTCGACTGGCTCGTCATAAGGCTCGACGTCACGCAGTGGAACTAGCTCAACAGAATCGATGCCGGCATCAGCCAGAATCTTTTCCAGCTCGCGGAGCTTCTTCGCGTTATTCGATGCAACAAGAAGTTTCATGCGACCTAGATTCCCAAAGCTGCGCGCTGAGCCGCGATGAGCTCAAAGCAGCCCTTCTGTGCAACATCGAGCATGGCGTTGAGCTCATCGCGTCCGAAGAGACCGTTTTCACCGGTGCCTTGAACTTCCACGAAGTTGCCGGATTCCTGCATTACGACATTTAGGTCAACTTCTGCGCGGGAGTCTTCCTCATATGGCAAGTCCAAGCAGACATTGCCTTCGACAATGCCTACGGAGACTGCAGCGATGGGGTCTAACAGTGGCTCGCCGGGAACCACGCCTTGGTCTTTTAGGACAGCGATGGCATCGGCAAGCGCTACATATGCACCCGTAATCGATGCAGTGCGGGTACCACCATCGGCCTGGAGCACATCGCAGTCAATCTGGATGGTGTTCTCCCCCAGCTGGCTCAAGTCAATCGCCGCGCGCAGGGAACGGCCTACCAGGCGAGAAATCTCATGAGTGCGGCCCTTGACCTTGCCTTTCATGGACTCACGTGGCATACGGTCATGGGTTGCAGACGGCAGCATAGCGTATTCCGCAGTCAACCAGCCCTCACCGGAATCCTTCTTAAAACGCGGAACGCCCTGCTGCACTGAAGCAGTACACATCACGCGGGTGTTGCCGAACTCAACCAGCACAGAGCCGGCAGGATTAGTGGTGAAATTGCGGGTAATACGGACACTTCGCAGCTGGTCTAAGTCACGACCATCAGCACGTTGAAAATCAGTCATGTCCTCAAGGGTACCGCGCGTGCTTAAAGTTCAAAGTCCATGCCCGGCGCGCCCAGCACAATTTCCCCATCAAATTCTGAACGTGCTGCATCAAGGGTGGATTGCGGATCACTCCAAGGCTGCAGATGCACAAGAACCAGCTTTTTGACATCGGCAAGCGTTGCTAAACGCCCTGCCTGATTGCCTGACATGTGCATGCCCTGCGGGCGGCCCTCGGTCTCACAACCCCAGGCTGCTTCTGCGAGGAAGATATCTGCATTCTGCGCTGCCGGCACCAAGTCCTCGGTATAGGCGGTATCACCGCTGTAGCAGATAACCTTGCCGGTCTTGGCGTGCTCCATGCGTAGGCTAAAGGCTTCAATCGGGTGAATCGCATGAAAAGGCGTCATATAGACGTCATCGATAAGCTCGCGTTTGCCGTGTTCCCAAGCAGAGAACGCGAAAGAATCCGAGAAATCATCCACTTCATCAATATGATCCGCGCTCATGCGCCCTAGGTGCGTTGGGGCATCGTGCGGGCCGAACATGAAATTACGCGACGCAGCTGGAGCATCCGGATGGAACCGGCGCCACACCATCAAAGACGGGAAGTCGGTGCAGTGATCTGCGTGCAGATGGCTGAAGGTCAAGTGCGCATCGCACGGATCCTGGATTTTCTGCAAAGCCGCAAAGGTACCAGGGCCTAAGTCCATCACAATCGATGGTGCGTCTGGGAAAGAAACCAAGTAACCTGACGCAGGGTTATTAGGACTGGGAACACTGCCCGAGCATCCTAGAATGGTCAACTTCATGAGGCTATGTTGTCATGAATTAAGTCAAAAAGCTTGAAATACATACCTTCCAACGTCCAAAGACACTAACTATAGCCCCATGTGGGGATCCTCACCGCAGGATAAAGCTACAGCTGAGGCCCCAGAAATCGCTGTGCCAGGCGCGAAAAAGTTTCTGGATCACCCGTGGACTCAAATTTGCGAAGGGGCTTATTATCCACGGGTGCGAGTTCATCGTGCTCGGTCAAAATGCGCAAAACATCTTTCGCTGTCTCCTCTGCTGAAGACACCAATGTGACATTATCGCCCATGGCCAGCTGAATAATGCCGGTCAGCAAGGGATAGTGCGTACAACCCAGCACCAAAGTATCCACTCCGGCCGCTTGCAGCGGTGCAAGATATGCCTCTGCCACCCCGAGAATCTGCCTTCCGGAAGTAATACCGCGTTCCACAAAAGGCACAAAATCCGGACATGCCACGGCAAGTGCTTCTACCTGCTCATCTTGGGCAAAAAGACGCTGGTAAGCCTGGGAATTAATAGTTCCTTCTGTACCAATGACACCGACCTTGTGATTGCGTGTTGTCGCAAGCGCACGGCGTACGGCCGGCCTGATGACTTCCACCACGGGGATGTCATAGCGCTCACGGGCTTCATCCAGAAATGCTGCGGTAGCGGTATTACACGCAATCACCAACATCTTGCAGCCGCGTGCCACTAGGTCATCACCAATTTCGCGCGAAAGGTTTCGCACATCTTCTAATTCCCGCGGACCATATGGCGCGTGGGCGGTATCCCCGACATAGATGATGGATTCCTGCGGCAATTGCTCCATGATTGTGCGCGCAACAGTTAAGCCACCGACACCTGAATCAAAGATGCCGATGGGAGCTAAGCGGTCCACTTATCTAACCGCCTTCGCTTTACGACGAGCAATCTGCGCCTTGGTGTCATCTGAAGTGATAACACTACCCGCTAAGACACCGCCGGCGGCACCGAAGAGGTGTGCTTGCCACGACACCCCTTCATATATGGGCAGCACTCCGAAAATCATGCCGGAGTAGAAAATACCTAAGAGGATGCCCAAAGCAATCTGGCCCAAGGAACGATTAAAGATACCGCGGATGAGCAAATAGGCCCACCAGCCATAGACCACGCCGGAAGCACCGATGTGATTTGTACCGGGTCCGCCAAGTAGCCACGTGCCAATCCCGCCGATTAATACAACCAGCAGGGTCACTTCCCACCAGGCACGCCGGCCAGAAAGACCAACTAAAAAGCAGAAGATGGCGCCTGAAATGGAGTTAGAAATCAGGTGCTCAAAATTAGCGTGTAAAAAGGGCGAGGTGATAATGCCCAATAGGCCGTTGAAATCTAACGGGTGAATACCGAAATTCGTCAGCGCGCCGCCGAAGATAAAGGTGTTGACTAGATGCACCAGCCACAGCACTGCAACATAGCCGAGCGCAAATGTTAACCCGGTGGCGATGCGGCCACGCTTGGTGTAATTCGCCGAGATACCGTTGTTGGAGGTTCTTTTGCCGGCGGGCTGCGGAATCGGTGCTGGGTAAGTCATAATGGCTTTTAGTTTAACCCACTCCAGCTGACGTTGCCGTCTTCTTTCTTAGCTAGCCAACCAAGGCTTCTAATAAGGAATCTTGGCAATATCCAAGCCACTCCACCAAAGTGTCGCGGTTTTGTTCATCTTCTTCGCTAAAGATGGGCCCGCTGGCCAAGTACAGGCGCAGGTCATTGAGACCGGCGAGAAATGCGTGCGCATCAGCTTCTTCGATGGAGACTTCTACCCCACCGACTGGCCCGAGTGCATGGTTGATGACTTGCAGGTTGCGCAGTTTTTCTTTGGCGATGTCATTTTCATGCAGGCTGCGCATCAGGCCTGCATCCCCGTCATATTCTTCTTCGCCTTCTGCGAAAAAGTCTGGAAAAAGTCGCGCTAAGGAAGGATCTGCAGGGGCATCCTTGTGCCCGCTAGGCATGTCCATCATTTCTGCCAGTTCATCTTTGGGCGCGGATTGTGCCCGTTGGATGATGGCTTCGCTCACGGTTGAAGTGAGGTTACCGAGGACTTCTCGTTCCATAGGCTCCAGCACGGTTTGAAATTTTGCACCGCGCAATAGCGCCTTTTTCTTTTTCCATGGTTGCATCTATCTTTTAACCTGCCTGCTGCATCGTTGCCCAAAGCCCTGCTACTTGCAGCTTTTTCACGTCGGCTTCGACTTTGTCACGTTCACCCGAGCTTACTGCAGCTTTACCTTCAGTATGCACTTGCATCATTAATTCATTAGCGCGCTTTTTGTCATAGCCCAACACGGTTTGGAAAACATAAGCGACATAGCTCATGAGGTTGACAGGGTCATCCCAGACGATGCACATCCACGGGAGATTTTCTTCCGACTCTACCGAGACTTCTACTGCCTCATCTAGCTCCGGAGAAGCCATGGGGGAACTTAATTGCACGTACATGGCTCCTAGCTTAACGAACTTTCTTACTTTCATTGGAGATTTTCGCTAGAGTCAGTCATTGCACATTCCTCTTCGTTGCTTGCAAAGGCCCCAGAACATGCAACTGCCACCGTCTATTACCCAAAAATTCCAGGAACTTTTCTCTGGCACTAACCCGTCCAATCTTATTAAGATCGGGATTACGGCTATTACCTTGACGCTCACGTTAATCGCCGCGGTCGCTTCTGGTGGCGCCGCATCACCAGAAGGTGGTGCTGGCGATGAGGATACGTCCGAGGAAACTCCCCTGACTGGGCATCCAGATTATGTAGCGCCCTCGCTTGAGGTGCAGACGAGGCTGGCCACCGTTGAAGACGAGGTCTATAACGCGATCCATGAGATGCGCCAGGAACAGTATTTGGGAATATCTTTTAAATATCCTGAGCGCCAGGCCGCAGCGCAGTATAAGGCACAAGAAAATGCTGTGACGGGGCAAGAAGGTCCAGTCGAGGAAAATATCAGCATGCTGCAGGCGTATTTGCCGCTTGCCGAGGCTTCCGGATATGAATTCATCGAAAGGCTGCGCAACTCCGAGCCACATGCTGCTGTATTTATGGACCCTTCAAGTGTGCACATGGCAGTCTCAACTGCATACTCCGCAGGCGATGACACTGTGTGGCTCGTTCTGCAATTTGATTAATGGGAACGTTTGGCGCAAGATGCCGCCGATTTACTTTATCGCGCGCTAGACTTGTTCGCTGTGAACCCTAAGTTAAATAATTCCCACTCCACGGCTCCATCCACGGCACTGCTCACCGATATGTATGAGCTGACAATGCTGCAAGCAGCGCTTGCCGATGGCACCGCTGACCGCCCAGTTGTCTGTGAAGTCTTCGCGCGCCGGTTGTCTAATGAACGTCGTTACGGTGTTGTCGCTGGCATTCCGCGCGTGTTGGAGGCAGTGAAGAACTTCCGCTTTACGGAAGAACAGTTAGAAACCCTGACCTTTTTAGATCCAGCGACATTAGATTACCTGCGCAATTACCGCTTTTCTGGACAGATTGATGGCTACCGGGAGGGCGAGTTATTTTTCCCAAACTCTCCGCTGCTGACGGTTCGCGGTAGCTTCGGCGAGTGCGTTTTATTAGAAACCGTCATCTTGTCGATTATGAACTCCGATTCCGCGGTGGCTTCGGCTGCCTCCCGCATGGTAGTGGCAGCCGATGGCCGCCCGATTATCGAAATGGGTTCGCGCCGTACGCATGAGCAGGCGGCAGTTACCGCTGCACGCGCTGCTTACCTCGCGGGCTTTGAATCTACTTCTAACCTCGAAGCTGCAGCACGCTACGGCATTCCGGCATCGGGTACCGCGGCGCACTCCTGGACTTTGGCTCACGTCAATGACGATGGCAGCGCGAATGAAAAGGCCGCTTTCAAATCCCAAATTGAAGCCCACGGTGTCAAAACCACCCTCTTGGTAGATACCTTCGATATCACCCAGGGCGTCAATAACGCCATCGAGGTCGCTGGCGTAGAACTAGGCGGAGTACGCATTGATTCTGGAAACTTAGGCGCAATCACCCGCCGCGTGCGCAAGCAGCTCGATGATTTAGGTGCGCACAACACCAAGATCGTGGTTTCCTCTGACTTGGATGAATTTGCAATAGCTGGCCTGCGCGGTGACCCAGTGGATGTCTACGGTGTGGGTACTTCCGTAGTCACCGGTTCTGGCGCACCAACCGCGAGCATGGTGTACAAAATCGTGGAAGTCGATGGGCATCCCGTCGCAAAGCGCTCTGAAGCGAAAAAGTCCGTCGGCGGGGCCAAGCGCGCCCTGCGCTCCTACCGCTCCTCTGGCGTTGCTATCGAAGAGATCATCTTCCCGTTCGATAGCGAGGAGCCTGATACCGGTCACTTGAGCTCCAAGATGCTGACGGTGCCATTGATTCGGGACGGGGAAATTGTCGACAAGCAACCAAGCCTTGATGAATCCCGCGAGTACCTGGCGCACAGCATCAAGACCTTGCCATGGGAAGGCCTGGCGCTGACCCGCGATGAACCTGCCGTGCACACCCGCTACGTGGGCTTTGAATAACTCGAAACGTTTTACAGTAGGCAAAGCCGTTTCGGGGATTTGCGCAGATAGCTTAGACTCGGTGAGGTGAATGACGAACCCCTCAATCAGACAACGGAAGAATTGCTAGACCAAGCCGTAGCTGCCTTGGGTGGTGCACGCCGCGATGGCCAGCACGCTATGGCTCGAGCTGTCTCTAAAGCTTTAGAGTCCGAACGCCACTTGGCTGTGCAAGCTGGCACCGGTACAGGCAAGTCTTTAGCCTATCTGGTGCCGGCGATTCGTCATGCGCATAATACTGGCTCCAGCATCATTGTCTCTACCGCAACCATTGCGTTGCAGCGCCAGCTGGTAGAGCGCGACCTTCCCAGGTTGGTGGAGGCACTGGAGCCACATATGCAACGCAAACCTACGTTTGCGATTATGAAGGGCCGCAACAACTACGCTTGTCTTAACAAGGTTGCGCAGGCAGGGTTTGAGCCTGATGAAACGCTGTTCGAGGATGAGGACATTTCCTGGACCGGCAAGCACGTTAAGCGGGTTTTTGAGTGGGTTGATGAAACCGAAACTGGTGACCGGGATGATTTAGTCCCCGGCGTTCCCGATCTCGCGTGGCGGCAGGTATCTGTCACCTCACGCGAATGCTTGGGAGCATCCCGCTGTCCGCAGGGCGAGGATTGTTTCGCGGAATTGGCCAAGCAGAAGGCATCTCAGGTCGATATCGTGGTGACCAACCACGCACTTTTGGCTATCGATGCCGCCGCTGAGACCAATATCTTGCCCGAGCATGACGTGGTGATTGTGGATGAGGCGCACGAGCTGGATGCTCGTATTACCTCCGTGGCCACTGCAGAAATTAATGCTCGTGCCATCAAGATGGCCGCGAATCGCGCTAAGTCTTTAGGTGCTGAAGGCAAAGATATCCGTCTAGCAGAGCTTGCCGATGATTTTGCGATCTTCATCGACTCCTACGACTCCGGCCGGTGGGTGGATATGGATGAGCCATCCAAGAATCAGCTCGATGGCTTAGCCACTGCGATAATTGAGTGCAAGACTGCTGTTTCGCGCCCTAGTGAAGGTGAATCCACCAATGACCCGGAGAAATTCGCTGAACGCCAGAACCTGACCAACCACCTATCAGAGATGGCGGAAACTATTCACCGCATCTTGGAAGTCTTTGACACCGATAATGCGGCTGACCAAGATGACGTGGTCTGGGTGGATGATTCTTCTTTGGCCGTTGCCCCATTATCGGTGGCAGACATGCTGCGCGAGAACCTCTTTGGACAAAATACCGTCGTGCTGACCTCAGCAACGCTGGCGCTCGGTGGCCGCTTTGATGCAATGGCTGCGCAGTGGGGAATGCCGAAGGGCACCTGGGATTCCATGGATGCCGGCACGCCCTTTAATCCGGCAAAGTCTGGCATTTTATATGTGGCCTCTCATCTTCCGGCCCCTGGCCGTGATGGAATTGCCGAAGAGACCTTAAAAGAGATGAAAGAGCTCATCATGGCTGCAGGCGGGCGAACCTTAGGGCTATTTTCGTCGCGCCGGGCAGCAGAAGAGGCCGCAGAGAAACTACGGATGCAGGTGCCTTTTGAAATCTACGTCCAAGGACAAGACACCACTGGTGCGCTAGTGGAGAAGTTTTCTAAGCATGAAAATTCCTGCCTCTTTGGCACACTAACCCTATGGCAGGGCGTGGACGTGCCTGGTCCAGCATGTTCTTTAGTGCTGATTGACCGCATTCCTTTTCCCCGCCCGGACCAGCCGCTGCTGCAAGCACGAACGGAGGCTGCCAATGCCGCCGGCCGCAAGGGGTTTATGGAAGTCTCTGCCACCCACGCTGCCCTGCTCATGGCCCAGGGTGCCGGTCGTTTGCTTCGCTCCACCAGCGACCGCGGCGTTGTTGCGGTTTTAGACAACCGTTTGGAAACCAAACGCTACGGCGGATTCTTGAAAAATTCCATGCCGCAGTTTTGGCCCACGACCAATCCTGACACCGTGCGTGGCGCTCTCAAGCGCCTCGTGGCATCCTAGCTTCCTAACGGCGAAGGCAGGGCGACCACCGTCGCGGAGTCGGGTGCTACCTCGGTATATCCGGCATCGCGGATAACCACGGCCTCAGGTACCTCGAGGGCTTTGTTAAAGACTTCACGGGGTACTTCACGCACGCTCAAGATAAAGTCTTGTTGTTTCCACTCCCAGGCCTCTTGCGCGCTCAAGGACGCGGCGTAGAGCATCGACCCGTGTCCGACTTGGGCTGCTGCTTTACCCGCGGTCATCTCCAAAGAGTTATCCACATAAATCACCGGCGCATTAGCTAAAGGGGCGCCGAGTTCTTCGTGTGGGAGATCAGTATGACCGATTTGTAGTTTCGCAATCGGCGGGGGGACATCTTTCACCGCTGAAGGAATAAAAGCCCGGGCTTGATTATTAACCGTTACTCCGGCCAGGCCTTGCACATCATCCCACGCCTTATTGCGCGCACGTCGGGCGACCTTGCGGATACGGTGGCCGTACCAGTGTCCCAATGCTTCCGCGAAGAACCCATCTTGTCCTGCCCGCTCATCCAGGCACACAGCAACGACAGCACGCGCCGCAGATTCTAGGACCTCAATGCGTGATGGCGGAGTGGACTTGGGTAAATTCAGCGCTATTTGCATCGCTTGAACTGTTTCTGGATGCTGCGGATCTTCATCGATGTCGCGCCAGGAACGACCAGTGCAGGCATCGACAAGCAGCTTGTGTGCTGTGACGAACTCTGGTGCCACTACTTGTCATCTCCCAAGGAGCTAGCCCCGAGAATCTGCACCAACCCCGCCAAGGTTGGCAGGTTGATTGTTACATCGGCGTGCTCGAGCAGCGCCGGCTTCGCATTAAAGGCAATACCTAGCCCGGAAGCATTGATCATGTCGATGTCATTGGCGCCGTCACCGACTGCAACGGTCTGTTCCATCTCTAAGCCTAAGTCCGCTGCAAACTCCCGCAAGAACGCTTCCTTTGCCTTGCGGTCAACAACTTTGCCCGTCACGCGGCCGGTAAGACGGCCGTTTTCAATTTCTAAAGTATTGGCCCGTACATAATCCAAATCCAGCTCGCGCGCTAAAGATTCCAGCACCTGGATGAAACCACCAGAGACCACAGCGACGCGGTAGCCTTGGCTCTTGAGCGTTGCTAACGCATCTTTTACCCCAGGGGTTAATTCAATGGCCTGCGATACTGAAGCGATTACGGATTCGTCCAATCCCGCGAGTACTGCTACGCGCTCATGCAAAGACTCCGCGAAGTCAAGCTCTCCGCGCATCGCGCGATTAGTCACATCCGCTACTTCAGCTTCCTTACCGGCGTGCGCCGCCAGCATTTCAATGACTTCTCCGGTAATCAAGGTGGAGTCACAGTCAAAGCAGATGAGACCGCGGGAGACGGAACTACCCACTGGTAGCAGGGCAATATCTACCCCGTGCTCAGATGCCACTGCAGAAAGCTCTGCTACTGAGCCCTCAAATTGAACCGCCAGTTCGACCCCGTCTAGTGTTTCGGTCGGCACTGGGAGTTGCTCGAGGATTACCACTCCTAGCTTCTCAAAATCTGCTAGGAGATCGTCTGGGATGGATGGGCCAACAATTATCAATAGATGAGTAGATATCACGTAGCCATGATACGACAAAGCCACCTCCCGGGGAATCGGGAGGTGGCTTAATGTCAGGAGGATGTTTAGTGCAAGCGCGCTAAATCAATCCATCTCTAATGTGCTGCACCCGCGTGGGCTTCGGCACGCTGACGAACCGCCATATGAGGGTAGTGTAGCTCGAAAGCTGGACGCTCAGAACGGATACGCGGAAGAGAATTGAAGTTATGGCGTGGAGGAGGGCACGAAGTTGCCCACTCGAGAGAATTGCCATAGCCCCATGGGTCGTCAACAGTAACAATCTCACCGTAGCGGTAGGACTTGAATACGTTCCATACCAGTGGGATGACAGATGCGCCAAGGATGAAGGAGAAGACGGTGGAAATCTGGTTGAAGATGGTGAATCCATCAGATTCCAGGTAGTCGGCGTAGCGACGTGGCATACCCATGTTGCCAACCCAGTGCTGAATAAGGAACGTGCCGTGGAAACCGATAAAGGTCAGCCAGAAGTGAATCTTGCCTAGACGCTCATCCAACATACGGCCGGTCATCTTAGGGAACCAGAAGTACACACCCGCGAAAGCAGAAAATACAACAGTACCGAAGACGGTGTAGTGGAAATGTGCAATCAGGAAGTAAGACTCAGCCAACTGGAAGTCCAGTGCTGGGGCTGCCAGCATAACGCCGGTCATACCACCGAACAGGAAGGTGCCCATGAATCCCATGGCCCAAATCATTGGAGTGTCCCAGGTGATGTGACCCTTCCACATGGTCCCGACCCAGTTGAAGAACTTCATACCGGTCGGAACCGCAATCAGGAATGTCATAAACGAGAAGAACGGAAGTAGAACTGCTCCGGTTACGAACATATGGTGTGCCCACACGGCCATCGACAGTGCACCGATTGCGAGCATTGCGAAAACCATGCCGATGTAGCCGAAGAGTGGCTTGCGAGAGAATACTGGCACAACTTCAGAGACGATACCGAAGAAAGGCAACGCAATAACGTAGACCTCAGGGTGTCCGAAGAACCAGAACAGGTGCTGCCACAAAATTGCGCCACCGTTGCCGGAGTCGTAGATGTGGCCGCCCAGCTTGCGGTCGTAGAGAACGCCAAGTGCTGCAGCAAGCAGCAGTGGGAAGATCAGCAGCGCCAGAACAGCAGTGATGAAAATGCCCCACACGAAGATCGGCAGACGGAACATGGTCATGCCCGGTGCACGCATCGTCAAAATGGTGGTGATCATGTTGATGGCGGAAAGCACGGTGCCAATACCGGTTGCGCCCACACCAATGATCCACATGTCCGCGCCAACGCCTGGGGTGTGAACACCGTCAGCCAAAGGCATGTACATGGTCCAACCGAAGTCAGCTGCGCCACCTGGGGTCAAGAAACCAGACAGCATAACAAGTCCGCCAACGGAGGTGATCCAGAAACCGAATGAGTTCAGACGTGGGAAAGCCACGTCAGGAGCACCGATTTGCAGCGGAAGCACGAAGTTCGCAAAACCCCAAACGACTGGGGTTGAGAACAGCAACAGCATTACGGTGCCGTGCATGGTGAACAGCTGGTTGTACTGTTCATTGGAAAGGAACTGGAGACCCGGGGTGAAAAGCTCAGCGCGGATCAGCAGTGCCATCAAGCCACCGAGGAAGAAGAAGCCAAAGGACATGATGATGTACATGATGCCTAGCTGCTTGTGGTCGGTGGTGGTCAGCATCATCCAGGCCTTTGAACCGGGTTTTCCATTTCCGGAAGGCTCTGGACGAGTTGGCTGGACATAATCGTCTAGCCGTGGCGCCACAGCGGTCATTGTTTTCCTCCTGAATACAAAGCACGACAGAACCAAACCTGAAGTGCTTAAAGGTTTACCTGCCTTATATTAGGCACTATTTTCCCTTATTGCCAGCTCATCATAATCTTCCCTCCCCCGTCTGATTAGGGCTTTGTTACTAAAGTGACGCTGTTGTCCCAGTACGGACGGGGCGCACGAATGAGCCTTCAAAACGGTTCCATAAATTTAGGTGGGATACGCCACAGTTTTCCGTTGAATTCCCTGGCAAAACCTCCCCCAACTCCGCGCTTCAACCCCCCAGTTGTTGTCATCCAATAGAATGATGCGCGGCCATTAGCAAAGCTTGCCAAGAATAAATTCAGGGGCATTTTCGCCGATCACAAGCATTTTCGATACTTTGGGCAAGGCCCACGATCGCGAAAGCGGCGGAGGCTCACTACGTGAAGCATCCGCCGCTTATCAGGGAATAACCACCTATGCCTAGCAGGCTATCTTAGAAGTCCCAGTCATCATCGGTGGTGTCTTCAGCCTTACCAATAACGTAGGAAGAACCAGAACCAGAGAAGAAGTCGTGGTTTTCATCAGCATTCGGGCTCAGCGAAGACAAGATCGCTGGCGACACCTTGGTCTCATCAGTTGGGAAGAGTCCTTCGTAGCCCAAGTTGTTTAGCGCCTTATTAGCGTTGTAGCGCAGGAAACGCTTAACATCTTCGGTCCAGCCCAAGTCATCGTAGATGTCCTCGGTGTACTCAATCTCGTTTTCGTACAGATCGTACATAAGGTCGAAGGTGTATGCCTTGTATTCTTCCTGCTCAGCCTCAGAAAGCTTCTTCACACCCTGCTGGTACTTGTAGCCAATGTAGTAGCCGTGTACGGATTCATCACGAATAATGAGGCGAATAATATCAGCGGTATTAGTCAGCTTCGCGCGCGAGGACAGGTACATCGGCAGGTAGAAACCGGAGTAGAACAAGAAGGATTCCAAAAGTGTGGAAGCTACCTTCTTCTTCAGTGGGTCATCACCGTTGTAGTAAGACATGATGATCTTTGCCTTACGCTGAAGATTTTCGTTTTCTTCAGACCAGCGGAATGCTTCATTAATCTGCGGAGTCGATGCCAAGGTCATAAAGATATTGGAATAAGACTTCGCGTGTACGGATTCCATGAAGGCAATGTTGGTGTACACCGCTTCCTCATGCATGGTTTCAGCATCGGGCAGCAAAGAAATTGCGCCCACCGTGCCCTGGATGGTGTCCAAGAGAGTCAAGCCAGTAAACACACGCATGGTGGCCAGCTGTTCTTGCGGAGTCATCTTGTTCCAGCTCTGAATGTCATTGGATACTGGAATCTTTTCTGGCAACCAGAAGTTACCAGTCAGACGGTCCCAAACTTCCAAGTCTTTCTCGTCGGGAATGACGTTCCAGTTAATCGCTTTTACCGGATCTGTGTGGTTAGCGATGTACTCGTCATATTCATTCGACACGAAATCAACCTACCCTGCTCTACCTCGAAAGTTTTATTATTTCAGCCTCCCAGCATACCCAATAACTAACCCTTCAGCCGCCTCGGGTGCCGCATCTCAATGAGGCAGCTTCTTCCGGCTCATTTCATGAAGACCCTGGCGAACGAACCCGTGTTTACCTGCGGATAATGCGATTCTGCTTGCGCTTTGGCGCCTTCGTAAGCAAGCCACATTCGGCATACATTCGCTACGCTTTTCGCTTATCGATGAAGTTTGCTCGTTAGCTACTGAACCCAGTATCCACTCATGGCGCAAAATGAGCCATACTAGGTTTGTACAAACGCCGAATTACTGGGAGGTTAAACGTTTATGACTGATTCACAGCGTGTGCCTTTGGTGAACCCAGTTTTAGATTCTATTGGTACAGATATTGTGGCCGGCGTGATGGAAGTTGGGCAGACATTTACGTTGACAGATATTGAAAGAAAATTCGATGTCTCGCGCACGGTCGCCCGTGAAACTATGCGCACACTCGAGCACATGGGACTGGTTAAAACTTCGCCGCGCGTAGGCCTCACGGTTCTTCCCCAATCAAGTTGGGTCAGCTTCGATCCAACGGTGATTCGGTGGCGCTTAACCAACGATAAGGCTCGACAGGCACAGCAAAGATCACTCAATCAACTGCGCTTTGCCGTTGAGCCCATTGCGGCATCAGTTGCGGCGGGTGCGGCAACCAATGATGAGCGCGCGGAAATTCTGGCACTCGCTCACCGCTTGGTGGAATTAGAGGAGCGCCCATCATCGCGGGTAGGAGAAGCACTCGAAGTGGATCTCAAATTCCACACTCTGATTTTTACGGCTTCACATAATGAGATGTTTGTTTCCTTGGCGCCTTCGCTGCTCGCGATTTTGAAAGGTCGCTCAGTCTTCGGTTCCCAAAAGCGCAACCCCATTGGCAAGACCGCAGCCCTACACGTGGAATTGGCGGAAGCCATTAAAGCTGGAAACCACGTGGATGCGCAAAATATTTCGCGCCGCGTTCTTTTAGACAGCCGCGATGAAGCGGAGCAACTCTACCGCTAGCGCAGCAGTGAAAACGCTAAAAGCCTGAGGTAGCAACACATTATGTGAAGCTATCTCAGGCTTTCGGCTATCTTCGCGCGCTACTTATTGGCAGCGATGAAGAGCAGCTTTAGAGCATGCAGGAGACGCAACCTTCAATCTCGGTTCCAGCCAGCGCCATCTGACGCAAGCGGATGTAGTACAAGGTCTTAATGCCCTTGCGCCATGCGTAGATCTGCGCGCGGTTGATGTCACGGGTGGTCGCGGTGTCCTTGAAGAACAACGTCAAAGACAAGCCCTGGTCGACGTACTTCGTAGCAACTGCATAGGTGTCGATGATCTTTTCGTGACCGACTTCGTATGCATCCTGGAAGTAATCAAGGTTGTCGTTGTCCATGTGTGGAGCTGGGTAGTAGACACGACCAATCTTGCCTTCCTTGCGAATCTCAATCTTGGAAGCGATTGGGTGAATCGAGGAAGTGGAGTTGTTGATGTAGGAGATCGAACCGGTTGGTGGAACTGCCTGCAGGTTGCGGTTGTAGAGACCGTGCTCCATAACCTCAGCCTTTAGATCTGCCCAGTCTTCCGCACTTGGGGTGTGGATGGTGGAGTTAGCGAAAAGCTCCTTGACCTTATCGGTCTGTGGTGCAAACTCTGCTGGATCGTAGTTATCGAAGAATGCGCCGGAAGCGTAGTCGGAGTCCTTAAACTCACTAAAGGTCTCGCCGCGCTCCTTGGCAATCTTGTTGGAAGCACGCAGTGCTGCGTACAAAACTGCCGCGAAGTAAGCATTGGTAAAGTCCAAGCCTTCTTCAGAGCCGTAGTAGATGTGCTCGCGGCCCAAGTAGCCGTGGAGGTTCATCTGGCCCAGGCCGATGGCATGAGACTGGTCATTGCCGTGGCGGATCGATGGGACGGAATCGATAGCGGTCTTGTCCGCTACTGCGGTCAGGCCACGAATAGCAGCTTCGACCGTGCCGCCGAAGTCTGGAGAATCCATTGCCAAAGCAATGTTCATGGAGCCGAGGTTGCAGGAGATGTCACTGCCCATTTCCTCATAGCTCAAGTCATCGTTGAAAGAGGAAGGCGAATTAACCTGCAAAATCTCGGAGCACAGGTTCGACATGTTGATGCGACCAGTCTTTACTGGGTTCGCATTGTTTACGGTGTCCTCAAACATGATGTATGGGTAACCTGATTCGAACTGCAACTCAGCAACGGTCTGGAAGAAGTGACGTGCGTTGATCTTCTTCTTGGTAATGCGTGGGTCTTCGACCATTTCTGCGTAGTGCTCAGAAACGGAGATATCACCAAATGGCTTGCCGTAGACGCGCTCAACGTCATAAGGGCTAAACAGGTACATATCTTCATTGCGCTTAGCCAGGTCGAAGGTGATGTCTGGAATGACAATTCCCAAAGACAAGGTCTTGATACGGATCTTCTCGTCAGCGTTTTCGCGCTTGGTGTCGAGGAAGTTCAAGATATCTGGGTGGTGAGCGTTCAAGTACACTGCACCGGCGCCCTGACGCGCACCCAGCTGGTTAGCGTAAGAAAATGCGTCTTCCAGCATCTTCATGATCGGGATAATGCCCGAAGACTGGTTTTCAATGTGCTTAATTGGCGCACCGGATTCGCGGATGTTGCTCAGCAACAGTGCAACGCCACCGCCGCGCTTGGACAGCTGCAGGGAGGAGTTAATAGCGCGTCCGATGGATTCCATGTTGTCTTCGATGCGCAACAGGAAGCAGGAAACAAGCTCGCCACGCTGTGCCTTGCCAGCATTGAGGAAGGTTGGGGTTGCTGGCTGGAAGCGACCCGACATGATTTCATCAACCATGCTTTCGGCAACTGCGGTGTCACCGTCCGCGAGGAAAAGCGCAGTCATCGACACGCGATCTTCGAAGCGTTCCAAGTAACGACGACCGTCGAAGGTCTTTAGGGTGTAGGAAGTGTAGTACTTGTAGGCACCCAAAAATGACTTAAAGCGGAACTTGAAGCTGTAAGCGCGCTTAAACAGTGACTTAATGAATTCCCAGTCATAAGCTTCGATAACTTCTGGCTCGTAGTACTTGTTTTCAACTAAGTATTCAATCTTTTCTTCCAGGTCGTGGAAGTAGACCGTGTTTTGGTTAACGTGCTGCAAGAAGTACTGGTTGGCAGCTTCGCGGTCTTTATCGAACTGAATTTTGCCGTCTTCGTCATACAGGTTCAGCAGTGCGTTGAGAGCATGGAAGTCTAGCTTCTCGGAATTCTTTACCGGCTCGGCAACGGTTTTGCCCAATTGTTGAGTCACTTGAAGCACTCGGCCTTTCATTAGGTTTTGTCTAAGGTGTTGCGGTCGTAATACCTCATGGTAATCACGGCATTAAGTTTTAGCTGGCTTGTTTTTCAAGCCCCAGCTTGGCTGCGTTTTGTACTAGTCCCCCGCGGCAAATACGGACATCATCTTCGTTGCCCATCATCTCAAAGCGGTAAACATAAGGCACTTTGCACTTGGCGGAAATAACCTCACCAGCTTTTCCGAAATCAGCACCGAAGTTGCTGTTTCCTCCGGCCACTACTGCGCGGATAAAGCTGCGATTGTGCTCATTATTCAGAAATCGAATGACCTGTCGCGGAACAGGCCGGCTATTTTCACCAGTAAGTGAAACTCCGCCACCATAAGTTGGACACACCAAAACATAAGGCTCATTAACTATTAAAGGCTCGTCCTTTAACCGCAGCGGGATCCGCACATTCGGTAGGTCGAGCTTTTGCACAAAGCGATGGGTGTTGTCAGTGACGGAGGAAAAGTAGACGACCAGCACGGCCGACTCCCTCCTTTAAAACTTTCTAGATACTTCCAAGAATTACTTAGCCTCTGTGGAAGCAGTGCCGGGGTGCATTTTAGCGGGCGCTCACCCCGGGCTGCGCCCTTAAGTTGCGGCTATTTAAGCGGCCTGTAGCTGCTTGATGCGCTCTGGGCGGAAGCCGGACCAGTGCTCACCGTCTACCTCTACAACTGGAGCCTGAACGTAGCCCAGCGCCATAACGTAATCACGTGCTTCATCATCGAGGGAGATATCAACAGTGTTGTAAGCCAGACCAGCACGGTCAAGGGCTTTTTTAGTAGCGGTGCACTGGACGCAAGCTGGCTTGGTGTAAAGAGTGATAGACATTGTGCTGACCTAACCTTTGATATTCGTGCGAGCCGCTAAGTGGCCCTAGCGGAGGGATAAAGAACAATTCTCAAGCGGTGTTTGCTGCCCCGTTGAGCGATACCCACAACACTATACTTTGTGCCACTGACCTGCAACCATCACAACATGTAGTAGTTACACGCGTGGAATTACCAGGATGACCCCACATCACACCCCACATGTAGGCCGCCGGGCCAACGGGCAATCGCATCGATGAGAGTCTTTAAAAACTACATTCGCGAAACCACCTGCAGCTTTGCCGATTTTGCCAGTCTCAATGAGACAAACCTCACAGCACCCTCGCGCATGAAGCAACTTCTGCCCCATCTTCAACAGAGACCTCAGGGGTAACAGCTATTTAGTTTTGCGGCGAATTAATCTTAGCTGCCCGACTTCCCGCAGCTGCCATCAGGCGCAAGTGCCCCTCGCGACTGCTGCGGATCGGAGCAGCGGACATCGAAAAACTTGTGAAGGCAAAGCGAAGGCCACCCGAGTCATCACGAGGATAACTCGGGTGGCCTTTGCCTAAATCGCGTATCTTAGCCCTGACGAGCCTTGAAACGTGGATCCTTCTTGTTGATCACGAAGACCTTACCGTGGCGGCGAATAACCTGGGCGCCCGGCTTCTTCTTCAGCGACCGAAGCGACTTGCGAACCTTCATCGGGCGCTCCTTTCGTTATGCGCATCCTGATTCGCCGGGAGTGGCAAATCATCAGATTTACTGCGGTTAATACTGTTCAAGCACGCGCCGAAGTTTAAAGAAAACTCCGGTCATGACACGAGGGAAAATACTACCCTATAGCACCGTGAAGACAAAATAAGACAATCAACACGATGCTCGAATCTGTAGATCCCACTGCCCGCAAAGCCGGGGTCGAACCTATAAATTCAATGTCACTTATGAGCATAGCGGTTGTGCATCTCAGCCCCAACCTCGTCTAAAGACTTTCCCATCGTCTCTGGCACTAGTGCGCGGGTATAACCCATCGCAATAATGCCCAGCACGCCGAAAATGGCAAAGGCGACAGGTCCCGTAAGCCACTCAACCAGCGGTAGGAAGTACTGCGCCACAGCCCAGTTGGTCACCCACAAGCTTAAGCCAGCAATGCCCATGCCTAAGCCGCGGACTTGGGAGGGAACAAGCTCAGAAATGAGCAACCAGGTCGCAGGGGATACAGCTGCTTGTTGCGAGGCGATAAAAGTAGCCATGAAAAAGAGCGAGACCATGGCGAAAAAGACCGAGCCATTAGCAAAGGAATAGGCGCCCGCCAGGATAAATAGCGAGATGGTATTGCCGGCAAGACCAATGAGCAATAGTCGCTTGCGGCCGATGCGGTCTACTACCTTGATGCCGACCATGCAGGCGATAACGGAGACCACGCCGATCACAATGGAGGTATAGACCGAGTTCGTCGCAGAAATACCCACTTGGTTCATCATGATCGGCGCGAAGTAGACCACGGCATTAACTCCGGTGATTTGCTGGGTTAAGCCCATAAGCATCGCCAAAAGCACCGTGATGCGGATCCACCGCGTGGCTTTCAGGACCGACCATTCTGTTGAAGCGCCGCGGCTGCTTTCAGGCGGGGTGAGCTCTTCTAACCGCATGCCTAACCGTGCGGCGACTTTCTGCGCCTGGTCTACTCGTCCACGCGAGACCAGCCAGACGGGTGAATCGGGGACGAAGAGCATCCCCACAAATAGCATTGCGCCGGGTATTGCAGCTAGCCCAAGCATCCACTCCCAGCTGCCGGTTGTCGCAAGTGCGGAGTTAACCAAATAGGCGGCAAGCTGGCCGACCACGATCATCAAGGTATTAAGCGAGACCAGACGTCCGCGCATCGCCGGCGGCACTACCTCGGCAATGTACATCGGCGAAACAATGGAAACACCACCGACAGCTACACCTAGAAAGGTGCGTGCGGCGCCGAGGTCAAAGATGGATCCTGCCAGGGCGCACCACAATGAGCCGATGACGAAAATCGCTCCACCGATAAGCAAGGTTGTGCGCCTGCCCCAGGCATCGGCCGCACGACCGGCAATCAATGCGCCGACTGCGGCACCGACCAAGAGCATGGAGGTAACCCACCCTTCTTGGTGGGCGGTCATGGAAAAATCAGGGCTAATAAACAACAAAGCACCGGACATCACTCCAGTGTCATAGCCAAAGAGCAGGCCTCCCAATGCCGCGATTAGGGCAACTAGCTTTACGTATTTGTCGGTATTCACAACAGTCCATTAAAGCACCGCGTAAGGCTAAAACTTAGAGAGCAATCTGTACTGAATCCATCAAGATGACCACTAACAATAATTGCTGCTCGGGTTAGAATGACCACATGGATAATCTGCAGCGCACCATAATTAATACTTTAGGAACACAGCCCAGCATCGATCCGGCCGAAGAGGTTGCCCGACGCGTGGAGTTTTTGGTCGACTATCTCCGAACCACCGGCGCCGCAGGCTACGTTTTAGGCATTTCCGGGGGCCAGGATTCCACCTTGGCCGGCAAGCTTGCGCAAATCGCCGTCGATCAAGTTGAAGGCGCCGAGTTCTATGCATTGCGCCTGCCACATGGCGTGCAGATCGATGAAGATGACGCGCAGATGGCTCTCGAGTTCATCCAGCCGGACCACAGCCTCACCATCAATATCGAAGGCGCTACTGCCTCACTCAATGACCAGGTCGCGCACAGTTTAGGTGGGCAAGATTTAGGTGATTTCAACCGCGGCAATATCAAGGCACGCTTGCGCATGATTGCGCAGTATGCCGTAGCTGGCGAAAAGAATCTGCTGGTCATCGGCACCGATCATGCTGCCGAGAATGTCACAGGCTTTTTCACCAAATGGGGCGATGGCGCAGCAGACCTTCTCCCATTGGAGGGACTCAATAAACGCCAGGGCGCACAAATGTTGCAGCATCTTCAGGCCCCGGAGGACACCTGGCGCAAGGTTCCTACCGCAGATTTGGAAGATAACAAGCCAGGTTTGCCAGATGAGCAGGCACTTGGCGTTACTTATGCGCACATTGATGATTATTTAGAGGGCAAGCAGGTACCTCGTGAGTCCGCAGAGGTCATCGAAAAGCACTGGCGTCGCGGCGGGCACAAGCGCCATATGCCTGAAGGTCCGGTCAGCTTCGGCACCCTCTAATCCCCGTAACGTTGCACGACTTCTGCGGCGGCATCGGCTAGCGGGCGGTGATAAGCCGTGCCATGAGTCATCGCGTGTACGGCCAAGGGATGCAGCTGGTGCAGGGCAAAATCCACATCCGGGTTACCGTAGCCGGCAAGGATATCAACCAGGTGCGGGGTGCCAAAAAGCTCCAGCATCGCAAGGTCGGTGTGCGGGTGCCCGCCGTGCGCCGCCGGGTCAATCATCACCACGCCATCAGGGCTAAAAAGCACATTGCCTGCCCACAGGTCGCCATGGATACGCGCAGGTGGCACATCAAATTCGCTGGTATTCGCATGCTTGACGATGCTCTCACACGCCTTTTCCACCAACTGTTTAATTTCCGGCTGAAGACGTGCCCGGCGCGCGAACGGCAGCACACGTTGCTCGGTGTAAAACTCCGCCCAGTCATCCGTCGGGGTGCATGATTGCTCAACGCGGCCGATAAAGTTCTTTCCCGTCCAGCCTTTAGGCGGCGCGCCAAAGGCCTCTGCCCCGGCTTCATGGATGCCGCGCAAAATTCTGCCGAACTCAAATGCTGATTCTGGATCTGGGCGCACCGTCTCCACGCGCTGTTCCACAAGCGTTGTGCCGCTGACTTCCACGACCTTGACCACGGACTTTTCTGCTTCCGGCGTCGCCGCTGCCAACCACTTCAACCCTGCTGCTTCAGCGTGGGCTTGGTCAGGGGTATGCGTGGTTTTGGTAAAAGTTGCCATGAGACTTCACCCTCCTGTGTCTTTTACTTCTTTACGCGATAGATCATCTTTTGAATGCCGTTGGAATAGCGTGCGTGCTCTTCCAACTCCAGTTGCTGGGTGGGCAAGCTAACATCACTAAACATCCGCGTTCCCGCACCCAGCAGCAGCGGGAATACCAGCAGGTAATACTTATCGATGAGCCCCGCTTCCTGCAAAGCCCTCACCAACGTGGCACTTCCGTGGACCAGCAACGGGCCATCAAAGTCACGGTCAAAGTCTTTGCGACTTTGACCCGTCTTAAGGGCTTTCACCTCATCGAGTGAGCGCAGAATTGTTGCTGGCCAACGCTCATCATCGCCTTCTAAGGTCGTGGAGACAACAAAACGTGGCATGGCGTTATAGCCCGCAAATTCCTCCCGACTGGGCCAAATCGGAGCGAAGGCTTCATAGCTTTTACGCCCCAAGAGCAGAGCTCCCGCTTCCTCTTGCTCCGTGCCTTTTAACTCATAGGCAGCCGGGTCGAATTCCACATCGTTAAACGTCCACCCGGCGTTGCGGTATCCGGTTTCACCGCCTGGCGCTTCGATGACACCATCGAGGCTGAGCATCTCGGTCACTATTATCTCCCGCATGCCACCCCAGGGTACCTGCGAAAGGAATCTCGAATAGCTCGTAATTTTCTAGACGAGGTTGACCAATAAAAAGTACGTAGCTGTGCCCAGTCCAATGCTGAGCAAATTACGGCGGCCGAAGGCGAGGTGGGCGAAAATTGTCACGGCTCCTGCCACGAGCGCTTTCCAGACATTATCCAGATCACCGCCGATGCTGCTGCGAAATGTTGAGAGCGCCAAAATCAACAAGATGCCAGCGGGCATCCACACCGATATGAGGTTGATCGCCTTCGCGTTGCGCAGTGGCTTGAGCATCGCAAAAGGCACTGCGCGCAGAGCGAAGGTAATACAGAATACGATGGCGAGCACCGCCAAGATATAGCTCGTCTCTGGCATTACTTTCCCTTCCTTGCCACGAGTACATAACGAACTGCCAGCAGCACGATAAACCCGATCATCCCGAAAAATAGTGCTGGTTCTGAAACCACGACAAAAGCAACAGCAAAGCTGGCACTGGCAAGTAATACCGATGGAACTTGTTCTTTAGTCCGGCACGCATCTAGCGCTAGGGTGACGAACAAGGCACAGAGCGCGAATTCCAGCCCCTCCATCTTTCCGGGGATAACTCCCGCTAGGAGTACTCCGAGAATTCCGCTGCCGACCCAGTAGGTCTGGAAAGAAATCTGCAGCGCCAACAGTCGCCAGGAGGTCCAGCCCTTTGGTTCCGCTGCGGTGACGGCATAGGCTTCATCGATAAGCGCGTAGACCGAGTAGGTTTTAGCCACCGGATTTCGAACCACATGCAGTGGGAAAGTAAAGGCATAAAAGACGTGCCGGAAATTCACCAGCAAGGTGGTAACGCGATAGTCGCCAGTGGAGTAACAGCCACCATCATTCCCACCAGCAGCAGCTCGAGGGAGCCTGCGAAAGCGAATATCGACAGCGCGGATGCTACTCACCACGGCAAGCCCGATTGCACCACCAAAACACCAAAAGCGACGCCCAGCGAGATCATTCCAAGACCAGCGGCCAGGGACGCGCGTATCCCCTGGATTATCTCGCTGCGCTTGTCGATGTTTTCACCGTTAAGCTTCGTTTCTGTTTCCGTGAGGATTTCTCTATTCATAAGAAATAGTTTTGCAGGATCGGCGAGAAATTCGATTGCTTACTTCAATGTATGAGCACGCCGTATGCAATTGTTGAACTCGGATTGCCTATTTCGTGCAATATTGCACCACGGCAGTTTGAAGGTGAAGGAAAGTCGTAGGAAAGGCATGGACAAGGAACTGGATAAAATCGACCGCCGGATTCTGGGTCGGCAATGACTTTTAGAATCCACACCAAAACCGCGCGAACTAATTCTTCAGTGATCACATCAGTGGGGTTGCCGGTGGCTAAGACTTCGCCGCCTTTCATAACGATGATGTGATCGGCATAGCGGGCAGCCTGGTTCAAGTCATGCAGGACCGCCACCAAGGTATATTCGCGCTCGTGATTGAGCTTGCGGCACAATTCCAGCAGCTCAATTTGGTAGCTGACATCCAAAAAGGTGGTCGGTTCATCGAGAAGCAAGATTGGCGTTTGCTGCGCTAGCGCCATCCAGACGCGTTGGCGCTGGCCACCGGAGAGTTCATCGACACGCCTGCCTGACAGTTCCCTAATCCGCGTGGCATCCACGGCTTGAACAAGCTCTGGTGCGGGTAGCGCCCACGAGAAACCAAGTCGATGACTCGAATACCGTCCGATTCAACCGGTCCTTGCAGCAGCAAACCGACCTCGCGCGCAACTTCCTTCGTTGGCCGCGAATACAGCGACTGCCCATCCAGGCGAATCTGACCGTCTTGAGGTGCGATCAACCGCGTCAAGCTCTTGAGCAACGTGGACTTGCCGCACGCATTGGGACCGACAATAACGTTGAAACGACCATCGGGGATTTATAGATCAACCCCTGGACAAATGACTTTATCCGCGTATCCAAGCCGGGCGCTATCTACTAATAAACGTGTCGTTTACCTCGACCTTCTCTCATTAACAACCACAGGAAATACACGCCGCCGACGGATACAGTGACAATTCCTACTGGAAGTGGAGATTCAGGATCAATTCTTTGGGCCACCGTGTCCGCAAGGATTAACAGGAATGAGCCCACGGCTGCGGTGGGAGCCAGAGCCAGGCCATCCACGTGAACTAAGCGCCGGGCAATCTGTGGCGCGGCGAGTGCAGTAAAGGAAATCGGGCCAGCGGTGGCGGTAGCTAATGCCGTGAGGCCAACGTCAGCAACAAGATTTACTAACCTTAATTAGGCATGACTTGCCAACCAAAAGGCTTAGGACATTCCGCCCGTACCGTTACCAGTGCGAACAGTGATCATCGATGAGCGAATGCGTATAAACTCGAATTAAACCGTGTAAATACCTCGAGGCAAGGAGCTCCCATGGCTGATTCCAGCAATAACATTGTCAACCTTCGCGATTTAAGTGCCGAGTTGCTGGAAAAAGCAGCAACGGTCAAACATGGTCGCGCAACGCATTCTTTCCGGGCGGTACCAGGCGGTCATCTCACGCAGGTACTCCTTGCGCTCAAGGCCGGCAAGAGCCTGTCCGACCACGAAAATCCCGGTGAAGCGCTATTGCACGTCCTGCAGGGCACAGTCCAGGTCACGGTTGGCGAAGACGCGATTGAGGTGAAAGAGGATGAGCACGCCGTGGTTCCTCAACAACGCCACGGGCTAGTAGCTGTGGAAGACTCCGCGGTCTTGCTGACTGTCGTGCGTGATCTCTCCTGACTTAAATTCCAACTAAGCCCTGCTTACGCGCGTAGCATGGCGAATATGACCCACGCGGTCGACTTCGGAGCCGACCGCCCATTGTAAGTAATGAGGAGGATGGCATGAGTACCCCAAAAAATATTGTCATTATTGGTGGTGGCCTAGCCGGAGCCAAGACCGCCGAAGCACTGCGTGAGAAAGAATTCACGGGCTCGATTACGCTCGTCGCCGCAGAGGATCATCTGCCCTATGAGCGCCCACCACTGTCCAAGGAATACCTCGCCGGCAAGGGCTCTTTTGATGACGCAATTGTGAAACCAGCCGACTGGTATGAAGAAAATAATGTCACGCTGAAGCAGG
Source organism: Corynebacterium stationis (assembly GCF_001941345.1). NCBI lineage: Bacteria > Bacillati > Actinomycetota > Actinomycetes > Mycobacteriales > Corynebacteriaceae > Corynebacterium > Corynebacterium stationis. Next base: position 2,312,217 of record NZ_CP009251.1, read on the forward strand.
GCGTTCGCGCAACCAAGGTTGATGCCGCAAACCATCAGGTCACCTTAGATGATGATTCGGTGCTTGACTACGACAAGTTGGTATTGGCAACCGGTTCAACGGTGCGCAAGCTTCCTATCCCGGGCGCGGATGCCGACAACGTCTACTACCTGCGCACTGTCGAGGATTCAGATGCCATTCGCGCTACCTTCGGCGACGATAAAAAGCTTGCAATTATCGGCGGCGGCTGGATTGGTCTGGAGGTCGCATCGGCGGCACGCGGGGCAGGTACCGCGGTTACAGTTCTGGAAGGCGCAAAGCTTCCGCTGCTGCGGATCCTCGGCGACACGGTCGCGCAGGTCTTCGCCGACTTGCACACCTCCAATGACGTCGATCTGCGCACGGAAGTAAAGGTCCAAGACATTGTGACCGAAGGTGGCCGTGCTGTGGGAGTTCGTCTTGAAGACGGCACGATTATTGAGGCAGACAATGTTGTCATCGGCGTCGGCGTTGCCCCGGCAGTGGATCTCGCCGAGGCAGCAGGTTTAGAGGTCGACAACGGCGTGCTTGTCGATGCCTCCCTACGCACCAGCGACCCAGACATCTTTGCGGTCGGCGATATTGCCAACCACGACCACCCAGTCCTAGGACATCGCATCCGCGTCGAGCACTGGGCGACAGCTCTTAACCAGCCGGCAACCGCGGCGGCGGCCGCATTGGGCGAAGATGTGCAGTACACCAACTTGCCTTATTTCTTTACCGACCAATTCGACTTGGGCTGCGAATACGTCGGCCACGCCACCGGTTCAGAGGAGCAGGTCTATATCCGTGGCGACCTTGAAAAGCGCGAGTTCGTTGCGTTTTGGGTCAATGATGACAACCAAATCCTCGCCGCGATGAACGTCAATATCTGGGATGTCCCCGATGAGGTCAAGCCACACATCGCGGAAGGCAAGAAGATCGATCCGGACAAGCTCGTCGATCCGAACGTGGCTTATTCCGACCTCTAACCCGCTCATTCGGGTCTAAAATACGGTGACTGTGGATAACTTCGCCTGTTGCGTGATGTGTCAACGTAGTTATCCACAGGTTTTTGACATTGCCCTAGCGCGGGCTTGTGTTTGCGTTTTAGTGTCGAAGGCATGGATAAATACGAAGAATTTATGGCTCTTACCAGCCAAGCAATAGGCATCTTAAAAGACATGTCTAAACGCTCGCCCTATGACATGGCAAGCGATGGCATGGCTCGCAAGACTGCAAAGAATTTCACCACGCTTGCCGATGTCCTTTTCGGCCCCACCGACTCACCTCGCCTACAACGCGAATCGGTAGCTCTCGCCGAAGAGCGAGGGTTAAGCCTTGAGTATTTAGAAATGGTGGAAAAGCACGCCAAGAAGCTGAAGAAGCGCGGTGCCGCGTGGCGCTTGCGTGCAGAACTTATCGCGTTTGAAGGCACCTTCGAAGAAGCCGAAGCCTACGCCAAGAAACGCGTGACTGAAGAAGGCGGCGACACCAAGAAGAAACCGGGTGTACGTCTTGGCCGCGTTGTAGACGGCCTGCGCACCATAAGTATTACCGATACCCAGCGCCGCATTACTGACTTAGAAAAGACGCTTGACGCCGCTATCAAAGACGATGACCAACCTCGCTCAGCGACGTTGCTCGAACCTTTCTGGGATTTAGTCGAAGGCACCGGCACTGGGCTTATCAAGCCGGAATACCGCACCGTGATTGCTATTGGTCTTGATGATTTCGCGAAAGTTTCCTGCGGCAAAGGCGAGGACGTCATTGTTGCTTTATCCGACGGCACGACCATGACGGGCGCTGAATTCATCAACGCTGCAATGGAAGGCGCACTCGGCGACAAACTCTACGTCGGGCTCTTCCACCCCACCGCCGGGCCTGTGAATCTCTACGAAGCCCGTTTCGCATCAGAGAAGCTGCGCACTCTCGCCATGGCAGAGAATCTCGTGTGCCCGTGGCCAGACTGCAATGTGCCGGCCGATAGATGCCAAGTCCACCACATCGACGCACACAAACACGGTGGGCATACCAAGCCATCGAATCTGACGATGCTGTGCAAGTATCACAACGGTGTCAATGACGATGACGGCCCGCGCAAGAAACGGAAGCAACCGAGTCCGGGTAAACCCAAGCGCGGCAGGATGCGCCGCCACCGCGGCAAAGTCCGCCTGCAGACCCCAGGCGGAAAGCTTGTGGGCAACACGCATGACCTGAGCTCAATGGGGGCGATGAACCTCATCTAAAACCAGGGCGATCCCCACAGCTAGCAAAAGCTAACTAGCCAACCGGGCTGGTTAGCCAATTCGGCGATCCCTTTTAAAAAAGCCGAGCGCATTTACCTGGGGCTATTTCCTGGTCGCGACGATAGCTACCGCATTCAGATGGTCACGGTAGGTGTTGAACGTCCGGCGCATCTGCAAAACGCGTTTGTGCGCGGCTGGGTTAAGCAGCAGGTTCTTCACAAAGCGCAGCGCTCCTACAAGCCCCTCGCCGGCGATGATGCGACGTGGCTGCAAAAGTGCCTTCGGCGCGGTACTCGCGGCGGCCGAAAGCTTCGGGGCTTCCGGCAAGCAGCTTCTCAGTGCGTTTGCCGTGGCCTACCAAGTGCACACTCGGCTTTCCGATGTCGCACCCGTTCGCGCCAAAGGTTTCGACCACACCACCCAGGGTGCGTTCGCCGCGGGTGCATCGGCAGCCAAGGCTCTTGGATTTCCAGCCGAGCAGATTGCCAACGCCTTAGCCATCGCCGGCACCGCGAATGTCGCGCTACGCGTGACCCGCACCGGCAACCTGAGCCACTGGAAAGGCCTTGCCTACGCATGTTTCCAAGGAAGGAACGTGGGCAGCGTTACTCGCCAGCCGCGGCATCACCGGCCCCGAGGAAGTCTTCGAAGGCAACAAGGGTTTCAAGGACTCTGTGTCCGGGCCTTTAGAAATCGACTGGTCGAAAGAAGACCTCGAAAGCGTTAAGCGCACCATCATTAAAAAGCACAACGCGGCGATTCACTCGCAGTCAGCTCTCGATGCAGCCTTAGAAATCCGCGCGCAGGAAGGCTTCAAGGCAGAAGATATCGACAAGATTCTCCTGACTACTTTTAATGTCGCCTACTCCATTATCGGCGGTGGTGAAGAAGGCGATAAGCAGCTCATTCGTACCAAGGAGGAAGCTGATCACTCACTGCCGTGGATGCTTGCGGTCGTGCTTCTCGATGGCCAGCTCAATCCTGAGCAGTACGAGCCCTCGCGCATCGCTGCCGATGACGTGCAAGCCCTGATGAAGAAGGTCGAAATTACTCCCTTGGATGAATTCTCCGACCGCTTCCCGGATCACATGCCCGCTGACCTCGAGGTCACGCTAAACGATGGCTCCGTGTTCACCGCCTCCCAAGATAGCTACCTCGGTTTCCACGACAATCCCCTGGATTGGGAGAACGCTCGCAAGAAGTTCGATGCCCTCGTGACTCCATTTACGGGCGAGGAGCTGCGCGAGGAAATCGCGACCATCATCCACGAACTCGATACCCGCCAAGTTTCGGACCTAACAGCAGCCTTGGCCAAAGTCTCACCCACCCGCAGCTAGAGAAAGGAACTCATCATGAGCAATGCAGTACCTCACAATGTATCTTTTAACTTCGTTCCCCGGGCATACCGTCCGGAAAAGCCACGCACCTTCGGCATGACCGAGATTCGTGCACCGTACTACTCCACCTTCGGCACGTGTCACCTTCAAGATGTCTTCGATGTCGCTGGCCAGTGGGTCGATGGCATCAAATGGGCTGGCGGTTCTTTCGCGCTTGTGCCCACTGAACAAGTCCGAGCTTTAGCGATATCGCGCATGAGAACAGCACTTATGTTTCTTCCGGCGGCTGGATTGAAACCGTGCTGCGCTACGGCGACGACGCGGTGGACCACTACCTCAAAGAAGCCAAGGAAGTCGGCTTCGATGTTATTGAGATTTCCACCGGATTTATCATGCTGAATACCTCTGGCCTGCAGCGCCTAGTCGAAAAAGTCGTGAAGGCAGGTCTTAAGGCGAAGCCTGAGCTGGGCCTACAGATTGGCTCTGGTGGTGACTCCGGTGAAGCCGAGCTCGCCGCCGAAGGTAAAAAGGACATCGGCGATTTGGTCGACCGCGGCAAGAAGGCCCTCGATGCCGGCGCTTCCATCATCATGATTGAATCCGAAGGTATTACCGAAAATGTTACCGAGTGGGATACTGGCGCTGCCGCTTCTATCATCAACGGACTTGGGCTAGAAAACGTCATGTTTGAAGCCGCCGATGGCCCGGTCTTTGAGTGGTACGTCAAAAACTACGGCAACGAGTGCAACCTTTTCGTTGACCACAGCCAAAACTTGCAGCTCGAAGGGCTGCGCCAAAACATCTGGGGCAATAAGAACACCTGGGGACGAGTAATTAACCCCGCACCTTAAAAAGCTAAGCCCTTTGCCTCAGATAACCCCGAAAGTGAGCTCATCTCACTTTCACGCTAACCCTTCTTTGCTGACGATGAGCAAGTTCCGTTGCCAGAGAGGGAAACGCGTTTTGCCCCAATTTTTTGCCGTCCCCCGGCACGAGAAAACCCGTTGACCTGTGCCAACGGGTTTATTTGGTGGAGCTAACGGGATTCGAACCCGTGACCCCCACACTGCCAGTGTGGTGCGCTACCAGCTGCGCCATAGCCCCGAGCGCTTAAATTTAAGCACTACGTACCTGATTAGGCACTTGTTACAAGATACACCGCCAGCGAAGAGTTATCCAAATCGCTGGCGGCGTTCAGCGGTGTTCACATGCTTAGGCGTTGTCTACTGCGTAGGCAACCCAGTTGTTGAGCTCGCCCTCAGGGATATCTTTGCCGTCGATGATTACGCGTGGCGAAGAAACCGAACCGGTCTGCTCTTCCAGCAGGTTGTAGTTCGCGGTAGCGATTTCCTGGCCGGTAGAAATCTCAGAGTTCTTAATCTCATCTACTACCTCGGAAGAAGCGCCTGCATCGGCTGCAGCATTTGCTACGTCTTCAGCGGACCAGTTGTTGTAAACCTTCTGCTGGTCAGCCATCAAGGTCTTGTGTACGTTCCACCAAGCCTTAGCCTCGCCTGCTTCAGCCAATGGGGTCACAGCTGCAACCGTCATGGTGGAGTGGCCTTCATTGGTGGTTGGGTCCTGGCCATCTAGGAAGTTGAGCTGGCGGATGTTGACGATCAAGTCGCCAGCCTCAACAGCATTTTTCATGTCTTCACCGGTATCTACCGACAGGTCGGAGCAGTGAGGGCAGGAGAAGTCTTCGTAGAGATCTACTTCCGGGGTATCTGCGGTTGCGTTATCAGAAGCCAGAACTACGGCATTATCTTCAAAGGAAACGTTAAAGGCTACGTCTTCAATCTCGGCGCCGCGGCTACGCTGCCCGTTGACCACGATGTAGATGATAACGACTGCGACAATAACAAGCAGAGCTACAATGCCCCACAGGAAACCGGCGCCGCTCTTCTTATTCGGATCTGTTACCTTGACAGGTTTTGCCATAAGTCTTCTCCAACTTTCTGGAACTAATTTTGGAAATTATTTTCGCACCTAAATGCTACTTTAAAGCCCCTTGAGGAGCCTTATTAAATGATGCAACTCACGGTTTAAGGGTAAATTGCGAGCTTCTTAAACGGACGGAAGATAGTCCAGCCGGATAGGAAGATATAGAAGAAGTCACGCAGGATCGTCATTGCGTAATTCATTGGGCCATCGGCAGCCGAAGGGTCTGCTTCAAAGCAACCGCAATCAATATTGAGACCGCGCAACCAGGCTTGTGCAATGCCGATGACAAACAGCGAAAGAACAATGATTGCGATCTTGTTTGCTGGTTTCAAAAACAGCCCGAGCAACAGCAAGACGCCACCCATGATCTCTAAAGGACCGATGAGCAGCGCTAAAAAATTGGACCATTCGCCGGTGAAAATATCGTAATTGCGGATGGACATCGCAACCGTGGCGTGTTGGTTCAGTTTGGATAAACCAGCTGTAATCCAGATATAAGCCATATAAAAGCGCGCGAAAGCACTCACGCAGTCCAGCAGGAACGCCTTGTTAAGATATTTCACCCCTGACACCTTAGTCGGTTGACGCATCCGCTAAAACCCGCGCCACGAGACTTTGAGCTTCTTCCTGCACTTTTATCAGGTGATTTTCATCAACAAAGGATTCTGCGTAAATCTTGTACTTATCCTCAGTGCCCGATGGCCGCGCCGCAAACCACGCATTGTCGGTGGTGACCTTCAACCCGCCAATGGCCGCGCTGTTGCCTTCTGCTTGAGTCAGCTTCGCGGTAATGGGCTCACCGGCAAGTTCCGTGGCCGAAATCTGTTCCGGCGACAGTGCTTTCAAGATGGCCTTTTGCTGACGGTTAGCTGGTGCATCCGTGCGTGCATAAACGGGCGCGCCGAATTCATCGGCAAGCTCGGCGTAGCGTTGCGATGGGCTCTTTCCCGTCACCGCGATGATTTCTGCCGCCAAAAGGTTCAAGATGATGCCGTCTTTATCGGCGGTCCACACAGAGCCATCGAAACGCAAGAAAGACGCCCCGGCAGATTCCTCACCGCCGAAGCCAATGCTGCCATCACTCAGACCATCCACAAACCATTTGAATCCAACGGGAACTTCCACCAGGTCCTTGCCCAAAGCTTCAACCACGCGGTCAATCATCGAGGAGGACACCAAGGTCTTGCCCACACCAGCATTGCCCCACTTGTCACGGTGGCTAAAGAGATAGTCAATCGCAACCGCCAAATAGTGATTAGGGTTCATCAAGCCGGCATCAGGGGTAACAATGCCGTGCCGGTCGGCATCAGCATCATTGCCGGTCGCTAAATCAAAGCTTGTCCGATTATCAATCAACGAGGCCATCGCGTGCTGGGAAGAACAATCCATGCGAATCTTGCCGTCGGTATCTAGGGTCATAAAACGAAAAGTCGCATCAACTTCCGGGTTCACCACCGTCAGGTTGAGGCCATAGTGCTTTGCGATGGCACCCCAGTAGTCCACGCTCGCCCCACCCATCGGATCCGCGCCAATGGAAATCTCGGACTTAGCAATTGCCTCCATGTCAATCACCGAGCCAAGGTCTGCCACGTAGTTATTCAGATAATCCCACGCGACGCAGCGGCTATCGAGCACACCGTCTACTGAGATGCGCTTGACCCCTGCCAGGTCTTGGCGCAAATAGTCATTCGCGCGCGCAGCAATCCAGTCGGTAGCATCCGCATCTGCTGGTCCGCCTGAAGGCGGGTTGTATTTGAATCCGCCATCACGCGGTGGGTTGTGCGACGGGGTAATGACAATGCCGTCGGTTCCTGGATTGGTCAAAATCGCATGGGAGACAGCTGGAGTTGGCGTATAGCGGCCATTATTATCCACGCGTACTTCCAAGTCATTGGCCAACAGCACTTCAAGGGCGGAGACCATCGCAGGTTCTGAGAGCGCGTGCGTATCCCGACCAATAAAAATAGCACCCTTGGTGCCCTGCGCAGCGCGGTAATCCACGATAGCTTGGGTAATCGCCAAAATATGGTCTTCATTAAACGCACAGTCCAAGGAACTGCCACGGTGGCCCGAAGTTCCAAAAGATACCGCCTGATCAGGGTCATCGACCTGCGGTTTGCGCGTGTAATACGCGCTCACCAGACTTGCGATATCAATGAGATCACTTGGTTTTGCTAATTGCCCTGCACGCTCATGCGCCATGGTTGCTCCTTAGTAGAAGTTCGTCTCCTACTAGTATTCCCTGTCCGGTCCGTCTTTGCAGTGCATCGGCATCAACCGGGTTTAGAATTGCGAGCATGAAAGAAGCACTCATCGTCGGCGCTGGGGCTGTTTTCGGTGCCTTTGCGCGCTGGGGTCTTAGCGTGGGGCTTGGTTCTCTCACGGCAGCAGCAGCGTGGCCGCATGCCGAGATTTGGCCCTTGCTGTTGATTAACTTCGTGGGCTCTGCCCTGTTGGGCTATTTGCAGCCGGGGATTTTTTGGGGCAAAGGTGTGCTGGGTGGATTCACCAGCTTTTCTACTTTCGCCACTGCTACGGTTGCGATGACAGCCTGGGGTGCACTCGGCCACGTCGCGCTTACGGTTGCAGGGTGCATCGCAAGCCATTTGCTGGGCGACGGCATCCGCACCCACCGCATTCGCCGCGCCGCGGACGGCTTCGAGGGAGAGCACAATGCTTGATACCGTTGTGCTCCTCGTAGCATTTGGCACAGCAGCTTTTATCGGCGGAACACTGCGTGGTCTCCTTGCCCAGTGGTTTCCACTTTATGTTGGGACCTTCGTGGCAAATATTTTGGCCGCTTTCGCTGCTGGCATGGCCATCGGCTTTTCGATGGCTCTCGACGATACCGGCGCTGCCAATTTCTTACAGCCGGTTATCGCCATGGGTTTCGCCGGAGCTTTATCGACGTGGTCAACACTGGCCTCCGAGCTTGCCTCCCTGATTAAAACCAAGCAGTGGCGCAAGCTCTCAATGTATCTGGGGCTTACCCTCGCACTCGGGCTCATCTTTGCCCACCGCGGAATCGTGTGGGCGCTGCGCATCTATAATGCTTAATCCGCGATGGCTTCGAGCGGCGGTGTTTTAGCCGCGCGTACTGATGGCCAAATAGCGGCCACCACGCCAACCACGGCGGATGCAACCAGCATGATGGCCAGCTGTGCCCATGGAACAACGGCGTTTTCTAGGCCTGTATCGGCAAGCACTTCGATAAATGCCCAGCCCAGGCCAAGACCGATCAGCATGCCCATGACCGCGCCGAAGACCGCAATTTGTACGGCTTCTAATGTAATCATGGTGCGGACCTGGCGGCGTTGGGTACCCACTGCGCGCAGCATACCGATTTCCTGGCGGCGTTCAATCACGCCCAAGGTCAAAGTATTGACGATACCGAGGATGGCGATGATAACGGCTAGTGCCAGCAAGGCGTAGAGAATCGAGAGCATCTGGTTGACCAAGTCAGCAGCCTGACCCGCGTATTCCTCACCAGTCATGACCTGGATGATGATGAGTTCCTTCATGGATTCTTCTAAGTTGGTGCGCAGCTGCATCAGGTCATAGCCTTCCTCAGCGTTGACGCCAACGAAAAGTAGTTGTGCAACACCAGAAGGAATAAGCTCTTCAAAGGCCGACTTCGAGACGGCAAATCCTTCAACAATGGGGTTCGGCTCGTAGATTCCGATGAGTTCGACTTCACCGGTTTCCACCGGATTCATCGGCGACGACAGCTCATAGGATTCGCCGACTTGCCAGCCATTAGTCTCAGCCACTGTGCGATTGGCGATGAATCCCGGATTGGCTTCCAAATCCATAGAGCCCTCCACTACATCAAAGGTCACCATTGATTCGGGGTTGCCTTCAATGAAGTTTGTCATCTGGAATTGGGGGCCGTAATCGAGCGCGGCTTTGGCATCGATAAGCACTGGCGTCATGCCGACCGCAACGGTGCTTTCCACGCCCTCTGTCTCGCGCGCCAATTCAGGCGTGTTCCCCGGGGCCGGGAAAGAACCATCCGTTGGTCCACTCAAGATGTAATCCGCTGACACATTATCTTCCATGAGATCTGCAATGGAAGAATTCATGGTCGCGCCAAGCATGCCAATCGCGGTCACCAGGGCAAGGCCCAAGGTGAGCGCAAAAGCCGTGGCCGATGTACGGCGTGGGTTACGCTGCGAGTTCGTGGCGGCCAATGCTCCAACTGCACCAAAAGGTGCACCGATGAGCTTGCCAAAGAGTGGAACAATTGGAAGGCTCAGCGCTGGGCCAGCCATGAAAAAGCCCACGATAACACCTAATGCTCCCACCCCAACCAGCGATGCACGGTTGCCCGTGGTGCCATCTGTCCACAAGGCTCCCCAGATTGCGAAGGCAATGCCTGCGCCCAAGATGACAAGGCCAATGATGGTGCGGACCTTCAACGAACTACCTGCGGCGGATTCTGTGGTGCGCATGGCTTCGACTGGCTCTACTGCGCCTGCACGCCGAGCTGGCGCCCATGCCGAAATAACCGTCACGATGGTGCCGAGGATGATTGGCACCACCACGGCGTTGACCGTGAGCCCCAGCCCGCCGCCCATCGGGAGATCCTGGGTGCTTAAGCCCAGCTTGATGAGCGCAACCAGGCCCATGCCGGCGACAACGCCGACAGCTGAGCCAATAATGCCGACGATGACTGATTCGGTAACCACCGAACGTGCAATTTGCCCGCGGGAGGCACCCAAGGCCCGCAACAAAGCGAATTCTTTGGTGCGCTGGGCAACGATCATCGAGAAGGTATTAGCAATGATGAAAGTACCCACCAACAGTGCAATCAGGCCGAAGGCGATGAGGAAGTAGTTAATAAACTGCATGCCTTCCGAAATCGCCTTGGTGATTTCTTCGGCAAGCTTCTCACCGGATTCAGCAGAGACCTCGTATTCGTTGTTGAGGTGTTCAACCAGCGCATCTGGAGACACGTTCTCAGCTGCAGAGACCGTCAGCGAACTTACGGATCCTGTAGACGTGAAACGTTCCAGGTAGCCGTCTTCAGCCATGAGCAGGCTAATCGATGACCCCATGCTCACCGGTGGTTCATAGATACCGGAGACTTCTACATTGACGTGCTCGCTCGGGGTGACTGCGATAAGTTCATCGCCAATAGCGATGCCATACTCATCAACCGCATCTTGGTTGATAACTACTTCATCAGGACCTTCAGGTGCATTGCCCTCTGCCATTGTGTAGGGCTCACCGACGTGGTCATCTTCAGGATAAAACGGGCCCAAAGAGGAGGCCCCGCCACCGGTTTGAAAAGCTTCGGAGTCTGCATCAGCAACAACTACTGTTTGGCTGCCGCCGACGTTGACAGCACCAACCTCTGGGTCCTCGGCAATTGCTTCACGGGTTTCAGCAGAGATGCCTTGGCCTTCGTTGGCAGGACTAACTGCTGCGTCCACTCCGTCGAACGATGATGAGATAGCAGAGTCGAAAGTATCCGACAAGGTCTTGGTGAACATGAAGGAACCAGCGATAAACGAGGTTCCTAAGACTACGGCCAAGACAGTTAGGGCGAGTCTGAGTTTATGTGCCAGAATATTGCGCAAAGATACCTTGCGCATGGTTTTACCGCTAGACATTAGCTCTCAATCTCCGCCATTACCTTGTGGATTTCTTCCATCGTGGGATCCTGCAATTCATTAACTAACTTGCCATCCGATAGAAAGACCACCCGGTCCGCATAGGCAGCTGCCTTGGCATCGTGAGTAACAATAACCACGGTCTGATTATCTTTATCCACCGCAGTACGCAGAATGTCTAGAACCTCGCGCGATGAGTTCGAATCCAAGTTACCGGTCGGTTCATCACCAAAGATGATTTCTGGACGTGACACGAGCGCGCGTGCACAGGCAACGCGCTGCTGCTGACCACCAGACAGCTCGGCGGGGCGGTGCTTGAGTCGATTCTTGATGCCTAGCCGAGTGGTGACTTCATCAAACCACGCACGGTCTACTTTCTTGCCGGCGATATCAGTTGGCAAGGTGATGTTTTCTTCTGCTGTCAGCGTCGGCACCAAGTTAAAGGATTGGAAAATAAAACCCAGGCGATCACGACGGATAGCAGTGGTTTCTTTGTCATTAAGACGCGATAAATCCGTATCTCCAATGAAAGCCCCACCTGAAGATACTCGGTCCAATCCGGCCATCGTGTGCATCAACGTGGATTTACCAGAGCCCGATGGCCCCATAATCGCGGTGAACTGGTTACGTGCGAATTCAATATTGATGTGGTCTAGTGCAACTACCGCGGTTTCCCCTTCACCGTATTGCTTGTGAAGATCAACAGCGCGGGCAGCAGCAACCACCGTGCCGGTGGGCTTCCCAGTCTCTGCTTCAGGGTAATCAGTGGGCTGGTTACTCATATATAAATTGCTTCTTTTAACTTCTAAGCGCCCACGTCTAGGGCCTCTGCCGAGCGTCTTTCGACATTTACCCTTGTAAATCTACCGGACGGTACCTGGTGGCGATATCAGGGAGTACCCCTATTTCTCCAGCGATGTCGGCACTGACAGAAAGGCCGTGGGAATTGCTCCCAAAAAAGGCACCTAGAATTCGAGGAAGATTGTAAAACGTCGAAAAGACCCGTGAAAAGAGGTTGTCTCTTCACGGGTCTTTTTTCGTATGTAGTTGTGTTTTGTTTAATTGTCGGCGGTAACTTACTCTCCCACACCCTCCCGGGTGCAGTACCATCAGCGCGGGCAGGCTTAGCTTCCGGGTTCGGAATGGGTAACCGGGCGTTTCCCTGCCGCTATCGCCACCGACAAATCATCGGAACAAACATGTTCTGATGCCTGGGGTGTTGTGTCAGATACTGCATAGTGGACGCGTACACACGGGCCTAGACCTGTGTGCTTGTTTTTTGTCTGTGCGACAAGAGTCTATTTTTCTCGTTACGTGTTACAAACCAACAAATGTGTTGGTTGTGTTTGTTTGTTGGTGTATTAGTACCAGTAGCCTTAACATCTTACAATGCGTACAGGTCTGGCCTATCAACCCTATAGTCTGTAGGGAACCTCAACAGAAACCTCATCTTAAAACAGGCTTCCCGCTTAGATGCTTTCAGCGGTTATCCCTTCCGTACGTAGCCAACCAGCCCTGCTCCTGGCGGAACAACTGGCACACCAGAGGTACGTCCGTCCCGGTCCTCTCGTACTAGGGACAGCCTTCTTCAAGTTTCAACGCGCGCGGCGGATAGAGACCGAACTGTCTCACGACGTTCTGAACCCAGCTCGCGTGCCGCTTTAATGGGCGAACAGCCCAACCCTTGGGACCTACTCCAGCCCCAGGATGCGACGAGCCGACATCGAGGTGCCAAACCATCCCGTCGATATGGACTCTTGGGGAAGATCAGCCTGTTATCCCCGGGGTACCTTTTATCCGTTGAGCGACACCACTTCCACAAGTAGGTGCCGGATCACTAGTCCCGACTTTCGTCCCTGCTCGACTTGTAAGTCTCACAGTCAAGCTCCCTTGTGCACTTACACTCACCACCTGATTGCCAACCAGGCTGAGGGAACCTTTGGGCGCCTCCGTTACATTTTAGGAGGCAACCGCCCCAGTTAAACTACCCACCAGGCACTGTCCCCAACCCAGATCATGGGCCAAGGTTCAGGTATCCAATCCGATCAGAGTGGTATTTCAACAACGACTCCACCACAACTAGCGTTGCAGCTTCACAGTCTCCCACCTATCCTACACAAACCGAACCGAACACCAATACCAAGCTATAGTGAAGGTCCCGGGGTCTTTTCGTCCTGCCGCGCGTAACGAGCATCTTTACTCGTAGTGCAATTTCACCGGGCCTGTGGTTGAGACAGCAGAGAAGTCGTTACGCCATTCGTGCAGGTCGGAACTTACCCGACAAGGAATTTCGCTACCTTAGGATGGTTATAGTTACCACCGCCGTTTACTGGGGCTTAAATTCTCAGCTTCGAAACCACAAGGTTTCTAACCGGTCCTCTTAACCTTCCAGCACCGGGCAGGCGTCAGTCCATATACCTCAACTTAACGTCTTCGCATGGACCTGTGTTTTTGATAAACAGTCGCTTCCCTCTATTCTCTGCGACCACCCCACGCTCCACCAGTAAATAGTATCACGTAGCATGGTCCCCCTTCTTCCGAAGTTACGGGGGCATTTTGCCGAATTCCTTAACCACAGTTATCCCGAACGCCTTAGTATTTTCAACCTGACTACCTGTGTCGGTTTGGGGTACGGGCCATATACACACATCGCTAGAGGCTTTTCTCGACAGTACAGGATCACCAACTTCACCAAAAAGGCTCCGCATCACGCCTTAGCCCTAAATAAGTGACGGATTTACCTATCACTTGGCCTACACGCTTACACCAACAATCCACTAAGTGGCATGGCTACCTCACTGTGTCACCCCATCGCTTGGACCACATATCAGGCCCCACGCACGCACACAAAACCAGTAACCCGAAGGCAACCAGAACATGCTTGTGGGTGGTTAGTATCAATGCTTTACCACGGGCGCGCATATACGGGTACCAGAATATCAACTGGTTGTCCATCGACTACGCCTGTCGGCCTCGCCTTAGGTCCCGACTCACCCTGGGAAGACGAACTTGACCCAGGAACCCTTAGTCATCCGGCGGGACAGATTCTCACTGTCCAATTCGTTACTCATGCCTGCATTCTCACTCGCACACAGTCCACAACTCCTTACAGTATTGCTTCAACCCATGCACGACGCTCCCCTACCCAAATATCAAAAATATTTGCCGCGGCTTCGGCGGTGTGCTTGAGCCCCACTACATTGTCGGCGCAAAACCACTCGACCAGTGAGCTATTACGCACTCTTTCAAGGATGGCTGCTTCTAAGCCAACCTCCTGGCTGTCTTCGCGATCTTACATCCTTTTCCACTTAGCACACCCTTAGGGGCCTTAACCGGCGATCTGGGCTGTTTCCCTCTCGACTATGAAGCTTATCCCCCACAGTCTCACTGCCGTAGAACACAACTGGCGGCATTCGGAGTTTGGCTGATGTTGCTAAGATGATAGTCCCGCTCAACCAACCAGTAGCTCTACCTCCACCAGGCTACTACGACGCTGCACCTAAATGCATTTCGGGGAGAACCAGCTATCACGGAGTTTGATTGGCCTTTCACCCCTACCCACAACTCATCCCCGCAGTTTTCAACCTACGTGGGTTCGCGCCTCCACGACGTCTTACCATCGCTTCACACTGGCCATGGGTAGATCACCCCGCTTCGGGTCCAGAACATGCCACTTGCCACCCTAGTTAGGATTCGGTTTCCCTACGGCTACCCCACACGGGTTAACCTCGCGACATGCCGCTGACTCGCAGGCTCATTCTTCAAAAGGCACGCCATCACCCACACAAGGGGCTCTGACGGATTGTAGACACATGGTTTCAGGAACTATTTCACTCCCCTCCCGGGGTACTTTTCACCATTCCCTCACGGTACTCATACACTATCGGTCACACTGAGTATTTAGGCTTACCGGGTGGTCCCGGCAGATTCACAGCAGATTCCACGAGCCCGCTGCTACTCGGGCACCACAACACACACCACACATCGTCTTCACCTACAGGGCTCTCACCTTCTACGGCCGGGCATTCCAACCCACTTCACCTAACAACACATAGCGCGCTCTGCTCTGGTAGAAACAGAAAATCATGGCCCCACAACACCGCATGCACAACCCCTACCAAGTATCACATACACACGGTTTAGCCTCATCCACGTTCGCTCGCCGCTACTAGCAGAATCATTATTATTTTCTCCTCCTGCAGGTACTAAGATGTTTCACTTCCCCACGTATAACCCCCACACTGACTATGAATTCATCAGCAGGTACCTACCCATAACGGCAGGCGGGTTTCCCCATTCGGACATCCTCGGATCAACGCTTAATTGACAACTCCCCGAGGCTTAACGCAGCCTTACACGTCCTTCATCGGCCCAGTATGCCAAGGCATCCACCATGCGCCCTTAAATAACGAACACACACCCCACAACCACCCAGCCAAAAGACCAAGCAACTGCAAGGGTGAACAACCGTAACTAAAAAAATAACTAAACACACAAACAACCAAGCATTAACACCCGATGTTCATGCGCGTTCTCACAGAAAAAATAAGAAAAAATTACACACACCACACAAACCAATGACCAAAGCCAAAACATTCATGCGGTGGATGCTCGCGTCCACTATACAGTTCTCACACAACACCCCACACCACCCTGGGCAAACCACTGCTAAACAGCAACAGTTTGCCTTGACCTGGCGTGAGCATCAGGACCAATCCACAAAAATGGATTGTTGTCCCAGACACCCAACAGTGCACCAACGATTTACCTAGAAAAATTATGTCCCTGTATAAGTGTTTTAAAGAATTCCTGTTACCAACCCTTATATGGTTGGCGGTGTGTTTCCACTCCGATTCAAACCGGTGGCATGACCACATCCGGGCCATCAACCACCAACCCAACAACACGATGGTTACTACCACGTGGTGGGTTATATAAATAATGCTCCTTAGAAAGGAGGTGATCCAGCCGCACCTTCCGGTACGGCTACCTTGTTACGACTTCGTCCCAATCGCCGATCCCACCTTCGACAGCTCCCTAACAAGTTTAGGCCACTGGCTTCGGGTGTTACCAACTTTCATGACGTGACGGGCGGTGTGTACAAGGCCCGGGAACGTATTCACCGCAGCGTTGCTGATCTGCGATTACTAGCGACTCCGACTTCATGGGGTCGAGTTGCAGACCCCAATCCGAACTAAGGCCGACTTTCAGGGATTCGCTCCACCTTACGATGTCGCTGCCCACTGTATCGACCATTGTAGCATGTGTGAAGCCCTGGACATAAGGGGCATGATGATTTGACGTCATCCCCACCTTCCTCCGAGTTAACCCCGGCAGTCTCTCATGAGTTCCCACCATAACGTGCTGGCAACATAAGACAAGGGTTGCGCTCGTTGCGGGACTTAACCCAACATCTCACGACACGAGCTGACGACAACCATGCACCACCTGTATACAGACCACAAGGGAAAGACTATCTCTAGCCCGATCCTGTATATGTCAAGCCCAGGTAAGGTTCTTCGCGTTGCATCGAATTAATCCACATGCTCCGCCGCTTGTGCGGGCCCCCGTCAATTCCTTTGAGTTTTAGCCTTGCGGCCGTACTCCCCAGGCGGGGCGCTTAATGCGTTAGCTACGGCACAGAAGACGTGGAAGCCCCCTACACCTAGCGCCCACCGTTTACGGCATGGACTACCAGGGTATCTAATCCTGTTCGCTACCCATGCTTTCGCTCCTCAGCGTCAGTAACTGCCCAGAGACCTGCCTTCGCCATCGGTGTTCCTCCTGATATCTGCGCATTTCACCGCTACACCAGGAATTCCAGTCTCCCCTACAGCACTCAAGTTATGCCCGTATCGCCTGCACGCCCGAAGTTAAGCCCCGGGATTTCACAGACGACGCGACAAACCACCTACGAGCTCTTTACGCCCAGTAATTCCGGACAACGCTTGCACCCTACGTATTACCGCGGCTGCTGGCACGTAGTTAGCCGGTGCTTCTTATCTACCTACCGTCACCCGAAGGCTTCGTCGATAGCGAAAGGAGTTTACAACCCGAAGGCCTTCATCCCCCACGCGGCGTCGCTGCATCAGGCTTGCGCCCATTGTGCAATATTCCCCACTGCTGCCTCCCGTAGGAGTCTGGGCCGTATCTCAGTCCCAATGTGTCCGTACACCCTCTCAGGCCGGATACCCGTCGCCGCCTTGGTAGGCCATTACCCCACCAACAAGCTGATAGGCCGCAGGCTCATCCCACACCGCAAAAGCTTTCCACCACACCATCCAAGATGCGGTCCTATATGGTATTAGACCCAGTTTCCCAGGCTTATCCCACAGTGCAGGGCAGATCACCCACGTGTTACTCACCCGTTCGCCACTCGAGTACCTTGTGCAAGCACAAGGCCTTTCCGTTCGACTTGCATGTGTTAAGCACGCCGCCAGCGTTCATCCTGAGCCAGGATCAAACTCTCCACAAAAAAATAAGGCGTGAAAAGCCCAAAACCTAACAAAATAAGACAAACAACACACAAAGCATCTCTACTCCATGTGAAGCTGACCAAAAATTACTACATAAAGAAATCAACAAACCCAACCAAAAATGATTGAGCAAGGTAAAAGTGTTTTATCTCCGTATTAAATACAGACAACAATTACATCGATTCAATATGTACCGTTAAAAAAGTTTAACTATTTTCAATGACACTTAATAACGACAAGTGACATCCGGTACACACCAACAACCAAACACTAATCAAAGTATCTAGTCCAACATAATCCTCATCCACACAACACAGACAAAAATATAAAATCTAGTACATTGGTACACTATTGAGTTCTCAGACAACAACCACACCACACACTGCAAACCACATCCAAGACGCGTCACAGAAAAAGTGAATGGAAAGTCGAAAAATAATTTTGATTCTCGCCAGCGGCTGTTTTCCTACCGCCATTCTCACCAGAGCCTAATGTTCTGTGCGGGGCGTTGTCGGTCTCGCTGACTCACATAAAGTTACACGGCACCTAGAACGTTGACAAATCCCCAGGCAAACACGCATAAATGCGATTTACTCTGAGGACTGTTTTGAATCAACATGAACCTATTGGTTGGTTTCTTCCTGGCCGCGCTCAATTGTGGCGCCTAAAGCCTGAAGGTTTTC
Organism: Corynebacterium stationis; assembly: GCF_001941345.1. Classification (NCBI taxonomy): domain Bacteria; kingdom Bacillati; phylum Actinomycetota; class Actinomycetes; order Mycobacteriales; family Corynebacteriaceae; genus Corynebacterium; species Corynebacterium stationis. The sequence continues at coordinate 2,330,518 of NZ_CP009251.1, forward strand.
TACAAAGTGCGGATATCCGCGGTCGATGTGGAAGACATCGTGCACTGTGGTTTGTTCATCTGCACAGAAGGCGGACAATACTAAACCTGCCCCTGCTCGAATGTCAGAAGACCAGACGTCTGTAGAGGAAAGCTTTTCTTGTCCACGGATAACAACGTGGTGCCCATCTACTTGCGCGTCGGCTCCGAGGCGCAGCATTTCATCAACGAAGCGGAATCGAGACTCAAAGACATTCTCAGTAATGACGGCTGTTCCATCCGCGATGGCGGAAAGACCAATCGCCATGGGTTGCAAGTCAGTTGGGAAACCCGGGAAAGGCAGCGTTTGGTAATCAACAGACTTTGGACGTTCATTCATGCGTACTCGGAAACCATTTTCGTAGGTCTCAATGTCTGCACCTGCGGAACGCAACTTAGATAGTGGTAGGTGCAAGTGGCGTGGAGCAATACCGCTAACGGTGATATCTCCTTGAGTCATCACGGCAGCATAAGCCCATGTACCGGCAACAATGCGGTCACCAATAACTTCATGGTTAGTTGGGCTTAGCTTGTCCACACCGTTAATGGTGATGGTTGACGTTCCTGCACCTGAGATATCTGCGCCCATTTCTAGGAGCATGCTGCAGAGGTCAACAATTTCTGGCTCGCGGGCAGCATTGTCTAGCACGGTGGTGCCTTTGGCCAGCACCGCAGCGGTCAAGATATTCTCGGTCGCGCCCACTGAAGGAAAATCCAACTTAATATTGGCGCCAACAAGCTCGGCGGCCTCAGTTACAACTGCGCCGTGTTCTATATGAGTAGTTGCGCCCAGCTTTTCCAGGCCAGACTGGTGCATATCTAAAGGACGCGAACCAATGGCGTCCCCACCAGGAAGTGCTACGCGGGCTTTGCCACAGCGTGCAGTCAACGGGCCAAGGACACAAACAGATGCGCGGAATTGACGTACTGCATCAAAGTCCGCATCGCTGCTTGGTACGGCTGGGGTATCAATGGTGACGGTTGTACCGTCGATAACAACAGAACAGCCCAGGCCCTCGAGTACCTTTTGCATCAAAGGGACATCGAGGATCTCTGGGCAATTAGTCAGCGTTGTAGATCCTTCAGCGAGCAATGCAGCAGCCATCAGTTTTAGAACTGAGTTCTTGGCGCCGTCAACTTTCACAGCGCCTTGCAGGCGCGCTCCACCGGAAACTTTAAATAGATCTTTCACGCCTAACTATCTTACGGCAAAGCACCAATCCGGCGCGCAGCGTTCACAGCCTCGTAGCGAGTGTGTGCCCCGAGCTTGCGCATTACCGAACGAAGATAGGATTTCACGGTTTCAGCACCGATGCCCATCTCTTCTGCAGCTTCCACATTGGTATGTCCCAAAGCCACACAGCTGAGAACATCCAATTCACGGGCAGACAGTTTAGTCGACTGCTTTACTCGCACTGGAGAGACCATCTGATCGCACAGTGCTTCTAGTTCCTTGCGCAAAGATTCGTCTTCAACACGGTTAGCAAGCATGCGCAGCTTTGAGTGAGTGGAACGAACCTGCTCCCATTCAGCACCGTTCATAACATGCCCGCGGCCAGCGCCAGCCTTGTTCCCGTCAGTGCGACGAAGAGCAGAGTTAACCGCTAAGTCTTGCTCCAGACTGCGTGCAGTCATAGTGACTTCTTCAATGACCTTGTCACCTAAGCGCACTGGAGAGTGAACACCAACATAAATAACGCCGCGAATTTCTCGCTGGACGATGACTGGCACGGCAACAATAGAGTGCAGACCTTCATCCTGGATAAAACGGTCGTTTTCATGAGAGATCGTGTTCGCACGAATGTAATCAGAAACGCCGACAGCACGTCGCGTCGAAACCACACGCCCACCGACACCAGAACCTGGTTCAATGATTAGATTCTGCAGCGCCGGAGTGCGCAAGCCAACCCACTGCGTAATCTGCAGGCGATTATCCGGCAACAGAGTTCCGTACATCGTGACCGGAATGCCAGTAGCAGTCTTCAGAGAAGACAGCGCGGTGCGGACGGCTTCATCGTCGTCTTTGATCCGATGCGAGTCCATTAACCCAAACTCCTTAAAGCCCGTAAAACGGGGGTATTCCAACACGGTTTTCCACAGTTTAACCGTTATTCGGGGGTAATCCTAACCCAAATCATTACGGAAACTCCAATCTGGCTCACAATGTCCTCCATGATTCTAGGGACACCCAATCAGGTGCACCCGCTTCCTGCGACAACGAGTCAAACTCGGCAAAGCCCTCAACCTGTCGGTCTAGAATATATATACCGCCCGGTCTAGTGTTGTGGTGTACACTAACGATAAACCAACAAAGTTGTCTATTAAGAGGAGGCCATTTCATGGCTAAGATTCACGATTCAATTCTTGACACCATCGGTGGAACCCCACTGGTTCGACTCAACAGCCTGACCAAGGACCTCGGTGCAGAGGTGCTGGTCAAGGTGGAATCTTTCAACCCAGCAAACTCCGTCAAAGACCGCATCGGTAAGGCAATCATCGACGCTGCTGAAGCATCCGGTGAACTCAAGCCTGGTGGCACCGTCGTGGAGGCAACTTCCGGCAACACCGGTATTGCACTGGCACTTGTCGGCGCAGCTCGTGGCTACAAGGTCATCTTGACCATGCCAGAGACCATGTCCGCTGAGCGTCGCGTTCTGCTTCGCGCATACGGTGCAGAAATCGTTCTGACCCCAGGTGCAGCTGGCATGCAGGGTGCAGTCGACAAGGCGAATGAAATCTTGGCACAGCAGGAAAACGCAGTTCTGGCTCGTCAGTTCTCCAACGAGGCAAACGCCAAGATCCACTACGAGACCACCGGTGTAGAGATCTGGGAAGACTCCGGCCAAAAGGTTGACGCATTCGTAGCTGGTGTAGGCACCGGCGGTACCGTCACCGGTGCTGGTCGCTACTTGAAAGAAAAGAATGCGGATCTTCACCTGGTTGCTGTTGAGCCTGCAGACTCCCCAATCTTGACCGAGGGCAAGGCTGGTCCACACAAGATTCAGGGCTTGGGCGCAAACTTCATCCCAGAGGTTTTGGATCGTGAATTGCTTGATGAAGTTATCACCGCAACCAACGAAGAGTCCATTGCTTTGGCGCGTAAGCTTGCTACCGATGAAGGCCTTTTGGTTGGTATCTCCTCCGGCGCTAACGTTTCTGCAGCACTTAAGCTCGCGGCTCGTGATGAGTACAAGGGCAAGACCATCGTCGTAGTTGCTCCAGACTTCGGTGAGCGTTACGTCTCCACCGTTCTGTTCGAAGACATCCGCGACTAGTAATTCCAGGGCTGCGGTGCATCTTTAAATTCACCGCGTCATTCCCGGCTATCCAATGTTATTGGTAGCCGGGTATTTTTATGTGGTGGCGACTTAAAGGTTTAACGGTAGGATTTCGGCTATGAACCCTTTGACAATCATCTCTCGGATTCGCGAAGATCTGAAAAATGCTCGTGAGCACGATCCTGCGGCTCGCGGAGACCTAGAAAACGCCATTGTTTACTCAGGTCTACACGCAATTTGGACACACCGCGTGTGCCATTGGCTCTGGAAGCGCAACATTAAAGGGCCAGCGCGCATTTTATCGCAGCTCAATCGCTTCCTCACTGGCATTGAGATTCACCCTGGCGCCACCATTGGTCGCCGCTTCTTCATTGACCACGGGATGGGCATTGTTATCGGTGAAACCGCCGAAATTGGCGATGGCGTCATGCTGTACCACGGCGTGACCTTAGGCGGACAAGTATTAACTCAAACCAAGCGCCACCCGACTTTAAAAGACAACGTCGTGGTCGGCGCCGGCGCAAAAATCTTAGGTCCAGTCACCATTGGCGAAGGCTCTGCGGTTGGCGCCAACGCTGTAGTTACCAAGGACGTCCCTGATCACCACACGGCTACTGGTATCCCTTCGAAGAATCGCCCTCGCAAAAAGGACCAGCAAATCAAGCTGGTCGACCCCGATTACTTTATTTAATCACTGTATATTTCAAAGACAAGGGAGCCGCGGCACGTTAGTTTTCGTGCCGCGGCTCCCTTGAAGTTTTCGTGCTTTACAGGAGTCTTAAGCTTTAGTTGTCCTGTTCAAGGTCTGAAGCCTTGATAATGATGTCTTTGTACGCGCCTGTGGTGCGCACGAGCTTTCGCACTGCTGGACAGGTAGCAATAACTTTGACGCCGTCCTCGCGCGATTGGTCTAATGCGCTGGAAATCAGCGGCTTTGATAGGCCTTGTCCGCGGAAAGCATCGTCGACAACGGTGTGGTTGAAGTCGCGCACCCCGTCAGCAACATTTACATAGTGCGCGGCGCCCGCTTCTTGCCCATCCACGGTAAGCACGTATTTGGTGTTTTCTGCATCGTGCGTAACTTGAATGTTCTTCTCTTCGCTACTCATTGCTTCCTCCTTGGCTCGCTGTGCTTAGCGACGAATGAGGTCTTCGTATTCGGGATTCTTAGAAACAAAATGCTGAACAGCAGAGCACGAAGCAACGGCTTTCAGCCCAGCTTCGCGGGTCTCATCTAAAGCTGCCTTAATCAGCGGCGAGGATAGCCCCTGGCCACGGAAATCAGGGTTGATAACAGTGTGGTTGAAATCCCGGACATCATCCGTTGGAGTGACGTAATCAGCGAATCCAGCGGTTTCTCCGTCAACGGTGATGACGAAACGCTTGCGGTCAGTATTGTGGGTTACTTCATTAGCCATGTGGCTAGTCTACACTTGCCAATACAACAAAGCTCCTAATGTTTTCACACTAGGAGCTTTTGGTTGTGGCCAGAGCCAGGATCGAACTGGCGACCCCACACTTTTCAGGCGTGTGCTCTACCGACTGAGCTATCTGGCCAAAGATTGCCGCAAGGACAATCTTGCGACCCTGACGGGACTTGAACCCGCGACCTCCGCCGTGACAGGGCGGCGCGCTAACCAACTGCGCCACAGGGCCTTATTTAATTGATGTGCCCCTCAGGCACGAATAGTTACTTTACAGAATGCCTGAGCAGCAACACAAATCAGCAGTACAAACACTAAATTAGCTGTCCAATGAGCTGCTCGCCTACTGTTTCTTCCGCAGTTTGAAAACTAGCACACCAATAATCGCAATCAATCCGAGGATTAAGACGCCAACGGTGCCCCAAATGAGGCCAGTAAACCCACTTTCAGAGTTTCCTTCCGCTGCAGCATTGGCGATGTCCGAATCATCGTCTGCATGTGCAGCCGTAGTAGTTTCTGTTGCCTCATCCGAGGCGGCATCGAAAGTCGGCGGAGTATCCGATGGCTCAGGACCAGGCTCAAAACTCGGGCGCCACGCGCTTCCTTCATCAACTGCGCCCCTGACATCGACGGCTAGCTCATAGTCTTGCTCAATGCGGTCCAGGCTTTCTTCTTGGCGCGGTACTGACATCGACACGGCGATGAAATAGTCACCGGCCATAGACTGCGGGTGACCGCCCCAGTTCGCATTGCGGTTGTTGTAGCGCAGCGGGCGGTCCGCCATCACCTGCGTAACGTTCGTCTTATCGGAAGAGGAACTGGTTGTGTTGTTATCAGCAATCACCGCACGCACTGGGTTAAGGAGCTGAGCAGTCATCCACGCGTGGTCAATGTTCTCATTCACTCGGTTGCGTAGAGCTACCTGCGGAACTTGACCCCACTCCACCGGAACCCGGTAGTACTGCACTTCACCAGCAACAATAGAATTCGCATAGGTTCCGGGCTCGACCTCAACGGCGTTGTTGAAGCTGGTTCCAGCCTCGATATCCTGGGCGTCTGAGAACTTAACTTCTGGTTCTTCCTGCGTCAGTGAGCCTATGTCGCCTTCAAGCTGGACTTGGTTTTCTGGAGGTATTTCTTCGTAGGTGACGTTGACTTCAACAGAGATTTCCTCTCCTACTAGGCTGCGCTTGCCATCACCGTAGAAGGAATGGCCAACAATCCATTCGTTCATGTCGCAATTGCCGGGCTTGTCACCTTCGATGGTAGAAACACGCGGTTCGGTGGGAGCGTAGTTGCTCAGATCAATCTTTCCGCCTCTGATGGTCATCAAATCTTCTGAACGACAATCGGAACCATCATCATGGTTGGAGACTTCTTCAACGCCTACGAAAACTGCTCCCTCGCGGCCTGCGGAAGTCTGCCCCGAGGCATCACGGTCTGGAATTCCAGTTACAGAGATATGCGCATGATGCCCTTCTGGGACAGCAACGCGGAAGTAGCGCACGTCATCTTCGGTTTCCGTTACTTCAACGCGGGTTTGGTATTGACCTTCATCGAGCCACTTGGCGTCTTCTACCGTGTCGGCATATTCGAACTCGGTGCCTTCGACTTGGTAGCCCTGCGCATCACGCTGCGCAAGGAATTCCAACTGGTTGCCAAGTTCTTCAGCGTTATCTGCTTCCACGAACGTGCCGCCCGAAACGTTCGAGACACACTTTAGCTCTTCCTGTGCTGCAGCATCAGCCTTGAAGCCAACAGTGTGGATGGCTAGGTCAAAACCATCGCCAGCAAGCTCTTCTGCAACCTCGCATACCGGTGGCGGCGCACACGTGTCTATGCCATCAGAAACCAAGATAATCGAGCGCTCCCCCGCACCGCCCAACTCATCGGCAGCTGCTTTTAAAGCATTACCCATTGGCGTATAGCCCTGTGCCTTGAGAGCATCTATTTCAGCGTTTAATTCGTCTTTATTGATGCGCTCAACTGGGGCCAGCACATCAATGTCCTGACAGCCACGCTCCCGGTTATCCGGCGCATTAGATTCTGAGGCTCCATAGGCCAGCATGCCCAACTGCGCTGTCTCCGGCATCGAGTCCACCAATTGCTGCGATGCACGCTTTGCCGCGTCTAAACGCGTGCCACCATCGACGTCTTCCTCACTCATGGAATCCGAGGCGTCCATAATCAGCGCAATCTTGGAGCCCTCAGTTGCCGCCTCCGCAGATTCTGAACTGTCCTGGGCTAACGCTGGCCACGCAGTCCATCCAATGGCCAGCGCCATGGCCATCATGAGGGCAAGCGGGCGGAAAATCGTTCTTCGTGGCACCTTGGCCATACCGGGGGTTCCTTCACATGAGATTCAGCCACCCGGGAATAGGCAACTCGAAGCGCCACAGTATTTAGATAAGGTTAACTTTAGTGAAACAAACTACAACAGCTCGGTATCGGCTAGAAGGCTGAGCCTTTACCCGATACCGAGCTTTCAGAAGAAGGGCAAAACGAAAGAAGCGCCAGCTTTCGCTGACGCTTTCCATTTCCCAATGCGACCCTGACGGGACTTGAACCCGCGACCTCCGCCGTGACAGGGCGGCGCGCTAACCAACTGCGCCACAGGGCCATTTAGCGGTGGAATTACTTCCGTACCCCCAACGGGATTCGAACCCGTGCCGCCGCCGTGAAAGGGCGGTGTCCTAGGCCGCTAGACGATGGGGGCCTGTCGCTCTTGGCGACGTACAAAAATATACTTGAAGTAGACTGTTAAAACAAAATCGTCTCCCCCTCAATAAAGAAAAGAGCAGGTCATGACCGAAAAAGATAGTACGTGCAGTTGCCATGCACCAGGTCAGCACGGCTATAACGCTGATGATGATTCGAAGAAAAAATACCTTGCGCGCCTGAAGCGTATTGAGGGACAAACGCGCGGGATTCACCGCATGATTGATGAAGACCAATATTGCATCGACATCATTACCCAAATATCGGCAGTGAAATCTGCTTTAGAAAATGTTTCGCTGGCCCTTTTAGAAGATCACATTGCGCATTGTGTCGCGGGAGCATCGAAAGCCGATGGCACCGTCGACCAGGACATGCTCGATGAAGCAATGCGCGCCATAAAGAAACTTCTCAAAAGCTGATCTCACGTTTTCTGCTACCCAAGCGTCTACTAGTTAAGGCCCGGGTTAAGACCCAGGAGAAATTCCCACCATGGAGGAAAGTCTTATGCCCGATTTAAGACACGGCACCATCGACACGGTGCTGGGTGAGCTGACCCTGGTGGCTAACGGCGATAACCTGCGGGCGCTGTATTTCCCCGGGCACTGGCATCTGCCGGACTCCTCCACGTTTGGCGCGGACATCGACGCGACAAACGACGAGTACTTTCAAACAGTAAAGGTGGAACTCGATGAGTATTTAGCTGGTCAGCGCACGCAATCTACCATTGCGGTGCAGCCACAGGGCAATGATTTTTCGCAAGAAGTGTGGGCGCTGCTGCAAGAGATTCCCTACGGCGAAACCATGACCTATGGCGAGATTGCCCAGCAGCTAGGAAACAAACATTTAGCGCAGCGTGTAGGTCAGGTCGTAGGCCGCAATCCGGTAAGCATCATCATCCCGTGTCACCGCGTTATTGGCTCGGATGGCTCCTTGACCGGCTACGCAGGCGGACTCGACCGCAAGCGCTTCCTCTTAGAATTGGAAGAGCCCGCAGAAGTCACCGAGACCCGGTTGTTTTAGACTCCAGCGAGTTTAAAACCTTAGAAGGTATAGCTGATGAATCTTCCTTTTGAACAGGCAGTAGCAACCCACGGTGAGACCGTACTGTGGGTATGTCGGGCAGTGTTGCGCCCTGGCAGCGATGCTGATGGTGCTTGGTCAGAAACCTTCCTTGCAGCGCTCAAAGCCTGGCCGGAATTGGATGAGAACACCAATGTTGAGGCCTGGCTGGTGCGCGTGGCCCACCGCAAAGCAATAGACATCACTCGCCAACTTTCCCGGCGCGCTCGTATGGTCTCTCCTACCCCACCAGAAGAACTTCCAGAGTGTGAAAATGGGGTGGAGGGGGCATCGATAAGCAACTGCGATATCTGGCAGCTGGTTGCCGCCTTGCCGCTCAGACAACGGCAAGCAATTGCCTATCACTACCTCGGCGGGTTGAGTTACCGGGAAGCGGCGGAGCTGATTGGCTCTAATGCGGATGCGGTACGCCGCGCGGCGGCAGACGGAATGAAGAAACTACGAAAGAGCTACCGACATGATTGATAAATCGCACTTTGCCGTGGAGACTGGGGCAACGGACAAGCTCCATGCCCAACTGGTGGAAAATGCCCAACGCCTAGGGCTTTTGGACGTGGCTTACCGCTATGTGGACACCCCGGTGGGCACCTTGCTGCTTGCTGCGACCGACAAAGGCCTGGTGCGTGTGGCTTTTGAGTGCGAAGGTTTCGATGCTGTGTTGGAAACGCTTGCGGCACAAATCAGCCCGCGCATTTTAAAGGCTCCGGACAGATTGGACGTTGTGGCGAGCGCGCTGGATGAATACTTCGCGGGGACCCGGCACAGCTTTGAACTTCCCGTGGATTATGCGCTGTCGACGGGGTTTCGCCAGACCGTGCAGCAATACCTGCCGCTGATTGCCTATGGCCATACTCGCTCTTACAAGGAGGTTGCCGAATCCGTGGGCAATCCGAAGGCGGTGCGCGCTGTGGGCACGGCGTGCGCGACCAACCCGCTGCCTGTCGTGGTTCCGTGCCATCGCGTGCTGCGTAGCGATGGCTCCCTGGGCGGCTACATTGGCGGGTTAGAAGCGAAAACAGCACTGTTGGGACTGGAGCAGGGAGCATGAGCAGCATGAGCAAGGAATCCCACCCGCAAAAATTAGATTCCGGGATTGTACTCGGTGAGGACGGCTTGGCGCGGCCTAAGTGGGCGAGTGTGGATCCCATGCTGCGCGAGTATTACGACACCGAGTGGGGCATGCCTATTCGCGATGAGCAGGGTCTTTATGAACGCTTGAGTTTGGAAGCTTTCCAAGCAGGGCTGTCGTGGGCGACCATTTTGCGCAAGCGCCCGGCTTTCCGCACTGCTTTTGCCGACTTTGATCCGGAAAAGGTCGCCCGCTTTGACGATTCGGACGTAGAACGCCTGTTGAATGATGCGAGCATTGTTCGCAACCAGAGGAAAATCCTTGCCACCATCAATAACGCCCACGCCACCATCAAGCTGCGCGACAAAGGCGGATTAGCTGACTTCATCTGGTCTTTCCAGCCAGACAAGACACCGCGCCCGCGCACTATCGAAGAAATCCCCACCAAATCTGCGGAATCCCTGGCCTTATCGAAGGCTCTGCGCAAGGAGGGTTTCAACTTCGTTGGCCCCACCACCATGTACGCGTTGATGGAAGCCGTCGGGATCGTGGATACTCACCTTCTAGATTCCCACCGGCGCGGCAGCTCCGGGGTGTGGCCAGCAGATTCAGCATCATCATGAGTACTCCAACCACCATTGAGCTACAGGCCAACGGCGCGTTAGATCACGCCGCGGTCATCGCCAACTTAAAGTCGCATACGGTCGCGGGCTTGCAGGACTTCAACCCGGAGACTAAGCAGCTCTCGCGCTGGATTGAGGTTTCCGGCACCCAGCAATTTGTGCAAGCACAGCTTATCGATGCCCACCTTCGCCTCACCACCTACTCGCAGGACCCGCTAATTAATGACGCCATTGCCCTGCGCGTAAAGCATTGGTTCGATTTGGATACTGACCTTGCCCCCATCAACGCGCACTTGGCCCAAGACCCGCTTTTTGCGACACAGGTAAGCCAACGCCCTGGCATTCGCATTACGCGCCACCACGTGCCCTTTGAAGGCACTATTTTGGCTGTCCTAGGTCAACAGGTAACCCTGTCCACCGGCCGGCTTTTCGCGGCGCGCCTCGTGGAAGCTTTTGGCGCGGCTCCGTCAGCAGAGACTGCCGAAGCAAAACCGCCGAGAAGCTTAGCTGCTTCTCGGCTGCGCATGTTCCCCGCCGCACAAAAGCTTGCTGCAACACCTGTCGATGAGCTTCGCGCCGCGGTAAAGCTCACCAACTCGCGGGCGCGCACTGTGTCTGAAGTCGCGAAGTTCTTTGCCGAGCGTGGCCCTCATTCTGAACATGTTGAGCTTCCTCCCCGCGAGGAACTAGCAACCGTCTATGGCATCGGCCCGTGGACGCTTGATGTTTTAGCTATCCGCGCAGCATGCGAGAAGGACGCGTTTCCGGCTTCCGATGCAGTCTTGCGCCGCATTTTGACTGCGGCCGAGCCAGGATTCGGCTTAGAGAAGAACCATGACGCCGTGCGTGTTGCGTCGTGGAGCCCTTATCGCAGCTACGCCGCCCAACGTCTGTGGGCGCGATTAAATGATCAGGCGTCGGGTTGATTGCCATAGTGCGCGGGGTTGAGTCTGCCTTCTGCTGCAATATGGGTTTCTGCACCGTTAATGCGGTCAGTATTGTGCGCGGAAACCGCCAACCACCCGCCACCCGCTTGGCGCTGCACGGTAAAGCTGATGACCCCGCGGCGTTTACCGGCTTCGCGGTTTTCATGTGATTCTTGGCCTGTCAGTGTCCAGGCTGCGTGCACGACCGCGACGTCCGCGCCCAGGTCCCGCACCGCTGTTCTGCCTAGTTTCATATGCGAGTTGCGAAAAATTTTGCGGAAGCCATAAGCATGTGCCTGGCGAATATGTTCGCGGTCATGCCACCAGAGTCCAACCACGTTGACGAATTCGGCATCCTCCACAAAGAGCCCGGCTAACGCTTCCGCATCATAGTCATTCCAAGCTGCGGCGAATGCTTCCGCGACAGCAAGCGGGGTGTCTCTAATTTCCATACCGGATCCGCCTCTAAGCTAGATTTTTCTAGGCCCGCAGGTGCGCTAATACCAAGCCAACGGGGATGCTGAAGAGCATAATCACCAGCGCCGCGATAAGCAGCCAACGCGCAATAACTGCTGCCCTACTGCTGTCCTCCACTGTGATTTTTCGTTGCAACGCAATCCACAGCAGATACACCAACGGTATGAGAAGAACGATTCCACCGACATCCACCAGTAGTGGCAAAGACAGCAGCGAACCAACGATGACCGCGGCATTGCCCAGGTTCCACCCAATCAACAGTGCCCAACCGCCACGGCCTGCTAACCAGTGCGCGATGAACTGCCCCACCAAATACACCGGAACGCCTGCCACGAGCACGAGATAGGCTGCGAGCCAGCTGCCTTTTTCAATGCCCAGCGGTGAAGTCACTGCTGCGACCGCTCCGCCAAGAAGCACAAAGACGCCCCCGATAATCATCAACCACTGCTGCAACAACGCCTGTGAAACATTAGCCCCAGTCTCGTAGCTCATCGTGCCGTCACTTCCTCAAATCGTCTTTTGCCATAGGGTTTTATTCTCCACCTGTTTTACGCCGAACCAGCCGCGCAGGTGATCTTTCCCAGCCTCCAATGGCACTGCGCACGCCCTCGAGTTTCGCACCGGCTTCATTCACCGCAACTACTTCGCAGCGCGCGAGTGCCTCAGTCCAAAAGGCTCGCAATTCCGCCATAGATAGTGCTTTTCCTGGACAACAGTGCGGCCCAGTCCCCCACACTAGGTTGTCCTTCGCATGCCCTTGGGGGTCAAAGCCTTCAAAGACCTTCGGGTCGCGGTTGGCACCGGTCCAATGAATGTGTACGCGAGTGCCCTGCGGAATATGAGTTTGCCCGATATCGACCGGGCACGTGGTCACACGCCGATTGCTGACGAAAGGATTATCGATTCGCAAGATTTCATCAGCGATGGCCTCAAACTCACGCTGACCCCCATGCTCGCCTGGCTTCAAGATGACTCGCACTCTGTCCTGCAGCTCAGGCGCGTTCGCGAAAGCCACTGCAATAACTTCAATGCACCGAGCCATCGAACCTAAATCACCTGCCGTCCAGTTGCGCAGGATGGAAACAACTTCCTCATGCGAGAGCCCATGCCCAGTTGCAAGCAGATGGGTTTCTGACCCAACAGGGGCCTCTGCTACAGCGATACGGATGATGGCATCGAATTCTTCTGCCACTCTCTTGGTCCATTGCCTGTCCCCGCTCACGCGAGCGCGGTCATTGTCTTGAATCCAATCCAAGAGACGCTGCGTGAGATGCTCCGGCCACTGCAACCAGCCCTGCATAGCGAGCACTGCATACAACCGAGCTAAAGCACCTATGTCAGTGACAGCGCCATCGGAGAGCGCATCGCCCACAACTTGGTCCGCGGCTGCGTGAAACTGCGGCACAAACGTCTCTACTCGCCCTGGCGCTAAGTAACTATCGACGAGCGCTCGTGCCTCGGCGTGCGCTTTTCCATCGAGCCCGTTCGGGATTTGCAGATGCGCTGAAACGCGGGAAGAAAACCGCCCAGGATCATTTGCTGCCGCAACAGCTTCAGCGTGAGCAACAATGACCAATTCGTCGCCCTGGGGAACAATTGCTCGACCTTCAAGATGGGCTTTATCGGCAAAATCTCTCGGATACACACCCCAAATCTTATCATTAAACGAAAAAAGCCGTGTTTAATGATGGGGGAAGAGAAGACATAAAGAAAAACACCGCTGAACTGTATCAGCGGTGTTTTTCTTTTGTGGGCCCTGCGGGGATCGAACCCGCGACCTGCGGATTAAAAGTCCGTAGCTCTACCAACTGAGCTAAAGGCCCAACGAGAAACTATCTTAATGCCCCAAGGTAGAAATTTGAAAACCGGGGGCACTTAAACACAAAAAAGCAGCTTAAAGAGATAAGTTTTAAGGCCCATAACAAAGGACCTGCCGGAGAATTTCTTCGGCAGGTCCTCAGCTATGCCCGCGAGTACCGCGGGTTCATCGATAAGCGATGCGTGCTTTTCTTACTTCTGCTCGCCGCGCATATCGCCGTACTCAGCGAAGTTGCGCTGGAACTCGAACGCGGTAGCCAAGTCGTGTGGAGTGTGAACGAACTTGTTCTGCATTGCACGATCGAAGTAGTCCTGCAGCATTGGACGGTAATCAGGGTGTGCAACCGCAATGATGCGCTCAACACGCTCACGTGGAGCCAGGCCACGCAGGTCAGCTACACCGTACTCGGTGATGATGACCATGGTGTCGTGCTCAGTGTGGTCAATGTGGGAAGCGAAAGGAACAATCGCAGAAATAGCGCCGTCCTTAGCAACCGATGGGGACACGAAGGTGGTGATGTAGCCGTTACGGGTGAAGTCACCAGAACCACCGGTGCCGTTCATGATGCGGGAGCCGCCAACGTTGGTCGAGTTGATGTTGCCGTAAATATCGGCCTCAATCATGCCGTTGGAAGAAATCAGACCGACACGACGGATAACCTCTGGGTGGTTAGAGATCTGCTGCGGACGCAGGATGATGCTTTCCTTGTAGCGGTCAGCGTTCTCGTTCATCTTGTCTGCGTACTCAGGAGACAAAGCGAAAGAGGTAGCGGAAGCAACGGTCATCTTGCCCGCGTCGATCAGGTCCAGCATGCCGTCCTGGATAACCTCGGTGTAGGCCTTAATGTTTTCGAACTTGGAGTCCAAAAGACCAGCCATCACAGCGTTAGGAACGTTGCCCACGCCGGACTGCATGATGAAGCCGTCGTACTCTAGGCGGCCAGCTTCAACTTCGCCCTCTAGGAAGTGGATGAAGTTCTGAGCAATCTTTTCCGAGACCTCATCTGGTGCGCGGAAAGGAGCGTTGCGGTCTGGCGCGTTAGTTTCAACAACTGCGACAACCTTCTCCGAAGGCAGCTCGATGAAGGTTTCACCAATACGGTCTTCAACCTTGGTGATTGGAATTGGCTGACGGTTAGGAAGCTTGGCAACACGGTAGATATCGTGCATGCCCTCAAGGTTCTCCGACTGCCAAGAGTTAACTTCCAAGATGATCTTGTCAGCAGCTTCGATGTACTCGAGGTTGTTACCAACCGCGGAGGAAGGAACGATGTTGCCGTCCTCAAGAATGCGAACTACCTCAATAATCGCAACCTGGAAGTCACCATTGAAGCCCTCTTCAACCTGCTGACCAGAGTGAGAAAGGTGAATATCCTGGTACAGGATCTCGCCAGCGTTAGCCTTGTTACGCAGAATTGGATCGGAGTTGTAAGGGGAACGGAAACGCAGTGCGTTTGCTTCCGCCAATACACCGTCACAATCAGGAGCGGTAGATGCGCCAGAGTACAAGTCAATCTGGAACTCTTCGCCCTTTTCATGCGCAGCCTTAGCCTTTTCCGCGATAGCGGTTGGCAAAGCCTTTGGGTAGCCAGCACCGGTAAAGCCGGAGATGCCTACAACGTCGCCGTGGTTGACGAACTGTGCTGCTTCTTCAGCAGACATGACCAGATCCTTGTAATTACCAATCCTGTCAGACAAATTAATTACCTCCTTGTAATGGCACGCTGCCGCAACACGTGACGGTTTTACCTTTACATGTGAAATTTCAGCAGTGGCACTGTTTTAAGTTACATAGCCCACAATAGCTAACATTTACATTGTATGCCCAATCGTTTGCACTCGCTGTAATCACTCCCTGCCACATCCTGAGCTGGGATGGGTACATGTCACTCACATTTGCCAAACAGCCCGGGTAAAGAGGACAATAGCGGCGTGTCTTTAGAAATTGGAAACATCGCCCTTTCCTCCCCTGTCATCCTCGCCCCGATGGCCGGGGTAACTAACGTTGCTTTCCGCTCGCTATGCCGTGAGCAGGAAGTTCGGCGTACTGGAACCGTCTCCGGACTTTATGTCTGTGAGATGGTTACTGCGCGTGCTCTGGTTGAGCGCAACGAAAAGACTATGAAGATGACCACTTTCGCGCCCGATGAGGACCCGCGTTCTTTGCAGCTGTACACCGTCGACCCGGAGTACACCTACAAGGCCGCGAAAATGATCGTCGATGAAAATCTCGCGGATCACATCGATATGAACTTCGGCTGCCCGGTGCCGAAAATCACCCGCCGCGGCGGCGGTTCAGCCTTGCCATATAAGCGCCGTTTATTCGGCAATATTGTGGCTGCAGCGGTCAAAGCGACCGAAGGCACCGATATTCCCGTCACCGTGAAATTCCGCGTCGGCATTGACGATGAGCACCACACGCACCTGGACGCTGGACGCATCGCGGTAGAAGAAGGCGCAGCCGCCGTAGCTTTGCACGCACGTACCGCTGCGCAGCGTTACTCCGGCGAAGCCAACTGGAATGAAATCAAGCGCTTGAAAGAACACCTCGCGCACACCGGAATTCCGGTGTTGGGCAATGGCGATATCTTTAAAGCCACCGATGCCCACCGAATGATGGAGGAAACCGGCTGCGACGGCGTTGTAGTCGGCCGCGGTTGCCTGGGTCGCCCGTGGCTTTTCGCTGAGCTTTCGGCACAGCTGCGCGGCGAGGACATCCCTTCGGAGCCGACTTTGGGAGAAGTTGCACAGATCATCGTGCGCCACGCAGAGCTTATGGCTCATTACGACGGCGAGGCTCACGCTACCCGCGATATCCGCAAGCACATTGGCTGGTACCTGCGTGGCTTCCCCGTCGGCGGTGAGGTTCGCTCTGAACTAGCGCGCGTGGAGTCTCTGCAGCAGTTGCGCGATCTGCTTGCCCCTTGGGCCGATTCGCCAGCGCTTGCCGATGACGCCGATGGCCCACGTGGCCGTCAAGGCTCCCCGGGCAAGGTCGTGCTGCCAGAAGGCTGGCTCGATGACCCTGAAGATGAATCCGTACCTGAGGGTGCCGAGCTCATGCACTCTGGCGGATAGTCTCAGATTCAAATAAAAATCATTGATATTACCCACATTTAGGGCAGACCCACGGGAATCTCTTTGCCCTCGCCGCGCGTAGTGGGGATGAATGTCATAGACTACCGGTATGCGTAACGCTTATCGGGATGAATTGAACGCCTTCGCACACGACCTAATCGTGATGTGCGATGGTGTTTCGGCGATCATGCACAAGGCTTCCCAGGCGCTATTGACAGCTGCGCTGCAACCCGCGGAAGAAGCCATCTCACTCTCAGATGAATTAGATGAAGTCCGGATCCGCTCAGAAGAACGCGCGGTAGAACTGCTCGCTTTGGAAAATCCGGTTGCCAAGGATCTCCGTCAGGTCGTGTCTTCGATTTACATCGTCGAAGATTTACAGCGCATGGGTGGACTAGCCAAGCACATTGCTAATGCCGCACGCCGGCGCCACCCCGAGCCGGTCATTCCGGATGCCTACCTAGGTTATTTCAAGGAAATGGCACGCCTAGTAGAAGATATGGTCACGTTAACCCGTGACGTTTTGGTGGATCCAGACGCCGATGTTGCGCTGCGGCTAACCAGTGAGGATGACGCCGTTGATGACATCAATGAGCATCTGCTCAATGTTTTAACCCGCCGCGAGTGGACGGAGACCACGCGTGCTGCAGTCGATATTGCGCTGCTATCACGCTTTTACGAACGCTATGCCGATCACTGTGTAAACGTTGCCGCCCGCGTCGTATTTCTTATAACGGGGCTCACCCCAGAAGAGTACCTAGCAGAGCGCGAGAGCAAGCAGGAACGTGCAGATGCGGAAGCTCGCTTCCAAGCGCTAGAGCGCCAATTCCGCCGCTAGGAAAGCAGCGCTAGGGCAACAGCACCGAGCAGCTCCCCTTCCCACAGGCATAGAAAAGTCCAGCCACACTCTCTGACTCGAAAAGAGTGTGGCTGGACTTTATGCTCGGACAATCAAATCTGTAGGGAGATGTCCTTTTAGCCGAAGCGGCCGGAGATGTAGTCTTCGGTTTCCTTCTTATCTGGGTTTTCGAAGATCTTCTTGGTCTCGTTGAATTCCACAAGGTGTCCAGGGCGGCCAGTTGCTTCCAAGGAGAAGAAACCAGTCTTATCGGATACACGTGCAGCCTGCTGCATGTTGTGGGTAACGATCACGATGGTGAAGTTTTCCTTCAGCTCGTGGATCAAATCTTCCACAGCAAGGGTCGAAATTGGGTCCAGTGCCGAGCATGGCTCATCCATGAGCAGAACTTCTGGCTCCACAGCGATCGCGCGAGCGATGCACAGACGCTGCTGCTGACCACCGGAGAGGCCGCCGCCTGGCTTATCCAGACGGTCCTTGACCTCATCCCACAGGTTTGCGCCGCGAAGAGACTTCTCAGCTACTTCCTTGAGCTTCTTCTTGTCCTTGACGCCGGACAGCTTCAGGCCCGCCACCACGTTGTCCTCGATGGACATGGTTGGAAATGGGTTAGCTTTCTGGAAGACCATGCCGATGGTGTTGCGTACGGAGACTGGGTCAATCTTTGAGCCGTAGATGTTTTCACCGTCGAGCAGGATTTCACCCTTGACATATGCGCCAGGGATAACTTCGTGCATGCGGTTGATACTGCGCAGAACTGTGGACTTACCACAGCCGGATGGGCCAATGAACGCGGTCACTGCCTGAGCCGGGATGTGCATATTGACATTTTGCACAGCGTGGAAATCACCGTAGAAGATGTCCACGTCATTGAGTTCGAGCTTTGACATTAATACTCCTGGAAGAAATAAAGGTGGTGGAAAGGCGCGCTACTGTTTGATGGAGAATTTCGCGGAAATTACGCGAGCACCAATATTTAAAATTGCGATGATCAGAACCAGCGTGAATGCTGCGCCCCACATCTTGTCAAGAACATTCGGGTTCAAACCGGCCTTGAACATATCGAGCATCATCAACGGCAAGGAAGACATTGGGCCACCGGTGGGGTCCCACTTCAGCGCCGGGGTGGTACCAACCAGAATCAGAACTGGTGCAGACTCACCCATGATGCGGGCAATCGCCAGCATGATGCCGGTTGCAATACCGGACAATGCAGTTGGAAGAACAATGCGCGCGATAGTCTTCCACTTTGGAACGCCAAGAGCGTAGGCAGCTTCGCGCAAGTCCATTGGAACAACGCGCAGCATTTCTTCGGTGTTGCGAACCACAATTGGAATCATCAGCAGCAACAGGGACCAAGCCACGGCCAAGCCGGAGCGGTCGAAACCTAGGACCGTAATCCAGGCCGCGTAGACGAACAGTGCTGCAACGATCGAAGGCACACCGGACAAGATATCCACCATGAAGGTTGTGGTGCGTCCGAGCCAGCCGCCACGGGAGTACTCAACCAAGTAGATTGCGGTGAAGATACCGATAGGGATAGCGATGATAGATGCTAGAACCGACTGCACCAAGGTACCGATAATCGCATGGATCGCGCCGCCTCCTTCTTGGGCGTAGCGGGTACCCAGCATGTCATCGGTCCACCATTCAGCGTTGAGCACTGGTGGAAGGCCCTTAGAAATCAGTTCCCACAGAACGAGAATCAAAGGAATTACTGCTAAGCCCATGCAGAAGTAGATGAGATACTTAGCGATATTATCGGTGGCCTTGCGGCGAGCCGAGATTTGCAAGAACGCGGAGGTTTTACCGACTCCGGTTTGTGCAGGAGCTGTAATGCTAGTCATTTTTTACAACCTCCCTATTTCTTGCCCGCAACAATCGAGCGGGCAATCGCGTTGACCACGAAGGTCAAGAGGAACAGGACTAGGCCGGCAGCAATATAAGCGCCTGCCTTGATGTCGTTATTAAATTCCGGTGCCGCGTTCGCAATCGCGGTTGCAAATGTCGTACCACCGTCAAATAACGAACCGCGGAATGCGGTCGATGGGGAAACCACCATGTATAGCGCCATGGTTTCACCAAGGGCGCGCCCCAAGCCGAGCATCGAACCGGAGATGTAGCCGGACATACCGAAAGGCAGCACGGTCATGCGTACAACTTCCCAGCGGGTAGCGCCGAGAGCCAATGCGGATTCGACCTGGCCTTTAGGCGTCTGCACGAAGATTTCGCGTGTGGTTGCGGCAATGATTGGCAAAATCATGATTGCTAGAACAATGCCACCGGTAAACAGGTTACGGCCGGTTTCAAACGATGGGCTGTTGCTGTAGGTCGCAAACAGGAAGAAGCCGCTCCCCCAGCTTTCAATCCACTTGTAGAAGCCAGATAGGAATGGGCCAAGCACCAGCCAGCCCCACAGGCCGTAAACGATGGAAGGAACTGCAGCTAGCATGTCGACCAAGTAGCCCATTGGCTTAACGATGGACTTTGGTGCGTAGTTGGACAAGAAGATCGCAACGCCCAAAGCAATTGGCATAGCGATGATCAACGCCAAGACTGACATCATGACGGTTGCTGCGAACAGGTTCGGAATGCCGAAGTACATGTTCTCAACATCGGAGGTATTCCACGTATCGGTGTACGTAAAGAATCCTAGGAATCCGTTGGCGTTTCGGTTAAGTGCAGGAATTGCACGGAGGACAAGGAAGATACCGATGGCGGCAATGAATACCGTAATCAGTGTTGCGGATGCAGTGGATAGCGTTTCGAAAACGCGGTCGCCGATGCGACGAACGGCTTTCGGAGTGGCACCGTTATCTACACCTGCAGGTGCCGCGGCACCGCTGGAGTTTACGGTCACCGGATGGGTATCAACGATTCGGTTATCTTCCAGTTTGACGTGGTCGCCCGAGGTCGAGTTGTAGTCAGCCATATGGCGCAGCCCTTCAACTTCATGGATTTTATTATTGGTCACATTCACCGCCTACGCGGCGCGACGCCCCCGGGAGGCATTCAGGAGTGTCGTAAGCACACCATACAAGCCAGCGGGGGCGTTGCACTTTCCCAAGTTCCTGAGAATTTAAGAAGTACACGTTGTTCGTAGAACAACCATTAGATTAGCTGTTGATTGCTTCAACAGCCTCAACGAGGCGGTCATAATGGCCACCGGTTACTGGAATGTGGCCAGCCTCAGACAGGCCCTCATCCTGGTAAGCCAGTGCGGTCATCAGGAAGTCCTTGACCAAGTTTGCCTCATCTTCGCTGTATCCACCGGAGCAAACAATCTCGTAGGTGGTCAGGATAAGTGGGTAACCTGCATCGGAAGCGAAGAGTGCATCGGAGTCGACAACCATGTCGTTGCCCTCGGTGGTGAACTCCATAGCCTCAAGTGCCGCACCCACGGACTCTTCGTTCAGCTCGGTTGGGCCGTTGCCGAAGTCGATGTTCGCAATGTCCAGACCGGAGTCTGCTGCGTGAGAGTGCTCGACGTAGGTGATGCCACCGTTGATCTGCTGAACCTGGGTAGCAACACCGGAAGAACCGTTTGCGCCTTCACCAACTGCGGTTGGGAAGTTGGTGCCTTCGCCTTCCCAGTCACCGGTGGAAGCGCTCAGGAACTTCTGGAAGTTGTCCGAGGTACCGGACTCGTCGGAACGGTAAACCACGGAGATGTCAGTATCTGGCAGTTCAACGCCTTCGTTCTCAGAAGCGATTGCGTCATCGTTCCACTTGGTGATGTCGCCAGCGAAAATCTTACCCAGGGTTTCGGTGCTCAGGTTGATGGACTCTTCAACGCCCTCAAGGTTGTAGGCGATTGCAACTGGGCCAATAACGAATGGCAGGTGCCATGCATCGTTGCCGCCACAGCGCTCTGCAGCTGCCTCTACCTGGTCCTCCTCCAGAGGGGAGTCAGAACCTGCAAAGACTACCTGGCCAGCGACGAAGTTGGTACGGCCGGAACCGGAACCAGTTGGGTTGTACTCCAAGTAAGCGTCGCCACCAGTGGCTTCCTGGTACATCGCACCGAAGTAGTCCATGGCGTTTTGCTGAGAGGACGCACCTTCAGCAACTAGGCCGCCGGTTGCGCCAGAGAGTGCGTAACCGCCAGGCAGCTCTGCTGCTGCTTCGCCGCCGTTTGCAGAATCATCTGCGGAATCAGAGCAAGCTACCAGTGCGACAGAGGAAGCTGCGACGGCACCGATGATGGCAGCGGAGCGCTTAAAGTTGCGAATCACGGGGAAACCTTTCCGGTTAATTTCAGGGGAATTTCATTGATTGTCCGAGCACATCTACGCCCTCTTACTGCCTCGCTTCTGCGTAGATTTTTGGGAAATCTTTCAAAAGTTTTAAGCAGCCGAATCTCAGGCTGTTGTGCTCACGAGTTGCTAACCTATCTGCCGAGGGTTAACCGCAATAGTGCCTTCTGGTTAACAAATGGTTAACTTAGACAATTTCCGCCGTGAATCTCATCACTACATCTCTTCCGCTATATCGGAGATCTCATAAACCACGTGATTTTCCGCGATTTCGAAACCCAAACGCTCATAAGCTTTGACCGCTGGCTCATTATCAGCCTCGACGTACAAAATGACGCGTGTGGCACCTTTTTCCACCATGCGCTGCAAACCAGCATTAAGCAATGGCCCACCTAAACGGCGTCCGCGGTAGTCATCTGACAAGCCCACCACGTATACCTCGCCAAAGCTTGGCGATACTTCATCGTGCCACTTCGTCCAGTGAAAACCAGCCATTTCCGGCAATTGCTGAGCAGAATCTGCTGGCACGTCCCAGAAGAAGATGACATCTTCTTCATCAAACCAATCAGGCTCCATGCCGCGGTGCAGGCGTTCAATATCCCAGCCACCTTGTTCTGGGTGCCAAGAAAATGCCTGGTTATTGGATTTCAACCACTGCTTCTCCACGTGTTCTTTGCCAAAACGTTCAACGGATCGTGCATAGTTTGCTACCACTAATTCTGTTTGTGGTTTCTGTGCCGCAGCCTTTAGCGCATCCTCTTCGATGGCCATCACCAGTAAGTGCCGGGTAATGCGCAAGCCCTTTGCCTGCGCCAATGCTTGTGCACCGTCGAAGTTGCCATGTGCCCACACCGGCGTCGGCAAAACAGCTTCCAACAACGCTATACCGCGGCCTTGCTGGCGTGCGTCAGGAACAACAAATAGCTCTGCGCTGCTGCCATCGCTTGCGGCAACTGCTTCAACTTTTCCTGCAGACTCAATAACCCAATGTTGGTGGTTTAGCCGCGCATCTCGCAGTCCAAAAAGAAACTGTTCTGAAAATGGGTCAATGCCATCATGCTTGCTGGTTTCTGCAGCTGCGGCCTCAACTGCTGCGGCAAGCTCAAGATTGTCAGAAATAGAAATGTTTTGCACGTTAAAAGTCATATCCCCACCCTAGTGATTCGCTCGTGGGTTAGTAAGCTCTTAATTATTGCACCATCTAGCTAAGGATTTCATTGTGAGCGAAGCTCTACCTGTCTCGAATGCCCCTGACCCAGACGCCTTGGTCAGCAGCACTACGAAGGCAACCGTGACCATCCCGGCACGCTTTGCTCGGCCATTGAAAGTCGGCGCAGGCATAGTGGCCGCAGCGGTGGTACTCGGCGCAATTGATACCGGATTCGCCATGTATGCAGAGCACACCTTGGCGCAACAGGTGAAGTCCGAAGCTCAGCTAGAAAATACCCCGCAGGTCTATATCGGCGGAATGCCGTACTTGGGCGCTGCAGTTTTACCCGACCACGAGATCCCTCTGATGGAGGTCAACGCGCTTGACATTGAGGTTCCGCGGCTAGGTCTGGTGAATGCTTCAACTACTTTGCGGGATGTACAAGTTACTTCCGAGCAGCTATTTAGCGGCATTTTCACTGGCGCAAAAGTCTCTACGTGGTCACGGGCTATTTCCGTGGATGCTGTTTCTTTGGGCCGGTTGATGGGAATAAATGACTTGCAGATTGCCAATCCCAAAAACATCTCGCCCACCTCAGGCACGTCAGCGGAAGCGGTGTTAGAAGGCACCTTGCCTGGCGATGAAGAGTCGACGTCAGTAGAAGTTGCGCTTCGGCTTATCGACGAAAAGTTCATCATGACTCCCGTCAATCCTGAAAATGACAAGGTCGCCCAGGCGTTTAGCTACAGCCTAGATACCCGTCAATTGCCGCTTTCAGCGCAAGCGACCGCGGTACGGCTGCAGGGTGGGTCAATTACTTTTGAAACCCAGCACCGCAACACCACGCTGGAAGTCTCCCAGCTATCTCCTGTCGAAATTGATGGCCGCTATGACAGTGAAGGGCGCGAGAACTAACCACGTGAATTAGAAGACGCGGATGAAGTCGCGCACCATCTCGCGTAATGAGCGCTCATGGACCGCACGAGCTGAGCGTGGTGCATAGATCTCGATCGCATCGGGTACAGATCGCAACACGACTTTCGTTAGCTTGCCTTCGGATTCTCCGTCAGCTTGGAAGCGATGTGGAGTGGGGCAGCTTAAAGTTGCGGTGCTGGCGGAATCGAAGTTAATGATTCGAGCGCTCGAGATACGGCTGAGGACTTTCTGGTTGTCCACACCGAAAAGGCGCAAGACTCCGATTAGCCCGCCGAAGCCGGAGATATCAGTAACTCCGAAAAGGCTCAAGCCCTCGTCGAAAGAGTTCGCGGGGTTGGTTCCTACAGGCAGCGGCCCTAGGAATGTCCACGGGTTGGTATTCGATGCCAACAAAACCGGTACCTCATCAAGGAGAATTTCTTCGCCCTGGCGAGAAGTCGCGGAAACGTTGATCTTCGGCGGGTTCTTCCGAGCACGCAATGCTGCGCGCGCGGTGACCATCATGTAGCGAAAGGGCGTGGCGGCAAATCCTTGCTCACGTACACGGTCTACTTGCGCCAGCACATCAGCATCAAGTCCAAAGCCCGCGTTGACCCCAAACCACCGCTTATTCCACGTGCCTAGGCATATCGTGCGTGAGATATCTTTTTCAATGAGGCGGGCAAGCACGTGCACGGCTTCTACTGGGTCCGCCGAAAAGCCGAGTGCGCGTGCCAAGACATTGGCCGAGCCAGTAGGAATCACAGCCAACTTGGGCAAAGTCGCAGGATGCGGGTTTTCGGTCTCCGCAGAACCTAAAAGCCCATTGATGACTTCGTTGACTGTTCCATCCCCACCTAACACGATGATCAAGTCAAAGTCTGTGCGCGTTAGCCCCGAAACCATCTCCTCAGCATGTTTGGGATGCTGGGTAAAGCGCACAAATAAACTCAACCGCTCAATTGCGAAAAGAGCAGGCAGGATTTCGCGGAGCAATTCGCTAGATTGAGTCGTTGAGTTCGGGTTCAAGATCATTAATGCGCGCACACGCGCCAGTTTATCGCTTTTTGTCAGTGAGGATTAATAACCGCTCGGCTAATCCGACTAGGCTGGTGCACCATGAGCGAAAATACCCCAGAAAGCAAAACACAAAATATTCCAGATTCTGCCGCTGATGCGTTGGCTGCGAACACCAACACCAGCGGTCGCCTCAACGGCAATGAAGCAGTGAACATGGCGGCAGAGGCGTGGAAAGACGCCGCTGGCCAAAACATTCCTGCGTTTAAGTTTGCCGATGAACCACTAGAGTCCGATACTGCTAACCTGCGCCAAGGCCCCTCCCTCAATGATGCGCTCTTAGGCCTGTTGCCACTCGTGGGCGTATGGCAAGGTGAAGGCGAGGCACACGATTCTGAAGGCAAGCAATTTCACTTTGGCCAGCAACTAGTCGTTGCCCACGATGGTGGCGAGTACCTCACCTTTAGCTCGCGCACGTGGAAGATTGATTCCGAAGGCACCGCCGGTGAACCTTATGTCCGCGAAACCGGTTTTTGGCGTATCTCCGCCAAGGATGAAATTGAGGTCACTTATACCTCTTCCAACGGCATCGTCGAGATCTTCTACGGCGAGGTCTTTAACGAACGCGCATGGCAGCTGCAGTCTGCATCTACCATGGTCACCGAAACCGGTCCGAAGAATCTCGGCCCGGGCAAGCGCATGTACGGTCTGATGCCTAATAACAACCTCGGCTGGGTGGATGAGCGCCTAGTCGACGATGAGATGCGCCCATACATGTCTGCTGAGCTGCGCCGCGTCGCAGGCTAATACCGCTAGCTGTACCACCGGTTAGCGGAATAACCCGCTAACCGCGCGTCATTGCAGCATCAATAAGGCTTCGGATTTCGTTCTCGTTATCCGGAGCCTTTAATTTATCTTCACCCAATCTGCGCACCCGTGCGGCTACACGCGTAGACGAGACTAGCCACACGGAGTCTGCTGCTAAAAGGTAATCCACATCGATGACCTTTTGTTTACAGCGATAGCCTTGGCTCTCAGCATGGGCAAAAAGGGCGGCTTGGGTGGTGCCGGGCAAAATGGTGTCATCGTAAGGCGTGCGCAGCTTGTCACCTTTGACCGTGACCACTGTCGAAGTCGCGCCTTCTAGAACGTGACCGTCATCTGGGTCGGTAAAGATAACGTCATCAAATCCACGCTCGCGCGCCAACCGCAAGGTTGCCATCGTCGCCGCGTAGTTGAGTGTCTTCGCCGGCAGCTCTGAAGGAAATGACCATCCGCGCTCACTCAACATCACTCGCACGCCTTCCTCACGCTGAGCAAGTACCACATCAGAAATGGGCTGGATGCTCACCCACGCGGTGGGGATCCCAGTTGATGCACGCCCTCGCGAATAAGTCCACGTGCACTTGCCTTCCCCTTCCCCAAATTCTTCAATTGCTGCTTGGGTGGCATTAATCCACGAGTCCAAAATGGGCTCCGGCAAGCCTAGTGCCGCCGCGGAGGTGCAAAACCTTTGCGCATGCCGTTCTAAATTAGCCGCGTGACCATCGCGAATAAGAATCGACTCAAAGATTCCATCACCGCGGGTGACAGCATAGTCATCCCAATAAATGAGTGGGAGGGAGGGATTATGCCAGCGAATCGAACCGCCGAAAGGTTCAACGACAAAGATAACCGGCTTATGTGAAACCATGGTTTTGATTATGCCTCGCTTGTTCGATTTGGTCTTGCTAACTCACCATTGAGCTCCCCAAGGATAGGCAAAAGAAGGGCAAGGGTGTCATTTCCCGAAGCAGACGGGTACGCTGGTGCTTGTGAGTTATACTTCGCCCCTGATGCAATTGCCGGGTGCGGCAGCCGTACAAGATGACACGCTGATTGACTCCCAGGGAGTCGCGTGGCACTACGGGGACCCGCTAGTTGAACAACGCGCAATTCATTTAAATACCCCTGTGCTGGTAGATCGCTCGCAGCGCCGAGTTATCTCTGTTATTGGCCCTGATGCGCCAGAGTTTTTAAATAACCTGCTGTCGCAAAAGCTAGACAATGTTGAACCAGGTTATTCAGCAGCCGCATTGGACTTAGATATCCAAGGCCGCATTCTTCATTACGCCGATGTTGTGCGCACCGATGAAGGTTTTTACCTCGACACCACTGACGCGGAATTTGAATCCTTCCTGAAGTTTTTGACCATGATGGTCTTCTGGTCAAAAGTTGAGGTAACTGAAGCCGACCTCGCCATCATCACTTTATTAGGCCAAGTTCCTACGCTTCCGGATAGTGTTGCAGCGTCTGCGGCATTTGTGCGTGAGGTCCCCAACTGGACCCAGACGCCCCGCACCGACATTGCGGTTCCGCGCGAGCAACTCAAAGACGTTGCTAAGGAACTAATCAGTGTTGGCTTTAAACCTGCTGGTTTGATGGCTTATACGGCCGAGCGCGTGCGTAACCTCGAGCCAGAAAAGGCAGCGGACTTGGACGATAAATCCATTGCGCACGAAATTGCACACTGGATTGGACGCGGGGAAATTCCTGGCGCAGTCCACCTGGAAAAGGGATGCTACCGCGGACAAGAAACCATCGCGCGCGTAGAAAACCTTGGCCGTTCCCCTCGCCTCCTGACACTCTTGCACCTTGATGGCTCGGTTCCGGAACTTCCAGCAACCGGCGCTGATATCACCTCCGGTGGTCGCCGCGTTGGACGCGTCGGTTCCATCATTGATGACTTTGAACTGGGTCCCATCGCCCTGGGCCTGATCAAGCGCTCGGCTCTTCCAACGCCGGAAAAGGCAGGAAGCCCAGCTGCAGAACTTCTCATTGGTGATTGCGCTGTCACGGTCGACGAAGAATCATTGCCGACGGATGAAGGTGTGAAATTGGGCCGCAGCGCGATTGATAAGTTGCGTGGCAGATAAAGCCACCTTTGAGATATCAGACTCAGCGCTAGGCGGTAGTAATTAGCCGGAAGAATCCGGTGTTAACCGGCCGCTTAGCGTTGATGTGAGCCTTAGAAAATGTCCCTCAGAGAAAGCGCTCGCGCGTATTTGAAATTTATATGCGCGTAGAGTGCATTTAATTGATCCATTTTCGCAAAACTCGCCCTCCCAGGCCTACTAAAATAGCAGGTCATAGCGCTGCGCGGGGGTCGGTGCGGCATTTTCCGGCTGTACAGGCTATTGTGTCTAACAGGAACATATACAAGATTACAGCCGATGGGGCGTCCGAATTCCCTGGATTGCCCTACACACCTCAAGGGGGTCATGCACATGGGACGCGGACGCGCAAAGGCAAAGCAGACCAAGGTTGCACGCCAACTAAAGTACAACACTCCTGATATGGACTTGGATTCACTACAAAGGGAGCTGGCATCCCAGCGTCCGGGTGATTCACGTTCTCTGGATGATGACGACGACTACGGCGACTCATATGACAACTACGTCGATGAGTGGGACGACGACCAGGATGAGGTTGATGACCGGCGCTAGGTTTAACTAGGCGCCGCGTTGATGTTGAAAATCTTTGGGGCCTTCAGCCCCCGGTTGATCGCTTCAAGGTTTGAGTAAATCCCCAACTGCGCCCACACTGTAAACACATAAATACTGCACCTCGTGGAATTCTCGGTTCCTAGTTTTTCCGGCTTGAGGCGCAGTATTTTGTGTTTCCAGTGGCCTTTTACAAAAGACAAAAGCCCAGGCTCGCAGCTTTTCAGCGCTGAGCCTGGGCTTTTGTTTTAGTGTTTAGAAGTTAGAGTGCTCACCTTGCATGACAACACCTGCGGTGTCGTCTTCCTTCTTGGTGCGAACCGAGCCCAGCTCCCATGCATCAACGTGGCGCGCAGTTAGCATCGCCAAGGCGCGGTCACGGTCTTCAGGGGAAACGATAGCGATCATGCCAACGCCCATGTTGAAGGTCTTTTCCATCTCTTCCAGGCTGACCTTGCCGAAAGACGCGATGGTGCGGAAAATCGCTGCTGGGGTCCACGATGCGCGGTTAACCTCTGCGACAAGGCCTTCAGGTAGCACGCGCTCGAGGTTGCCTGCCAAGCCACCGCCGGTGACGTGGCAGAAAGTAGCAACGTCACACTCAGAAACTAGCGCCAGGCAGTCCTTGGCGTAGATGCGGGTCGGCTCCAAGAGCTCTTCACCAAGCGTGCGGCCAAGGTCATCGATGTAGCCATCGAGTGGCAATCCTGCCTGCTCTAACAAGACGTGGCGCGCCAAGGAGTAACCATTGGAGTGCAGTCCGGATGAG
The DNA here is from genome assembly GCF_001941345.1 of Corynebacterium stationis. Taxonomy (NCBI): domain Bacteria; kingdom Bacillati; phylum Actinomycetota; class Actinomycetes; order Mycobacteriales; family Corynebacteriaceae; genus Corynebacterium; species Corynebacterium stationis. Next base: position 2,359,474 of record NZ_CP009251.1, read on the forward strand.
CCCATGGCAATCAAAACATCGCCGTCGCGAACCTTGTCTGGTCCGAGAAGCTCGTCTGCTTCGACAACGCCGACAGCGGTGGCGGAAACATCGTAGTCATTTTCATTCATTACACCTGGGTGCTCAGCGGTCTCGCCACCAAGAAGTGCACAGCCTGCCTGCACGCAGCCCTCAGCAATACCGGCAACAATCTGCGCAACCTTTTCCGGAACAACCTTGCCTACTGCGATGTAGTCCTGGAGAAATAGTGGCTCAGCACCACACACGACCAAGTCATCGACGCACATTGCAACCAGGTCAATGCCGATGGTGTCGTGCTTATCCATTGCCTGGGCAACGGCGAGCTTGGTGCCCACGCCGTCGGAGCCAGCTGCAAGGATTGGCTCTTTGTATTCGCCGAGCTTAAACAGTCCCGCGAAGCCACCGAGTCCACCCATTACCTCTGGACGGGTAGCGCGCTTAGCCAGTGGAGCGAAAAGCTCAACGGCGCGGTCGCCTTCTTCAATGTTGACGCCTGCCGCGGCGTAAGTATTTTCAGACATGTCAGATCAAATCTTTCAGTTCTTTTGGCTGAGCAAAGTTCGCACAGCGTCAGCATTGGGGTTAGCGGTCGGAAGTCCGAGTTCGTAGTTGCCATCAAAGCAAGCGGTACACAAGGAATTGATAGGTTGGTGCGTTGCCTCAACCATCTCATCTACAGATACAAACCCTAAAGAGTCTGCTCCGATAGCTTCGCACACTGCATCGGTTACTACCTGAGGATCATCAGAAGGCTTGATATTAGCAATCAATTCACCAGGTGAGGCGAAGTCAATGCCGTAGAAACAAGGCCATTTGACTGGCGGTGAAGCAATGCGCACGTGCACTTCAGCAGCGCCTGCTTCACGCAGCATGCGCACCAGCGCGCGTTGGGTGTTGCCGCGGACAATAGAGTCATCTACAACAACGAGTGACTTGCCCTCGATGACCTCGCGCAGGGGGTTGAGCTTGAGGCGAATACCCAGCTGGCGCAAGGTCTGGGTGGGCTGAATGAAGGTTCGACCCACGTAGGCGTTTTTGACCAAGCCGTGCGCAAATGTCAGGCCCGATTCCCGGGCGTAGCCAACAGCTGCCGGGTTTCCGGATTCTGGCACGGGGATGACCATGTCAGCTTCTGGCGCAGGGTGAGATTTCGCAAGTGCGCGACCAATATCCACGCGCGTCGCGTGAACGTTGCGGCCTTTGATCACGGTGTCTGGGCGTGCCAGGTAGACGTATTCAAAGACGCAGCCCTGGCGCTTCGGCTCTGCGAATTTCTCACTGTGGATTCCTGCCTCATTGACAGAGATCAGTTCACCGGGCTCTACCTCACGGATAAACTGCGCGCCCACGATATCCAGCGCACAGGTTTCGGAAGCAACAACCCAGCCTTGCGCCAAGCGGCCAATGACCAAGGGGCGCACACCGTGCGGGTCACGCGCGGCGTACAAGGTCTTGCCATCGGTAAAGGTCAAGCAAAAAGCGCCTTTGATGCTTGGCAGCAGTTGCTTAGCGGCGTCAAAGACAGAGTTGCCTTCCCCGACTCCGTGCGCCAGCAAAGCTGTCATGATCATGGAATCCGACAGGGATTTTTCATTCTCTCGGTAAAGTCCCAGAGCTACTGCTTCATCGCGCAGTTCTTGGTAGTTCACCAAGTTGCCGTTGTGGCACAAAGCGATGTCTACCCCATTTGAGGTGGTATTAAACATCGGCTGGACATTCGACCACTCTTTGCCACCGGCAGTCGAGTAGCGCGTATGCCCCACGCCCACGGAGCCATGGAGGGAATTTAAAATGGACTCATCGAAAATATTCGAGACCAAGCCCATGTCTTTGAAGACAACTAGGCGGTCTCCATCACCGACGCCGATACCTGCAGCTTCCTGCCCACGATGCTGCAATGCGAACAGACCAAAGTAGGTCAGCGTCGCAACATCTTCACCAGGAGCCCAGACGCCAAAGACACCGCACTCTTCGCGGGGTTCTTGCTCGCCTTGGTCATCTAAATTCACGTCGCTGGGGAAAGTAGTGTTCACCACGACGCTGATTCTACTAAGTTTGCTGCTCGATAACTAACTGTTGCGACATTGTTCATGCCCAATCGGGGGCGTATACACGGATTTTATTCATCTGCAAAAGGTTTAACCCGGAGGATCGGCAGCCACTGGGCTATCTCGTGAGCGCGTGTGCCTGAAGCATCAACTTCCGCCTGCTCCCAGGTAATTAATCCAGTGGCTAGGAGCAACCAGGTCCGCGGCGAGCACTCCACTACATTGGGTGGAGTACCGCGGGTATGGCGTGGACCTTCGATGCATTGAACAGCAACAAATGGGGGTACTCGAAGCTCTACTGAGTGCCCCGGCGCGTCGTGTTCTAGCGTGCGGGCAGTAAGGCGCACGGCCTTAGCTAGTTCGTTGCGAGAAGGTGTTGCAGCAGCGTCAGCGTCATATAGCCACTTAGCGATGCCATCTACGGCAGCTTTCATCTCATGCGGGTCGGGCTTGGATCGTCGAGAACTCATGCGCGCTATTATAGTGACCTGCTATTTTGTTTGATATGTCGCAATCACAGCCAACCGCGTCCTCGACCGAGCAATTAAATGAAAATGCTAAGAAGCAAGAGGCGCAGTCTCAAGAGTCCCTCAAAAATCCAAATATCACCCTGCGGTTTATGGCCGCACCCACCGATGTCCTCATCGCTGGCGCACAGGGAATTTCGGGTGGCCGCGTCTTAGAGTGGATCGATAAGGCTGCCTACGCGTGTGCCGTGCAGTGGTCGGGTCAGTACTGCGTGACCGTCTACGTCGGCCACATCCACTTCATGCGCCCTATTGAGTCAGGCCATTTGGTGGAGGTTCGCTCTCGCTTGGCGATGACAGGTACGTCGTCCATGCACATCATCAATGAAGTATGGTCTGCGGACCCCCGCGATGGCATCTTTACCCGCGCCTGTGACTGCCTGGTGATTTTCGTCGCAAAGGATGCCGATACGCAGCGCCCTACCCCAGTTCCCACCTTTGTGCCGGAAACCGATGAACAAATTCGCGTGATGGAAGCGGCAAAGACCCGCATCGATCTGCGCAAGGCCATCGAGACTGAGATGCACAAGCAGACTTACAACGGGCCTTCTGATGCCCCTCGCATGGTCAACCGTTTCTTGGCGAAGCCGACCGATATTAACTGGGGCGGCAACGTCCACGGTGGCACAGCAATGGAATGGATCGATGAGGCGGGTACGGCTTGCACCATGGAGTGGTCAGGCGAGCAGACCATTGCTGTCTATGCCGGCGGCATTCGCTTCTACAAGCCCATTCACATCGGTGATCTCATCGAGGTTGATGCCCGCATGATGCGCACTGATAGCCGTTCGATGCAGATGTCCGTGCACGTGCGCTCTGGTGAAGCCCGCGGAGGACGCGAGAATCTTTCCACCGCTATTCACGCAACCGTGGCTTATCTAGCCATGGACCGCGACTGGAATCCACTGCCTGCGCGCCAATTCATTCCGCACACTGAAGAAGACAAGCGCTTGGCAGAGCACGCTACGACGCTGCGCAACTTGCGCAGTCAGTATTCGCCGATGCCACTGGTGTATGCGCCGAACCACCAGCACATCGACTAGCCAGCCTGCACGACAGCCATCCACACTGCGACGAGGTGCACTACTGCTGCCGCGATAGTCGCGGTGTGGAAATGCTCGTGATAGCCATAATATTTGGCATTTCGCCCAGGCCACTTCAAACCGTAGACCACTGCGCCGACGGTGTAGAACAATCCGCCAGCAGCCAGCAGCCACACCACAGTGGGACCCAGGTTGGTCCATAGCGTTGGAATAAGCGGCACCACCAGCCAGCCCAGCGTCAGGTACACGATGACATCAAGCCAGCGTGGGTGGTTTATCCACACCAGGTTCAAAATGACGGCGCACAGCGCTCCCGTCCACGCAATGCCGAGCATCCACGCGGTCGTACGCGTATCAAAAGCAATGATGCACAGCGGAGTGTAGGTCGCCGCAATAAAGACGGAGATTGTCGCGTGGTCTGCTCGCCGCCACCACTGCACCGCTCGGGCAGTTGGCCACGGCCAGCGGTGATACAGTGCAGATACCGCAAAAAGCCCCACGAGGCCGTTGCCATAAATGGTCACGCCCAGTGCGGCTACCCAACCGAGTGTCATCCACGCATAAGTGATGAGCACTGTGGAAGAAATCAGCGACAAGATTGCCGCGATGAGATGGCCCCAACCGCGCATAACCGGGCGGGGTCCTCTATCAGCAACCCAGAAGCTGCGCTGGATGCGGTCAGAAACTGCGGTATGGTCCTTGGACATTGCTAAATCTTGGGGGTCAAATTTCATGGGTCTCGTCTCACGTTTCAACGATGCGCAGAATTTACTATCTCTACCAAGAATAGTCCTCTTCCGCGGTATTTAACTTACGAAAACGTAACACACGTTGAATACCTCATTAGACCACCTGGGGGCATCGAAAAGCTATGGCAAAAGGCCAATCTCAGCCAAAGCTATCGATGACAAAAAGACCGGGGACAACCCGATAGTTGTGACCATCAAAAGGCTTTACTGCGGTATCGAAGAGAAGCTGCCTGCCGTCTGCGCGGCGTGTCGCGCCACATCATGGCACCTGAGAGTCCAATCGCAAAAATCTTCTTACGCATATGTACTCCCCATGTTGGGTTTCGAAGTGGGTGGGAATTCTAGTTAGCAACCGCGAGTGTCAAAGAGGTTGCACTGCTCCCAAAAAGTGAGGAAGCCATGGTCGATAAAATTACTGGCGTCCACAGCGCCGATCCGACGATGCTATTGAGCGTTGCTACCGGATCATCAAGGAAAGCATGCGAACTGTGCTGCGTGGACTGTACGACTGCGAATGCTGGGGCGGGTGCAATGAAGCCTAAGGCGATGGCCCCGGCAACTGCGATGGACAGGATTATCTTGCGCATAGTGTGCTCCTAGCCTTAGTCGGGCAAGATATCGAACCCCGCCCAGGAGGACAGGATAAACGGCGCTACCGAGCCCACGCCGAGGCTTCCGAGGAAAATTCCCAGCGGATCACCGACAAGACCGCAGTGGCAACAACCACCTATGGCTCGGGTTTTACTAACACCACCAATGCCCTGGTGGAATCGGCTAAAGCGCGCGTTCCTTTTGAGCTTGTCATTGGTTCAGCACTGCAGGATTCACCGCGGCCGTGGGCTATTGACCAGGCCGGCTTAGCGGCAAGCTTCGGTGTTCGAACCTTCACCGCACACCGGTAGTGCTGGAAATTCCTTATGCCCTAGGTGTGCAAGAATGCAGCGACACGCAATTGCAAACGCTGCTAGAAACTTCAGTTCTTGTGCCGCAGCCAGAGGTCATCGTGCCAGGGGTACAAGAGGTTGAGCGCATCGCTTCTTTGCTTGTCGATGCCCAACGCCCGCTTCTTCTTGCCGGCCGGGGCGCAAAGTCTGCAGCTGCGGACGTCATTCGGCTCGCAGATTTCTTAGGAGCCGATGTCGCGACCTCCGCGCCGGCCCAGGGACTTTTCAACGGCACAGGGAATTTTCGTGATTTAGGTATTCGTGGAGGTTTTGCATCGAAAGCTGCCGCAGCAGAAATCGGGCAGGCTGATGTCGTTCTGGTTATCGGTGCCGGACTCAACCCCTTCACGCTGGCTTTTGGCCAGGCTTTTCATCCCGCTGCCACTGTCATCCAAATAGATGTTACGGAACAGGCTACCTGTGCCCGCGTCGATCATTGCTTACGCGGCAGCGCGCACGCAACGGTGCCTGCGCTTTTATCAGAGCTGCAGGCCAAGGATTTCAACTCAGCGGGGCGTCCTTCCCCGTGCTCGGAGGTAAAAGACCACGAGAAAGGTGATGCGCTTGCTCCTGATGGCCGCTTGGATCCGCGCAGCTTATTGCACGCAATTAACGATATTATTACGTCCCAACGCCTGGTCGTTACCGATGACGGGCACTTCATCGGGTGGGCTAATACCCATCTGGATGTGCCTGCTGCGGACAACATGGTCTTATTGGGCACGACCACGCAATCAATCGGTTTAGGTTTTAGCTTCGCTGTTGGGCTGGCCGCTGCCGCAGGCAAAGAACAGATGACGGTGTTGGTCAATGATGCTGCCTATGGCGCAGAGATTCACCAATATGCCACCAAAGGCGTCAGTGGGGCGCCCATGCTCATCCCCGAGGTAAACTTTGCCCACTTATTAAGCGCACTCGGCGCACGCGCTACAGTTATCCATACTTTGGAAGACTTAGCTGATTTCCGCGCCTGGGTAGATTCCCAAGAAACCGGGACCTACGTACTGGATTGTCGGGTCTCCCGCGAGATCATCGCACTCTTTATGCAGGAACTCATGGCTCGGTAGAAAGATTCATCTACCCCTTTTCAGTGGGATTTCTTAAGTCGAATCAGGCGGGGAATATTAGAGTATCTTCATGTTCATTTCATAAAGCCATGTCTTAGCATTTCCCCTTTTCATGATAGGTTTTTGCCCTTGCTGGGAACTTTCGGCGCTGGTTACGTAGAAGGTGTACCACCCAAGCTATCCAAGCCAGAGACTTCGAAAGGAACTCGTCATGAAAGCAGCAATCGCAGCTGTCGCAGGCACCATCGCAGCAGTAATCGCCGCAGTTGGTATCTCAACCCCCGCAACCGCATCCTCTAGTACCGCAGTACAGCAGGTAGTGAAACAGGCAACGCCAGAAGCCAACAACACCGCCGGCGAATCCGCTAGCAAGTCCCAGCTCATCTCCCGTCAGCACGCGCTTGATATTTCCTACAAGCACGCAGGAATCACCGCGAGCCAGGTAACCGAGTACGACGACGTTGAACTGGACTGGGACGATGGTCGCCCAACCTGGGAGATCGAATACAACACCGGCTGGGTCGAGCACGAATTTGATATCGATGCTCGCACCGGAAAGGTCCTCGACTACGAGCGCGACACCGACGACTAATCCAGTACCGACAGAGTATAGAAAGACCGAAGACGCCAGGAGAATATCCTCCCTGGCGTCTTCGGCGGTTTTAGTACCTGATTGGCAGCTTATCCGTCGCTTTATTCGACTACGGAATTAGCGCCAACAGCGTGGCCAAACAGGTTTGGCAAGGTTGCAGACCATGCCTCGCGCAGCTCAGCGGTAGCAACTTCTTCACCAGCGAAGGTGATGTTGCCGGAATCATTGGTGGTTCCTACCACGACAGCTGGAATGCCCAGCTCGGAAGCACGCTGCAAGATTCCATCGAGGTGGTCAGACGCGGTGGAAATCAGAACACGCGATGCGGACTCACTAAACAGTGCGGTCAGTGCATCCTCGTGTACAACGCTCAAATCAAGGTCGACGCCGACGTTGTTCTTTTGCGCCATCTCAAACGCCGCGATAGCCAGACCGCCCTCAGAGAGGTCGTGGGAGGCTGCAACGGAGGTGTTGCCGACGAAGAAGTCCGCCAGCTTTGCCTCATTCGCCAGATCCACCTGTGGTGGCAGACCCTGCAGGCCGCCGCCGGAGACCTGCTGCCAGATGGAGCCGCCGAATTCTTCCTTGGTCTCACCAAGCAGAATCAGGGTTTCAGGCTCATCAATGCCGCCCAAGTCATGTGCCAGTGCCTTGTGAACATCATCAATGACACCGAGCACGCCAACAACTGGGGTCGGCAGAATTGGCTCATCACCAGTCTGGTTGTAGAAGGAGACGTTACCGCCGGAGACTGGGATATTCAGTTCCTTAGAACCGTCAGCCAGACCGTGAACGGCCTCGCGGAATTGCCACATCACGTCGGTGTTTTCTGGAGAACCGAAGTTCAAGCAGTTGGTCACCGCATATGGTCGTGCGCCGGTCACAGCAACGTTGCGGTATGCCTCAGCCAGCGCCAAACGTGCACCCATGTTTGGGTCCAGCTTGGTGTAGCGACCGGAGGCATCGGCAGAAATTGCGACACCGCGAGAAGTTTCCTCATTGATACGCAGAACGCCGGAGTCAGACTGCTTCGCCTTGACGGTGTTACCGCGCACGTAGCGGTCATACTGCTCAGTGATAAATGCACGCGATGACAGAGCTGGGGAGGACACCATGTCCTTGAATGCCTGTACCAAGGATTCCGGACGTGCAATTTCCGGAGCCTGCTGGATCTCGTCCTGCCACTGAGGGCGTGCGTATGGGCGCTCGTAGACAGGGCCTTCATCGATAGTTGATGGCGGAGCGTCTACTACCAGCTCACCGTTGTGGTACACGAGGTAGGTGTCCTTCTTATCGGTAACTTCACCGATTTCAGCACACGTTACGTCCCACTTTTCACAGATCTCGCGGAACTTCTCCACGTTATCTGGGGAGACAACAGCACACATGCGCTCCTGGGATTCGGAAGCCAGGATTTCTGCGGCGGACATGTTCTCTGCACGCAGTGGAACATTATCCAGGTTGACCACCATGCCGCCGTCGCCAGCTGCTGCCAGCTCAGAGGTCGCACATGCGAGGCCACCGCCACCAAGGTCCTGAATACCGACAACGACGCCCGCAGCGTAGAGCTCCAGGCAGCATTCGATGAGGACTTTTTCCGCGAATGGGTCGCCGACCTGGACTGCAGGAAGCTTGCGCTCTTCGCCTTCTTCGAAGGAAGCAGAACCCAAAACGGATACGCCGCCGATGCCGTCGAGGCCCGTGCGGGAGCCAAAGAGCATCACCTTGTTGCCAGTACCGGAAGCAAAAGCCAGCTTCAGGTCTTCCACGCGCAAGGTACCCACGCACAGTGCGTTGACCAGTGGGTTGCCGGCATAAGACTCATCAAAGACGGTCTCGCCGCCGATGTTCGGCAGGCCGAGCGAGTTGCCGTAGCCGCCGATGCCGGAAACAACGCCCGGCAGAACACGTGCGGTATCCGGGGCATCAGCTGGGCCGAAGCGCAGCTGATCCATCACTGCGATTGGACGTGCACCCATCGCCATGATGTCGCGGACGATGCCGCCAACACCGGTCGCGGCACCCTGGTAAGGCTCGACGAAGGATGGGTGGTTGTGGGATTCGACGCGGAAGGTCACTGCGTCACCGTCGCCGATGTCAACGACACCAGCGTTCTCACCGATACCGGCAAGAATCTTCGACGCCATTTCCTCAGTGGTGGTCTCGCCAAAGTAGCGTAGGTGGGTCTTGGAAGACTTGTAAGAGCAGTGCTCCGACCACATCACGGAGTAAACCGTCAGCTCAGCATCGGTTGGGCGGCGGCCCAAGATGCCTACAATCTTGTCGTATTCGTCTTGCTTTAAGCCGAGTTCTTCCCACGGCTGGTCTAGCTCGGGAGTGGCCTTTGCATTATCTACTGTGTCATTGGAAACAGTCATGTCACTCTCCTAAACAGTCGCCGTGATGGCATTGATCGCGGATACAAACAGACCCAGTCCATCGGTCGATGGGCCAGTCAGGGTCTCAATGGCATGCTCTGGGTGCGGCATAAGGCCAACGATGCGGCCGGTTTCATTCGTGATGCCAGCAATGTCATTCAGTGAGCCATTGAAGTTGTCGGTGTAGCGGAAGACTACTTGACCTTCGCCTTCTAGCTTGTCGATGGTCTCCGGCGCCGCCTGGAAACGTCCCTCACCGTGCTTAGCGGGAACAAAAATCTTATCGCCAGCTTCGAATTCGGTGGTCCATGCGGTGTTGTTGTTTACAACCTCGAGGTGGGTGTCCACGCAATGAAAATGCAGGCCCTTGTTGCGGGTTAGTGCTCCCTCAAGCAGGCCTGCTTCAGTCAAAATCTGGAAACCATTGCAAATGCCTAAGGTAGGCATGCCCTGGCGCGCGCGGTCAACGACGGACTGCATCACTGGCGCTAGTGCGGAAATCGCACCGGAGCGCAGGTAGTCACCATAGGAGAAGCCGCCGGGAACGACTACTGCGTCAACACCTTTCAAGTCGGTGTCGGCGTGCCAGAGGCTTACAGCCTCGGCGCCGGCAAGACGGACTGCGCGTTGTGCGTCGACATCGTCAAGCGTGCCGGGGAAAGTAATAACTCCGATTTTCGCGGTCAATTTACTTGACCTCCAGCCCTACAACTTCGTAGTCCTCGATGACGGTGTTTGCCAGCAAGCTTGCTGCGACCTTGTCTAGATCTTCAGCGCTGACTGAATCATCGACTTCGATTTCAAAGCGCTTGCCCTGACGGACATCGCTTACTCCGTTTACACCCAGGCGTCCAAGTGCACGGACAACAGCTTGTCCCTGCGGGTCGAGGATTTCAGCCTTGGGCATGACATTGACAACAACACGAGCCATAATTCTAAGCCTTACTGTGCGAGTTCTACTGCTAGTCTGCAATTGCCCACTTTAGCGGTTAGGCATGCAAAACTCCTAGACGGCAGGTACGCAGCACTCCCCACCTTTAACCCCGCGCGCGAATTTTTAAAGACGAAAACCCGAGGGGAAATGCTAAGAATGCATTTCCCCTCCCCCCGGTTGATGAACACGGTGTGTCCGATTTTTAAACCGCCGGAGAACTTTCAGCTTTGTTCAAGCAAACTCCCAGCTCGCTTCATTTCCTGCTGTTGCTGGGGCTGAGTATCGCTAATAGAAACAAGAAGGTTGCTTCACTGCACCTTTTCTATTTCCTCTTTACTCACACTTTCTTAAAGGATTTTTCTCCTATGTCTTCTCATCCGAAGCCAGCTTCTAAGCCCCGCTCTTCTGCGCGTCGCCTGCGCACTTTCGCGTTGGCTGCGCTGGCATCGACTTCTCTATCTGCCATCACCATCCCTGCCGCTTCTGCCACCCCAGAAGGCGATGACGTTGTCATCAGCGAAGTCTATGGCGGCGGCGGTAACAGCCGCGCTCCTTTTTCTCATGACTTCATTGAGCTGTTCAATCCAACCGAAGAAACCATCGATCTCGCGGATTGGAAAGTCGAATACTTCTCCAAGAACGGCAACTCCGGTGGCGTGACCTCGCTGACTGGCTCCATTCCCGCCGGCGGCTACTTCCTCATCCAGCAAGCTTCCGGAAATAACAAGGACTTGCCAGCACTTCCGACTGCTGATGTCACCGCGTCGATAAATATGAGCGGTTCCGAAGGTTCCGTGGAACTGCGCAATGACGCATCAGAGTCCGTTGACTTGGTTGGTTATGGCGCAGCTACCAAGGTAGAAACCGCGGCCGCTGCCAAGCTCGATAACTCCACCTCTGCTTCTCGCGACCAAAACGGTATCGACACCGATACCAACTCCGCTGACTTCACCGCTGGCGCACCTACCCCTACTAACTCTTCGGGTGACACCGAAGGCGGAAGCGAACCCGGCGACAACCCAGGCGACACTCCCGGTGACGACACCCCTGGTGGAGGAACCCCGGATGAGGTCATCGCGATTGCGGACATCCAAGGCACTGGTGCCACGACCCCTGTCAACGGCAAGACCGTGACCACCCAAGGTGAGGTCACCGCAGTTTATGCCGAAGGCGGACTCAACGGTTTTGTCATTCAGACCCCTGGTACCGGCGCTGAAGTACCAACCGCACAGGATGCATCGCACGGCATCTTTATCTACATGGGCAATCGTCCCGCCTCCGCCTACCCAGAACTCGGCCGGGTTCTTACCGTGAAGGGCCAAGCCGGTGAGCACTTTGATTCCACGCAGCTTTCCAATCCTTCCTTTGAAGTGGCAGAGGGCGAATTTGAACCGGTGACCCCTTTGAGCATCGATAAGCTGCCTACTGGCGATGCCGAGCGCGAACCTTTTGAGTACATGCTGGTTCTGCCGGGCACGCACACCGTGTCTAATAACTATGCGCTCAACACCTTCGGCGAAATTGTGCTTGCCCCAGGCGAGGAAGCATTCCGCCAGCCCACTGACGTCATGGCACCGGGCCCGGAAGCCGTCGCGCAGGCACAAGCTGCCAAGGAAGCATCGGTGACCTTGGATGATGCTCGTACCAGTAACTATATGCAGTCTGACAAGCGCACTCCACTGCCTTATATCACTGCCGATGACGCGCAAACTATCAAGTCCATCCGCACAACTGACCAGGTGGAATTTCAAAAGCCAGTCGTTGTGAAGAAGGACCATGGTCTGTGGCGCTTTTTGCCCACCACCCCGGTCACTGGCAATACCGCGTCTGCCGATTTGCCGATTACCTGGGAAGATTCCCGCCCCGCAGAGCTGAACGCCGTCGATGATGTCGCCGGTGAATACACCATCTCTGCTTTCAACGTGCTCAACTACTTCACCTCCCTGGGCGAAGATGAAGGTGGCTGCAACGGCTACACCGATATCAACGGCAACCCGGTCGCTTCCCGCAACTGCACCGTGCGTGGTGCCTTCACCGAAAGCGCACTAGCTGACCAGCAGGAAAAGATTGTTGCCGCCATCAATGGTCTTAACGCCGATGTGATTGCACTGTCTGAAATTGAGGACACCTTCGCCGTCACCGGCGATATCAACCGCCGCGATGAAGCACTCGCAACACTCGTTGATGCGCTTAACGCTGAGGGCGGCAACTGGGAATACGTCGAGTCCCCAGACAAGGTGCCTTCTTCCCCAGATGTCATCCGCGTGGCATTTATCTACAACCCAGACCGCGTTCAGCCAGTGGGTGAATCCCGCATCTTTGAAGATGACCGCTTCACCGGCACTGCGCGTGAGCCACTGGCTCAGGAATTCAAGCCTGTCGCCGAAGATGCCACCGAGTCTTTCGTCGCCGTTGCCAACCACTTTAAGTCCAAGGGTTCTATCGCACGTGGCGACGCCGATCAGGGCGACGGCCAGGGCAACAACGCCAACCTGCGCGTTGAGCAGGCGCAGGCGGTGCTCGATCACCTCGCTGCCCAGTCTGACTGGGATGACAAGGCAACGTTTATCATGGGTGATTTGAATTCTTATACCCGTGAGCATGCGATCGATGTCTTCCGCGACGGTGGCTACTCGGTGCCGCAGGAAGACTACGATGCATCCACCTCCTACCAGTTCGATGGCCTCTTAGGCTCCCTGGACCACGTATTGGCCAATGAGCACGTCGATGTCCAAGACGCCCAGGTGTGGAATATCAACGCTGACGAGCCCATCGCTTTTGAGTACTCCCGCCGCTTGTACAACGTCGTGGATTACCACGACGCCACCCCGTTCCGTTCTTCTGACCACGACCCAGTCAAGGTCGGATTCAATCTCAGCGATGAGGAAAACCCAGTTGAGCCTGAGGTTCCAGACACCGCGGATATCGAAGCTACTGATTTCGAGGCTGAGGTAAAGGCCGGTGAAACCGTCAAGGTTGCAGTGCCAAAGGCATTAGCTTCGCTTATCGATGCCTCCCTCACCAACCCCAACACAACCCAACTCACCGACTTAAACGACCTTGCGGTGACACTGGAAGTCAAGGACTTGCCTGAAGGTTGGGTAGTCAACGGCTACCGCGCGGGTGCCGTGGAAATTACCACCGCGGATGATGCCGAAGACGCATATGGATTCACAATCAACCGTGCTGATAATGACCAGCTCTTTGTCGAAGCCGCCCTGGAAATCTCCAAGGATTCCTCCAACGACGATGATGAGCCCGGCAACAAGCCCGGCAAAGGCAGCTCTTCCAGTGCCTTCGGTGGAGTAATCGCTGCTATCGCAGCCATTGCTGCAGCTTTAGGTTTGGGCGCAGCCTTTAGCGGTTCCGTTGAGCAGTTCCTGCCGCGTGAGGCTAAGAGCCTGCGTGCCCAAATCATGAACTTCTTCAACAACCTCTTCTAGATTCTCCTGACGCGTCGCTAGCGCGTCGCTCAAAGCCTGCTTTTTGAACTCCCACCGGGAGTGTGAAAGCAGGCTTTTTCTGTGGTTTTCAGCGTTTTCGGCCGCGCCTGTGGATAACTTTGCCGTTTGGGTGACGCGTCATGTGAAATTCGGGCTGGTTTCGGAACTTGCTCTGGTGCGGGCTTGCGGCGGCTTTTAGTGTCGAAGTCATGGACGGACAACAAATAATAAAACTCTTCTACACCAGCGGAATAACCATCCTCCGCGACGTTTATGACTGTTCCCCGCATGACTTAGCCGGTGGCCTGATGTCACTGAACACCGCACGCAAATACACCCGACTAGCCACAGTTTTCTTTGGCCCGGCTGACTCGCCCAAGGTGCAGCGCGACGCAGTCGCTCTCGCCGAAGCGAGACAGTTAAGCGTCGAGTATTTAGAAATGGTCAACAAGCACGCCAAGAAACTCAACACCCGCGGCGCCGCATGGAAACTCCGCGCTGAACTTATCGCGCATAAAGGCACGTTGGATGAAGTCAATGAATACGGCAAACAGCGCGTCACCGAAGAAGGCTGCGACAAACAAAAGCAACGCGGGGTGCGCGTAGGTCGGGCTATCGACGGCCTACGAACTATTAGTATCACCGATACCCAACGGAAAATCACCGACTTAGAAAAGACCCTCGACGCCGCCATCACAGATGATGACCAGCCACGCTCAGAAGCACTTCTGGAACCCTTCTGGGACCTTGTTGAAGGCAACGGCACTGGCCTCATCAAACCTGAATACCGCACCGTCATTGCTATTGGTCTCGAGGATTACGCGAAAGTCTCCTGCGGCAAAGGCGAGGACGTCGTTGTTGCTTTATCCGATGGCACCACAATGACCGGCGCTGAATTCATCAACGCCGCAATGGAAGGCGCACTCGGTGACAAACTCTACGTCGGGCTCTTCCATCCCACCGCCGGACCGGTGAATCTCTACGAGACCCGATTCGCATCAGACAAACTTCGCACTCTCGCCATGGCGGAGAATCTCGTCTGCCCATGGCCAGACTGCAACGTACCAGCCGATAGATGCCAAGTGCACCACATCGACGCGCATAAACACGGTGGCCATACGAAGCCATCAAATTTGACCATGTTGTGCAAGTACCACAACGGCGTCAATAACGATGACCCAGACGGTCAGCGCAACAAACGCAGACCAGGAAAGCCGAAACGAGGCAAGCCCAATCGCGGCAGGATCCGCCGCCATCGCGGCAAAGTCCGCCTGCAGACCCCAGGCGGAAAGCTTGTGGGCAACACCCACCACGTGAGCAGCATGGGGGCGATGAACCTGATCTAGACTCCCAGCCTTCGGCCTAGTTACACCGTTGAAGTCTCGTCCACGACTGCCGGTCTACTGCCAAAGCTAACGCAGGTCGGCAGGAATTTCGCGATCCGTTTTTCAGCAACGAGTGTCATCCACCACGAATATTGACAGACGTTTTTAGACTAGGCTCACTTCATGTAAGTGCATAAGAAACTCAGCCGCCGCGGCTTCCTGGGCGCGAGCCTTGGCGCTGCTGCAATCGCACTAGCCGCATGTACGCAGTCAGATAAGTCGGAGCAAGCAGCATCAACCACTGAGGGCGATAAAGAGCAGCGTATTGTTGCGCTGAATACCGGTCAGCTAGATAACCTGTTGCTGCTGGGCATCACTCCGGTTGGTGTAGCTGCAGCAAAGAACGCGGACTTGATCCCGCAATTCCTGCGAGATCGCTTCGGGGATGACATGGATTTGGATAGCATCGCAGACTGCGGTTTCCGCCAAGATCCGGATGTGGAGATCATCGCTAATCTGCAGCCGTCTTTGATTTGTGCCAACTCACGCAGCGATGAAGCTCTGCTGCAAAAGTTGCGCGCCATAGCGCCGGTTGTTACCGGTGAGGGCGGTGGCGAGAGTTGGAACGAGGACTTGATAACCATTGCCGCCGCCGCTGGCAAGGGCGATGAGGCCCAAGCCATGCTGGATGACTACGAGGCAGTGGCAGCAAAGGTGACAGACAGCCAAAAAGACAATCCGCCGACGGTATCCTTCTTGCGCACCAACAAAGGCGAGTTGCAGATGTATGGTGCCGAGTCGATGGCGGGCACCGTCGCAGCCGATTGCGGCTTTGCGCGCCCGCAGGCGCAGCAGTTAACAGACAAGGCCGGCAAGGATCTCTCAGCAGAACTCATCGCCGAAGCCGATGCCGACTGGTTATTCTACGGCGTGCAGAAAGGAAGCGACAGCCCTGCGGACACGTCCCTGTGGCCAACGCTTAAAGCAGTGAAGAATACCCAGGCCATCGAGATTGACTACGACTCGTGGTACATGAATGCATCTCTAGTATCAGCGAATGTCATCCTTGACGGCCTGAAGACTTACGTCCTGTTATCCGACTCGCTTTTAGACGGTTTCGCATTTTGCGAAAACCTCGTAGGAGGCAGGCACCGCGCCGGCTTTGATGGCTTTGCCAATCGCGCGCAGGAAGTCGTGCTGAACTTTCTTCTCGCCCAGGTTGCGGCCGGAGACGGACAAACGCACGGTATTGCCGCGGCTGGCGCCGCGTTCAGCGGCGCTGATGATGGAACGGCGCCACCACTTCGCTGCGCCGAAACCTTCGCCGTAGGACAAATTGCGAGACTGGTAGAAGTCCTCGGTGCGCAGGTCATGAATGCCCGTGGACGAGACAGCCAGGGAGAAGTCGAAATACGGCAGCACGTCGAGCGTGCCAGGAGACATGCGCCAGCGCGGCGGGGCGAAAATATCAAACTCAAAGCCCAGCTTCGACATTTGCCGGGTCGCACCTTTCAGCCGCAGGTTGGCCTCATGGGCATCGAGGTTGGCAAATTCCGCGCGCCGGCCCTGTACTGCTTGGTCAAAGCCGTTAAGGATTAAAAGGCGCCCGGATTCTTGTTGTTCCTGCAGCCACTGCTTCGTGGTCGGGTCTTTGGCTAAGTGCCAGTTGCCGTCGATGTGCGGGGCCACCAGCAATGAAACAGGAACGCCCTCTTTATCCAGCTGGTTTATCAAACGCGCCGCGGACTTCCGGGTGTCGTCGAAGATAGATGAAATCGAAACCAGAAGATGCCCTTGCATGCCACCAATTATCACACAGGCAAGCTAACCCCGCGCGGCGAGCAGATAAATCTACTCCACTAAACCAGTAGCCTTGTTAATCGTCCAAGCATACTCAAAAGCTGTCTGGTGCCAGCGCGCATAGCGCCCGGAAACACCGCCGTGGCCAGCAGCCATTTCGGTCTTGAGCAAGAACTCACCGCCGGTGGCAACTTCGCGCAGCTTGGCGATCCACTTCGCTGGTTCCACGTACAGCACGCGCGTGTCATTGAGCGAGGTCACAGCCAGAATATCGGGATAATCCTGCGCCGAGACATTCTCATACGGAGCATAGGTTGCCATGTAGTCATAGACTTCCGGGTCGTGGTACGGGTCGCCCCATTCTTCCCACTCACCCACGGTCAGCGGCAGTTCGGGCTTCAAGATTGAGGTCAACGGGTCCACAAAAGGCACCACGGCTTGGATGCCCTTAAAGCGGTCAGGAGCCATATTCGCCACCGCGCCCACAAGCAGGCCACCAGCAGAACCACCTTCGGCAACAAGTACCTCTGGGCTGGTCAGTTGGTTGTTAATCAGATGGTCAGCAACATCGATGAAGTCGGTAAAGGTGTTCTTCTTCGCCATCAGCTTGCCCTCGTCGTACCACAGACGGCCCATCTCCCCGCCGCCGCGCACGTGCGCAACAACATAAAGCATGCCGCGGTCGAGCAAGGAAAGACGGGAGACAGAAAAGCCCGGGTCCATACTGGCTTCATAAGATCCATAGCCATACAGCAGCGCAGGACGTGGGCTATCGGTCGCAAGGTCTTTGCGCTTGACGATGCTCACCGGAATCTGCGTTCCATTCTTCGCAATCGCCCACTCACGGTAAGCCTCATACTCATCCGCGTTGTAGCCACCAGGGACTTCTTGTTCTTTCAGCAAGGTGCGCTCACCAGTGGCGATGCGGTACTGGAACAGCTGCGCCGGCTGGGTATAGGAGGTATACGACAAACGGATCACCGGCGCATCCCACTCGGGGTTGCCGGCGGAGCCAGCAGAGTAGATTTCCTCGTCGAAGTCGATTTCTTCGAAGTCGCCGAAGTGGTCATCGACAAGCTGCATCACGGCAACCCGAGGAATGCCGCCGCGACGATAGGACAAGGTGGCAAAGTCGCGGTAGGTATCCACGCCTTCGATGCGCACGTCGTCATTATGTGGGACTAGGATGTCCAAGTCGCGGATGCCCGGCAGCGGGTTAGCGTTGGCATCCACCCACGAGACTTCGAAGTTCGGCCCGTGCGCGTTGTGGGTGACCAGCCACTGGTCTTTGCCGCCGCGTACCACGTGGTCAATGTCGTATTCGACACCGGTTTCGCGCTCCCAGAGGACTTCGAACTCGCCCTCGGGGTTGTCCATGTCGAGTACCCAGTACTCAGAAGTCAGCGGGGAGCCGACCGCGATGATGAGGTATTTTTCACTACGCGTGGAACCCACGCCGACGCGGAAGCGCTCATCTGCCTCAGTAAAGACGCAGACGTCGTCGCTTTGCGCGGTACCGACCTTGTGACGCCAGACAGTATCCGGGCGCCAGGCGTCGTCGACTTTCTGGTAGAAAATGTAGTCTTCGCCGGCCCAGGTGGCGCCGTAGAAGATATCGGTCAGGTGGTCATCGAGAAGCTTGCCTGTCTCTAAGTCTTTGATGAACAGCTCGAAGCGCTCATCGCCTTCGGTGTCCGTGGAATAAGCCAAAAAGCGCCCGGACTTGGTCACCGACGCCGCGCCCAACGCGAAGTAGTCATGGCCCTCAGCGAGTGCGTTATTATCCAGCAGGATCTGCTCACCCTCGGGCTTGCCTTCCTCCGGAATGACCGGCGGCTCCCACGGGTCCTGGCCTTCGGAGACCGGAATACGGCAGCTAAAGCCATATTCCTTACCCTCTTCGAAGCGTCCGTAGTACCAATAGTCCCCCGAGCGCGACGGCACGGACATATCGGTTTGCTTCACGCGGGACTTAATCTCTTCAAACACATTTTCCGTCAGCTGCTTCAAATGTGCGGTTTTCGCCTCGGTATAAGTGTTCTCTGCGTTCAGGTGGTCCAGGGTGTCCTGGGATTCCTTGTTGCGCATCCACTCATATTCATCAACAAAGCTGCGTCCGTGGAATTCACGGATTAGAGCTTCTTGCTTAGCGATGGGCGGGTTAACGTTGTCGAGATTGTTATCTGTCATAACGAACAACCCTACCCGCGTGAATTATGAGGAGTTTTAACCGCCAATGAAGTCGATGAAACGCTTGCCGGACAAGCGCTCATAAGCCTCGATGTAGCGCAGGCGGGTGGCGGCGACGATGTCATCGGGAAGCACTGGCGGCTGGGTTTCCGACTCCACATCCCAGCCGGATTCCTCCGAGGTCAACCAGTTGCGCACGTACTGCTTGTCGAAGCTAGGCTGCACAATGCCTTCCGCGTAGGTGTCTGCTGGCCAGTACCGGGAGGAATCAGGCGTGAGTACTTCATCGCCCAAGACCAGATTGCCTTCGGAATCAAGGCCGAATTCAAACTTGGTATCAGCCAAGATGATGCCCTTTTCTTCGGCAATCTTGGCGGCGGCGGAGTAGATGCGCAGGGTTTCATCGCGAAGCTGCTCTGCGCGCTCTTGGCCAAGGTCCTGCACCACGCGCTCGAAGCTGACGTTTTCATCGTGGTCGCCCTGCTCTGCCTTGGTGGCTGGGGTGAAAATTGGCTCTGGCAGACGCGACGCCTCAACCAAGCCTTCTGGCAGCTCGATGCCGCACACGGTGCCATTGGCGTTGTATTCCTTCAGGCCAGAACCGGTGAGGTAACCGCGGGCAACGCACTCAAAGGGCAGCATGTTGAGCTTCTTAACGATGAGCGCTCGGCCCAATACTTCTTCTGGAATCCGCGCATCATCGATGGGTCCTGCCAAATGGTTCGGGAAATCGATGGCGTCGAAGAAGAACATGGTGGTTGCGGTAAGAACCCGGCCTTTATCGGGGATGGCTGGCTCTAGAGCGAAGTCATAGGCGGAGATGCGGTCGGTGACCACCATGAGCAAAGTGTTGTCATCTACTTCGTAGATATCGCGGACTTTGCCGGAGGATACGTGCTGATAATCAGAAAGCTGTGGGCGCATGCTCTAAATGTTAGTGCATGCGCCCACAGCGTCCCGCTAGTGTCGGCGGAAATCTCCCGTCGCTTTCGGGAAATTCTTCTGGACTCTTACCGCGAAGTCTTTTACAAGATTTCGCCTGGGGTGTAGGCAGCCGCCTTCGGATGCTGATCCGCGAGTTCCTTAATGCGCCTAAGAACTGCATCTACCTGGGATTCAGCAGCGCCGATGAACGCGTGCTTGTCAGCGAGTGCTTCTTCGAGCTGTTCCTTGCTCATTGGCAGGCGATCATCGGCAGCAAGGCGCTCCAGTAGGTCTTGTTCCCCGCCGTTTTCGCGCATGTTCAGCGCAACAGCCACTGCGTTTTCCTTGATGACTTCGTGTGCGGTTTCGCGGCCAACGCCAGCACGCACTGCAGCCATAAGGATGCGGGTGGTGGCCAAGAATGGCAGGTAGCGCTCGAGTTCGCGGTCGATCATTGCTGGGAATGCGCCGAACTCATCCAACACGGTAAGGAAGGTTTCAAACTGACCATCGATGGCGAAGAAAGCGTCCGGCAACGCCACGCGGCGAACCACGGAGCAGAATACGTCGCCTTCATTCCACTGCTGACCAGCAAGGTCTGCAACCATAGTCAGGTAGCCGCGCAGGATAACCTGGAGGCCACCGACGCGCTCGCAGGAGCGGGCATTCATCTTGTGCGGCATCGCGGAAGAGCCAACTTGGCCTTCCTTGAAACCTTCGGTGACGGTTTCGTTGCCGGCCATCAAGCGGATGGTGGTAGCCAGAGACGATGGAGAAGCACCGAGCTCAACGAGTGCAGAGACCGCATCAAAGTCGAGGGTGCGAGGGTAGATCTGGCCAACGGAGTTGAACACGCGGGCAAAGCCCAGGTGGTCCGCGATGGCGGTTTCGAGCGCTGCGAGCTTGTTTTCGTCGCCGCCCATCAAGTCCAGCATGTCCTGGGAAGTGCCCATTGGTCCCTTGATGCCGCGCAGTGGGTAGCGGCCCAGGAGGTTTTCTACGCGCTCGATGGCGAGCAGCATTTCATCGCCAGCCGATGCAAAACGCTTGCCCAAAGTGGTCGCCTGCGCCGCAACGTTGTGGGAACGACCCGCCATGACCAAGGTCTGGTATTTCGCGGCGTGCTCACCAATGCGCGCTGCAACCGCGATTGCTTTATCACGAATGAGCTCCAGGGAGCGGTAGATTTGCAGCTGCTCGACGTTCTCCGTCAGGTCACGGGAGGTCATGCCCTTGTGGATGTGCTCATGACCAGCCAGCGCATTGAACTCTTCAATGCGAGCTTTCACGTCATGGCGCGTCACGCGCTCACGATCCGCGATGGAACCTAGGTCTACCTGGTCAATGACTGCTTCGTATGCGTCAATTGCTTCAGATGGAATATCGACGCCGAGGTCTTTCTGGGCGCGCATGACCGCGATCCAGAGCTGGCGCTCCATGATGATTTTGTGTTCCGGGCTCCACAGGTTGGATAACTCTGCAGAGGCGTAACGCGAGGACAAAACGTTGGAAATCTTCTTCTTATCAGCCACGGGCTTCATTATTCCACATGGCAAAAGGCGCAAGTACTCTACTTGCGCCTTTCATTTCTTAAGCCAACATAATTGCCCTCGCTATACCCCCGCAAACAGCGAGAGCGAGCTGCTAAGAGTCAATGCTGATGCGACTTTCTTCGGCAGCTTGGCCAATGTCGGTGCGGTAGAAGCTATCCGCCAGCTCAATGTTCTCGAGCACCTCATACGCGGCAGCGCGCGCGGCAGATAGGGTCTCACCCTTGCCGATTACGTTAAGCACGCGACCGCCATTGGAGATAACCTCTGCGTCCTTTACCGCGGTACCCGCGTGCAAAATCTTGTCGGTATCTGCCAGATCTGGCGAGGTGATGACATCGCCCTTGCGTGGAGATTCTGGATAATTCGCAGCCGCCAGCACTACGGTCACGGCATAGGCGTCTTCCCACTCCAGCGCAGGAAGTTCGTCCAGAGTTCCGGTTGCAACTGCGTTGAGAACCCCTGCCAGCGGCGTCTTCAACAGCGACAGCAGCGGCTGGGTTTCTGGGTCGCCGAAGCGGCAGTTGAACTCAATGACGGAGGGGCCTTCTTGGCCCCATGCCAGACCTGCGTACAGCAGGCCGGAGTATGGGGTTCCGCGCTCGACCATTTGCTTAGCTACCGGCTCGCAGACCTCGCGGATGATGCGGTCGACGCCTTCAGCAGACAACCACGGCAGCGGGGTGTATGCTCCCATGCCGCCGGTATTCGGGCCTTCATCATTGTCGTAGGCACGCTTGTGGTCTTGGGCTGGCAGAAGTGGCACGACGGTTTCGCCATCGACAAGGCAAAACAGCGAGACCTCTGGACCGTCCAAGAAAGACTCTAGTAGCACTGGGTTACCAGCGGCATGCACCAGGTGGATGTGCTGGCGTGCTTCGGCGCGGTCAGCGGTGACCACAACGCCTTTGCCTGCAGCCAAGCCATCGTCTTTGACCACGTACATGGGGCCAAAGTAGTCGAGCTCGTGCTCGATATCATCATCGCTCATCCCTGGCGCCAAGGTCTGCGCACGCGCGGTAGCAACGCCTGCAGCTTCCATGACTTCTTTGGCAAACGCCTTAGAGCCTTCAATCTGTGCTGCATCCGCGTTCGGTCCAAAGACCGCGATGCCCTCAGAGCGCAGTGCGTCAGCAACACCGGCAACCAATGGAATCTCTGGACCGATGACAACCAGTTCAGGTTTAATGTCCTGAGCCAATTCCAGCATGTGGGCCGGATCCGCTACTTCTTTGTAGTCAGCGTGCACAGTAGCTAGCGATGCAAAAGCAGGTGAGCCCGGTGCAACGTGCAGGTCAGTGGTAGCGGGGTCGGCCGCAAGGCCTTTCAAAATGGCGTGCTCGCGGCCGCCGGAACCAATTACAAGAATGCGCATGCGACTATCTTAACTTTTTCGCTAGACGGGTACCCCATTCACAGCCAAGAAAGCTATAGCATTGGGGCATGACTGAAATTGAGCCTTCTGTATTTACCAAGATCATCAACGGCGAGCTACCCGGCCGTTTTGTATACCGCGATGACAAGTGCGTGGCGTTTTTGAGCATTGAGCCATTGCGCTACGGCCACACCTTGGTCGTTCCAATTGAGCAGGTTGATAAGTGGACCGACCTGGATGCCGAGACCTGGCTGCACATTTCCGGCGTCGCGCAGGAAATCGGTGAGGCTATCAAGACTGCTTATGATACTACGCGGGCGGGCTTTATCATCGCCGGTTTCGATGTCCCGCACACCCACATCCACCTGTTCCCCACAGAGAAGATGGCGGAGTTCGACTTCACCAAGGCCATCGCCATGGATGCCACAGATCCGAAGGCTATGGATGAAGCCGCGGTGCGTATCCGCCAGCACCTTAACACCGGCGAAGATGGATACCGCTTAAGCTAAGCCTCCGGCCCTTCGCTTGTCGATGCCTCCCCGGCGCTCTCGCCCTTCGCACCGTTTTTCTTACCGCTGCGAAGGCTGCGGTTTTTCCGGGAGACTTTCACCGGTACGGCATTACCATGCGGCAGAGCGCCATCCTCACTGTCTGAAGAGTCCATGGATTCCGGTTCTTCCGCAGCGGGCAGGCGCACAGTGAAGGTAGAGCCGACGCCGAGTTCGGATTCCACAGAGATGGAACCGCCGTGTTGTTCAACAAGTGATTTTACAATCGCTAGGCCCAACCCGGAGCCGCCGGTATCGCGGGTGCGGGAGGTGTCCTCGCGGTAGAAGCGTTCAAAGATATGCGAGCTGACTTCTGGGTCCATGCCGCGGCCGGTGTCAATAACCTTGATCAGCACATCACCGTTGTCTTTTTCCAACCCAATGGTTATTTCGGCCTCTTCGCCGCCGTGGCGCAGGCCGTTGGTGATCAGGTTCAAAATGATTTGGTGTAAGCGGCTGGCGTCGCCGTAGACGACCGGCACGCCAGAGGTGTTGTTCGCAACGTTGATGGAACGGCCGGTGAAAGCCGCGCGCGCGGAAGATGCCACCGACAGTGAGAGTTCCAAGACATCGACGGGGCGAATATCCAACCGTGTTCCTTCAGCACGGGTCAGCGCCAGTAGGTCTTCGACCAGGTAAGACATGCGCGAGGATTCGGCATCAATCTTGGATAAGACCATGTCAACATCATCGGTAATGCCCGCGCGATACAGCTCGGTGTAGCCGCGCAGGGATGTCAGCGGGGTGCGCAGCTCATGCGAGGCATCGCCGACAAATCGGCGCATCTGCTCTTCTTTGCCTTGGGCTTGTTCCACCGAGGCCTGCAGCTTCGCCAACATGATATTCAATGCGCTGGCCAGCTGGCCTACCTCGGTGTGTTGTGGCCACTCGGGAACACGTTTGTCCAAGTCACCGGCTGCAATTTCCGAGGCCGTCTTTTCCACCACACGCAGCGGCCGCAGAGCACGTCTAATAAACCAGAATCCGGCTATCGCAATCAGCATCAAGACGACCACGGCAATCATGAGCTGCACCAGCGCCAAGCCGCGCAGCAAGATTTGTTCGGAGTCCAGATTTTTTGCCACCACGGTGATAACACCATCGCGTTCAGTGGCCATGGCGCGCCACTCGGAAGTGGAATTGGATTCGCTGGTGGAGTCGACAGTTTCAGGCGCAGCACCGATGACCAGCTCGTCGACCTGCGGCATGGACTCATAAGGATTGAGGTAGCGCACCGCGCCATCGGGATAAATCTTGATAAGCGAATACTCTGTCGGCGGACGGCCGGTCAAATCCAACCCGAAAACATTAGTGGTGCGCGCCCAGCCGTTTTGGGCTGCTATCAGCTCATCATCGACTTGGTTGTACAGCACATCGCGCATCACGGCAGAGACCGCGACGGAGGCGCTGATAATACCAAGTCCGGAAACGACAACGAGCAGCACGACCAACCACGTGCGCAGCGGCATCGCCTGCGGCGAGCCGGACATCCCGGGATATAAATATCCCCGCACGCGTTCTTTGAAAGAACGCGCATCGTGGTGGTTGTTGTCTGTTGCTGCCGGATTACTCACGTACTGCCCCTGAAATTTAGGAGCGTGGGGTGCGCAGGACGTAGCCCACACCACGCACGGTGTGGATCAGTGGGTTATCGCCGGTATCAATCTTGCGGCGCAGGTAAGAAATATATGATTCCACGACGTTGCCGTCGCCGCCGAAGTCATAGTGCCAGACGTTGTCCAAAATCTTCGCCTTGGACAGCACGACTTCCTTGTTCTGCATCAAAAAGCGCAGCAGGTTGAACTCGGTTGGGGAAAGGTCAATGATTTCCCCGCCCTTGGTTACCTCGTGGGTGTCATCATTCAAGGTCAGGTCTGCATAAGTCATGGTGGCATCACTATTGTCGTCTTGACCTGCACCACCGCGGCGCAAAATCACGCGCAGACGGGTGATGACTTCTTCCAAGCTAAAGGGCTTAGTTACATAATCATCAGCGCCGATGGTCAGGCCGTGGATGCGCTGGTCCACGCTATCTTTCGCGGTCAAATACAGCACGGGACCGTCAAGGCCTTCCGCACGCAGCTTGGCAAGCAGCTCAAAGCCGTCCATGCCCGGCATCATGACATCTAAAATGTAGGCTTCCGGATTGATCTCACGCGCAATGCGCAGCGCTTCGGTACCAGAATTTGCGCTGCGCACATTAAAGCCCTGGAATTTCAGGGAGACGGTCAATAGTTCGACAATATTGGGTTCATCGTCGACGACCAGGACAGTTACCTGGTCGTTGCTGTTTTCTTCCATGTTGCTTCCTTAGAAAATTTTCACTACTTCTTCAACTATTAAAAAAGTGTGGCACACAGGCTATCAAAGCTACTGAGCATTTTCTGAAAGAAAGCTGTGAGACTTACTCCCAAGCAACATTGCCAAGGTCAATACCTTCAGCCTGCGCTTGAGCTTCGATAAGCTCCAAAAGATACTGGCGGTGATCGCCATAGACCTCGGCAAAGCGCTCGTCAGCAACGTACATGCGCGCCAGCAACACCTGCTTCGAACGGCTCAGCGGCATATAGGGGCTGATAGTCGCCATATGCTTATCCACGACCTCCTCCGCCTCCTTGGAGCCCGGCGCGATTGCGTGGGAGTGGGCATCGATAAGCATCTGCTTGAACTCCTTAGCCACCTGCTTGGCTGCACGGATGTCTTCTTTGCTCATCTGCGCCACCATCTTTTGGTTTGCGGCATAGTCTTCCGTATCACCCCAGCGCTGCCGGGCCTCTTCGTCATACACCGGCCAGTTCTCTCCGAACAACGCAATCTTTTCTTCAGTACTCATGGTCTTTCCTTCCTTTAAGGTTTCCGCAGTCAACAGGGTGTCAACTGCCGCAATGAGTTCTTGCATGTGACTAACTTTGTCCAGGAGCAACTTGCGCTGGTTGCGCAAGATGGCGGTGCGGGAAGATGAGGTGGCATCGATAAGCTCTGCGATATCTTTCAACGCCACGCCTGCCCCGCGGTAGATGAGGATATTCATGCCGCGCTCCATATCTTCTTCGGAGTACAAACGATGATCACCCCACGTGCGCCAACTGGGAGTGAGCAACTCAATGTCATCCCAATGGCGCAGGGTGCGCGTGGATACCTGGAGTATCTCCGCTGCCTCACCAATGGTGTATTCAGCCTGGTCGTATTCGGTCACAAGAGTTATCTTCCTACTTGACGCAGCGTTAAGTTCAAGCCCCATCCTAAGCCCGATTGCAAAGCGCAATCGAGCTGTGCAGCCTAGGATTAGGGGCTATGACTAGCCCTGCATTGGAGAACATGCCTGATTCGGCCAAGCGCACAGACAAACTCACGGTCTTTTCCTGGGCCATGTGGGATTGGGGATCCGCTGCGTTTAACGCCGTGCTGGTGACGTTTATCTTCGCGGTATATCTGACTGATTCCGTTGGTGCGCAGGTTGATTCTTCGCGCACTCCGGCGCAGTGGCTCTCAGTGGCTATGACCGTGGCTGGGCTGGTTATTTTCGCGGTGACGCCAATTATGGGCCAGCGCTCCGATACCCGTGGAACGCGGCGGCGGTCCTTGGCGTTTTGGTCTTTCATCACGTTTGTGTTGATGGCGGCGCTGTATTTCATCCGCAATGACGCGCCGGTGTATTTCTGGGTAGGTCTAGTGGTGCTTGCGATTGGCACCATCACCATCGAATTTGCGGAGGTCAACTACTTCGCGCAGATTGCCCAGGTATCCACTAAAGACAACGTGGGCAAGATTTCTGGCCTGGGCTGGTCTTTTGGTTATTTCGGCGGCATTTTCCTGCTACTGATTTGCTACTTCGGGTTCGTTGCCGGAAATGGCGGCTTACTCGGCATCAGCACCGAAGGCGGGCTCAATATCCGCCTGGTCGCGGTGCTTGCCGCTGCGTGGTTTGGCCTGTCCGCCCTGCCCGGATTCTTCCGCGTACCGGAAATCCCCCCATCTGGTGAAAAGGCAGGGAGTATCAAAGACTCCTACGTCAAGCTCTTTCGGGATATCAAAAAGCTCTGGCAGGTTGACCGTAATGCCTGCTACTTCCTCTTTGCCTCAGCCATCTTCCGCGATGGTCTTGCTGGTGTCTTCGCCTTCGGCGCCGTCTTGGGCGTTTCCGTGTACGGACTCAACGCCGGGGACGTGCTCATCTTCGGCGTTGCAGCTAATGTCGCGGCCGCTCTTGGCGCACTCATTGGCGGGCTTATCGATGACCTCGTCGGCCCCAAGATCATCATCTTGACCTCGCTGTTTATCCTCGCCGGCACGGGCATCGCCATGTACTTTGTCGAAGGCCCTCTAGCCTTCTGGATTTTCGGCCTTATCTTGTGTCTATTCGTCGGCCCCGCGCAGTCCGCCTCCCGCGGCTTCTTAGCACGTGTTGCACCCGCTGGCCACGAGGGGCAGATGTTTGGCCTTTATGCCACCACGGGGCGGGCGGTGAGCTGGATGACTCCAGCGCTGTTCGGCATTTTCGTATCTTTGATCGGCGACGGCGACCGCGGTGGTGTTCTCGCGATCGCCGTCGTGCTGCTGGTTGGTGCGCTCATCCTGGTTCCGGTCCGTGATCCTAAGAAACACGAACCGGAAATGGCGCAACCTGCGGTCTAACCGTAAATCTCCCTACTTCATGTCCGTAGGTAGAGCTTCAGCGATATCTACGGGCGTGGGATATTGCGCAGGTTAGATGCTGCCATATCCACCATGTGTCCCACGCCGCCATCGAAGACGGTGCGGGCTGCGGCCTTGGAAAAGCCCAGCAGCTGATCAATAGACAGTGTTGGCGGGATAGACAGTGCATTCGGATCGGTGACGAACTCAACTAGTACTGGACCGTTATAAGCGAGTGCTTCGCGCACAGCCTTGCGCACTTCCTTGGGCTTTTCCACCCGGATGGACTTGATGCCCATGCCAGCGGCGATATCGGCGAAGTTAAGCTGCTCATGGTCGGTTTCAAACTCTGGCATGCCTTCGACCAGCATCTCGAGTTTGACCATGCCCAATGAAGAATTGTTAAAGACAAAGGTCTTCACCGGCAGGTTGTGCAGCTTCACAGTCAGCAGCTCACCCAGCAACATCGCCAGACCGCCATCACCGTTAAAGGAAATCACCTGTCGATCACGGTCAGCGAACTGTGCGCCAATCGCATGAGGCAGAGCATTCGCCATGCTGCCGTGGCGGAAAGAACCAATTTGCTCGCGTTGCCCGTTCGGGGTGATGTAGCGCGCACCCCAGACGTTGCACATGCCCGTGTCGACGGTAAAGACAGCATCTTGTGCCGCTTCCTCATCAATGACATCTGCGACGAACTCGGGGTGCAGCGGCGTCATCTTCTCAATGTTCGAAGTGTACGCGTCAATGACCTGGGTGAGTTTCTTGTGATGCTGCTTGAGCATCTTGTCCAAGAAGGAACGGTCCGTCTTTTCCTCTACATGCGGCAAGATATTCGCGATGGTCGCAGCGACATCACCAGTAACCGGATATGACACCTTGGTGCGCCGGCCGATGTGTGCACCGTTGATATCAACCTGGGCAACCTTGGTATCGCCAGGACCGCCTTGCGGCAGGAAGTCGGCATAAGGGAAATCCGTGCCCAGAAGAATCAGCAGGTCTGCTTCATTCATGGCATCGTGCGCGGCACCGTAACCTAGTAATCCTGACATGCCCACATCAAAGGGGTTGTCATACTGGATGTACATCTTGCCGCCCAGCGCGTGGCCGACTGGAGCCTTAATCTTCTCCGCGAGCTCTAGGACTTCCTTACGGGCATAGCGCGCCCCTACACCAACGAAGAAGGTGACCTTCTTTGCTTCGTTGATGGCCTGGGTCAGTGCTGCTGCTTCAGCCGGATCCGGGAAAGTAATCGGGTTACCTGCAGAAATAACCGATTCGGTAAACTGCTCATTTTCTGCTTCAGCAGAAGCCAAATCACCTGGGATGACCAGAACTGAGACACCATTGCCCGCCATGGTGGACTGAATAGCATTGTGCGTAATGACAGCTCCCTGATCTGCCGAGTTAACCATTTCGCAATAGCCGGAGGCTTCCTTAAACAGTATCTCCGGGTGAGTCTCTTGGAAGAACTGTCCGCCAATTTGGCGCGATGGGATGTGGCTAGCCAAGGCTAATACCTTGGCACCATTGCGGTGTGAATCATAGAGCCCCTGAATCAAGTGGGTATTGCCTGGGCCGCAAGATCCTGCACACACGGCAAGCTCACCGGTAAGCAGAGACTCCGCACCGGCGGCAAAGGCCGCGGATTCTTCATTATGAACGTGAACCCATTCGATGGATGACCGCCGAACGGCATCAACAATAGGGTTGAGCGAGTCACCGACTAGACCATAAATGCGTTTAACACCTTGTGCTTCAAGGGTGTCAACCAGTTGGTCAGCATAAGTACGTGCCATGTCTAACCTCTTTCATCAAAAGATTTGCCACTCTACTAAATCGCAGGGTGTAACCCCATAGTGCGCCCAAAGCTAAATTTTCGCCACAACCGCCTTAATCCTCGCCAGTTTATTCGGCTGTGATTTTTGCAACCTACTAATTTCCCCCGATTGTTACTATACCGAACGTGCGTTACAGTAACCGACCATGACGATAGGACATAACGCACGCCTGAGGAACGCACGCAAAGAATTCGATAGCAACTCCACACCAGCTCAACGCTGGTCTTTTTTCGCTGCAATCTCTTTAGGCTTACTAATGATTGGGCTGGATAACTCCATCCTCTTCACCGCGCTGCCAACTCTGACGGAGGAAATCCACGCGGGTGAAACCCAGCAACTGTGGATCATCAACGCCTATCCTTTGGTCCTCGCCGGACTGCTCCTGGGCACCGGCACACTCGGCGATAAAATCGGCCACCGCCGCATGTTTACCACCGGCCTGTTGGTCTTCGGCGTGGCATCGTTAGCCGCGGCGTTCTCCCCTACTCCGGCCTTTTTGATTGGTGCCCGCGCTACCTTAGGACTAGGTGCGGCTGTCATGATGCCCGCGACCTTGGCGCTGATTCGCCTGACCTTCAAAGACGAACAAGAACGCAACACCGCGATTGGCATTTGGGGCGCAGTTGCCGTGGTCGGCGCAGCGGCCGGTCCCGTCGTCGGTGGCGCCTTACTGGAAGTCTGGTGGTGGGGCTCCGTATTTTTGATCAACGTGCCCATCGTGGTCATCGCTATCATGGCAACGACCCTGCTGGCACCACCGAATATGCCTAACCCCACCAAGCATTGGGACCTCATTTCCTCGATCTTTGCGTTGGTTACGCTCACGGGCCTGACGCTGGCGATTAAAGAACTGGCCAACCCCAACCGTTCGTGGATTCTGGTTGCTGCGGCTTTCATCGCCTGTGTCATCGGCGGATTCTTGTTCACCCGTCGCCAAAACCGCCTCGAAGAGCCTTTGCTGACCTTCGATATTTTCCGCAACCGCCTCTTCCTCGGTGGTGTCATCGCCGCTTCCGGCGCCATGTTTATCATGGCTGGGCTGGAAATGATTACGGCGCAAAAGCTGCAGCTTGCCGATGATTTCAGCCCCTTCCACGCCGGCATCATCGTCGCGGCCGCAGCGATTGCTGCTTTGCCGATGTCTGCATTGGGCGGTGCGAACCTGCACCGCGTGGGCTTCTTGCCGCTTATCTCCGGTGGCTTCATGCTCGCTACCATCGGCACAGGCTTAGCGGTGTGGTCGACGCACGCAGATTCAGTTCCGCTTTTGATTGCCGGTCTGCTCTTCTTAGGTGCTGGTGCGGGTTCCATCATGTCCGTATCATCCATCGCGATTATCGGCTCAGTGCCAATGCACCGCTCCGGTATGGCTGCGGGTGTCGAAGAAGTCTCCTATGAATTTGGCACTCTATTGTCCGTTGCTTTCGTCGGTTCGCTGACGCCAGCCTTGTACTTGAGCAATCTGCCCACGCATCTTCGCCACATGGGTACGGAGGCGCTGCACGGTGGCCTTGGCCATGCGGATGCATCGACCGCGTATGCTTCTGCCTACGGCACCACCGTGGGATGTGTGGCTGTGCTTGCATTAGTTCTCACCATCGTCACGTTCTGGTGTTTCCGCGACAACCCGAAATCAGGAGGAAACGGTGGCGCGCACTAGCAAGAAGGAAGTAGCGCTGCGAGCAGCCCTAAAGATCATTGAATGCGATGGCATTCCCGCGTTGACCTATGAGTCACTTGCAGAAGCAACCGGGATGTCTAAATCAGGGCTGATCTATCACTTCCCCTCCCGTCACGAGATGCTCATCGACATCCACGCCTGGTCAGCCCAGCGCTGGGAGGAAGAGCTCGTTGATATCGCTGGCGCGCCCTATGGAGAACTCGATGCCAAGCAGCGCCTGCGCGCAGTCGTGCTTTCTTTGGGCAAAAATGACCCATTGGTGGAGCTGATCTTGAGCATCCACACCAAAACCCATGAAGACTTCGCGCAACAATGGGTGCCAGTAGAATCCCGCTGGATGCCCGATGCTTCAGATCCCGAGCTCGACCCAGAGATACTTGAAATTTCCTTCATCGCTCACGGGCTGTGGGTCTACGACCACATCTCACAACGCACGATTTCAGCAGCTAATCGTAAACGTCTAGTGGACAGCCTCCTCAACCGTATCGCGGCGGTATAGTCGAAAATCACGACTTATCGTGGGGAAAATCTCATGGCACGGTATAAATCCATCGCTATCGTCGCGGCAGTGCTGACCTTGGCTACGCGCTTGGGCACATCACGACGATCGCAATGCTCTCAGGTGAGGCCAACGTCCTGCTATTCCTGTGCAACACCGTGGGTCTAGTTATGGGCTCAGGAATCTTGTGGGCATCGATGAGTGTTGGGGGGCGGGCGAATAGCAGGACCACGCCTTTGGCGCAGCATTCTGGCCGGTACCGTCATTATCTTTGCCATGCTGGCTATTCATTACGCCTTTGGTTTTCTCATTGGCGTCTTCGACAACCAGGTCTTCAACAGCAATGCTTTATGGATGTACGGCTCTTTCATCACCGGCCCCATCCTCGGGCTAGTCGGCGGACTTTCCCACAAGATCCCGTGGCTGCTTTTGATTGTTCCGCTTGGCCTTATCGCCGAACCTTTTGTCATTAACAGCATCCCGGGCATGGACTTTCTCCCCTAGCCCACCATCTGGGCCGGTTGGGTTTCCGGTGCTCTGCTCATCGCACTCGGCATCGCCCTCGCCATTTGCCTGTGGAAGGTTGTCATCCAGCCGCAAGCATCTCGGGCTAAATAGATGAAATTACCCCCGGTAGGTTTTATGCCTACCAGGGGTTTCGGAGCTGAAGACGAGACTTGAACTCGCAACCTACGCATTACAAGTGCGTTGCGCTACCAATTGCGCCACTTCAGCAGTGCCTACCTAGATTACAACACCGTCTGGATAAACTTCCAAATAGGTGAATATGCAGCGGAAAAACATGCGTTGACTCGGTAATATGCACGAAGTACATTCCGGGATTAAAGTGCAGTAAAGAAATCGTGTAATACAACTGTGCGCAGTGTAAATTTCGAAAAAGTTTCATGTCATTCATTAACACTGGTGTAGAGGAAGTTCGTTGTCTGTATTTAAGTCTTTAAAGGCACGCCTGTCCAAGAAAGCCACCCCAGAAAACTCCACCGAAGATTCTTCGGCCGGCTCAAATGTGATGAATGAAGACTCCACTGTGCACGGCATTTTGACTGGCGAGTTTCCCGAGGGATTCCGCAACACTGATCACGTCGCCACGGTCGATACAGCGATGGCGGCACCACCGCCCTCACCGCTGGCACCAGTTGATCTGACAGACCCGGCGCAGGTAACCGGCGTGATGGAAATTGCCGCACGTATCGGGGAGATTTTGATCTTTTCGGGCAGCTCTAATTCCGATGCCCGCGCGCAGGTGTATCTTGCCGCAGCTTCCTACGGTTTGCACTACTGCCACGTCGATATCGTCATGAATACGGTTACCATCCACACTAATATCGGCACGGGTGCCAAGCGCCAGCCGCTAACGGTGGTGCGTTCCGCACGCAAGTGGACGATCAACTTCACCAAGCTATCAGCGGTTGACCGCCTGATTCGTTCCATCCACACGGGTTTCACTCCGCCATCGGTTGCAGAACAAGCTTTGGATGATATCGAAGCCATGAAATCGCCGCGCACTATCTTCACGGAGCTGCTCGGTTGGGCGACTATGGGTGGAGCCTTTTCGGTCATGCTGGGCGGCAATGTGTTTGTTGCCATGATGTCTTTCTTCGTTGCCTTTGCCATCATCGGTGTCATCATCGCGATGGAAATGATGCGAATTCCACCCTTTTATCACAACATCGTCGGCGGTTTTATGGCCGTGGTTCCAGCTGCGGTCGTATACAACATTGCTTCGTCGCTGGGATTAGCTTTCTCACCTAGCCAGGTTATCGGTATGGGCATCATCGTCTTGGTTGCCGGACTCACGCTCGTACAATCGATTATCGATGGCATCACGAGAGCACCGGTTACTTCCACCGCACGATTCTTTGAAGCCCTGCTTTCGACCGCCGCGATTGTCGGCGGTGTCGGTTTAGGCATTCAGTTTTCGGATTGGATTGGCTACCCGCTACCACCGTTGGCGTCGATGTCGGCGCCCGTGTACTACGAGGTTCCGCTCTTGGTCCTTGCGGGCGGAATCGGCTCCGCCGCACTAGCCTATGCTTGCCACGCGGCGTGGAAAGAAGTGCTGATTTCCGGCGCAACAGCTGCAGCCGGCATGCTCTTTTACTACTTCGTCGTGATTCCTTTTGGCGCCGGTGTCGTGGTGGCCTCCGGCATCTCCGCCATCGTGGTGGGACTTGCCGGTGGCCTTTTGGCTCGCCGTTTCCACATTCCACCGCTGATCACCATGGTCGTGGGCTACACGCCGATGCTTCCTGGCTTGACGTTGTACCGAGGCATGTACGCCTCATTGAATGAACAATTCATCACGGGCATGGCCAACCTCGTCACGGCCCTAGCAATCGCCGGTGCCCTAGCTGCCGGCGTGCTCCTAGGTGAACGCGGTGCACGTCGCCTGCGCAGGCCGAAACACTTCCGTCCGTACACAGCTTTCAAGCGCATCGGCCGGTACTCGGTAAACCAAGCTAAGGATTTGGCTGCGAAGGCACAGAAGATTCCCCGCGTGCCGCTCGCACCGTTGGCGCCGCGCGCTAACCGCCCGGAGCTTCCACCGATTCAAGGTCCAGCCACAGCTCCTGAGGACACCAGCGCGGTTTATGCAGATGCCTCACCGACTTCGCAGTGGGAAGTGCAAACCAATGACCGAGTATTCGATGAAACTTGGCCGCCACGCACGACCTTCCCTGCACAAAGCTGGCCGGATGAAGAAGCACCAACGGTGTACACCTCACCTGGTACCGAAGAGTTCATCGCGCAGCACGCAGCTGCCGATGAAGCTAAGGCCGCCGAGGAAGAGCAGGGCGAGGCGACTTCAGACGAGGAAATGCGGTAGAATATTCGGTCTGTACCCTACTCACGGTTGATTATCATCTTTCCTTGGATGAGCCCAGGGAACGCATTTAGGAGGAACACGTGCCACCAAAGGTCACTGACACACAGCCAGCAGCGGAGCAGATGCATGCTGTGGAGGAAGAGACCGCGCGCTCAGCTCGCCGCGTCGTCGCAACCTATGCTCAAGATTTCTTGGACGGCGTTACTTTGATGTCCATGCTGGGCGTTGAGCCAGAAGGTTTGGTTCACAAGAAGGTACTCGCTGAGCAGGTAGAATCCGAGCCTAAGACCACCCGCAAGAAGGCAACGAAAAAAGCTACCAAGAAGACCGCTGCAAAAAAGGCTACTAAGAAGACTACGAAAAAAGCGACCAAAAAGACTGCAGCTAAAAAGAGCACGAAGAAAACTACTGCGAAGAAGACTTCAAGCTAGTTTCATAAATTCCAGCAGATACCATCTTGAGGAGCCTTTGAGCGCATGAGCGAGACAGCCCCCGACAGTGCGGACGGCAATGTGGATAGCAATGTAGCCACAGGCACCGGAGACAACAGCTTTGTTGTTGTTGCCAACCGACTCCCCGTCGACATGATTATTGAATCCGACGGCACAAAGTCATGGCAAGAATCACCGGGCGGTCTCGTTTCTGCGGTATCTCCCGTCTTGGAAAAGCACCAGGGCTGCTGGGTGGGCTGGCCCGGGGTTACCGATGAAGCCCCCGAGCCTTTCCGCACGGAACGTGGAGTGCTCCTGCATCCAGTTGAGCTGACTCAGCATGACTTTGAGGAATTCTACGAAGGTTTCTCCAACGCCACCTTGTGGCCCCTATACCACAATCTGATTGTTACCCCGGAGTTCAACCGCTCCTGGTGGGACGCTTATCGCGACGTCAACTTGCGTTTTGCCACCGAAGTTGCAACGGTCGCAGCACCTGGTGCGACCGTGTGGGTGCAGGATTACCAACTGCAACTTGTCCCGGGAATCCTGCGTCAGCTGCGGCCTGATCTCACAATCGGGTTCTTCCTGCATATCCCCTTCCCACCGCCTGAAATCTACCGGCAGCTTCCGTGGCGCAATGAGATGTTGCGCGGGCTTCTCGATGCCGACCTCATCGGCTTTCATCTGGAATCCAACGTGCGCAACTTTGTTGAATTGTGCCGCGGCTACGACATAGAAGTCAGCGGCGAGATTAAAGTGCGCGAAGCTGGAATCACCATTACCTTGCCGAATGGTCATTCTTTAGGCGTTGGGGTATTTCCAATCTCTATCGATACTTCCGCGATCGCTGCGACTCTAGCAGCAGATACCCACCATGAATCCCATGGTGAGCTCGAGCAGATGCATCACAATATGGGCTCACCTTCCACGGTGTTTTTAGGTGTAGACCGTTTGGATTACACCAAGGGCATCTTGCAGCGACTTCTGGCTTTTGAAGAGTTGCTGGATTCAGGTGCTTTGGATCCAAAAGAAGTAGCGTTAGTGCAGCTGGCGACGCCCTCGCGTGAGCGCATCGATAGCTATCGCACCACCCGTTCCAATGTGGAAGAAGCGGTGGGCCGCATCAATGGCCGCTTTTCGCAGATTGGTCGGCCAGTGGTGCACTACCAGCACCGTTCGGTGACCAAAGATGTGCTAATGCGCTATTACCGTCTAGCTGATGTCATGCTGGTGACGCCGTTTCGGGATGGCATGAACTTGGTGGCAAAGGAATTCGTCGCCACGCGTGCAGATTCCTCCGGTGCATTAGTCCTGTCCGAATTTGCCGGCGCAGCTGATGAATTAACCCAGGCGCATTTGTGCAACCCTTTTGATATCGAGGACATCAAAAAGGCCATGCTGCAGGCTACTTGGGGTTTGAAGAATAACCCTGAAGCTATGAAAGAGCGCATGTCCGCGATGTATAACCAAGTCATGGAACATGATGTTGACCTGTGGGCGAATGCCTTTTTGGGAGCCCTGGGAGCACTCGAACAAAAGCACTCGGTATAAGTTTAAGTAGGACCATGAAGAAATCTTTTGCTGGATGCCTCGCGGCCACCGCGCTGATCGTAGCTGGGTGCAGCACCCCAGATGGCGCTCCCCCGCAGCCGCTTGGCGATGACCGCGTCGGCGGCAAGACCTGGCAAGCCATCGGTGTGTACACCTCACCTGAGACCAACGGCGCGATTTCAGAAAACACACTATCCGTTCCGCGCGTGGTCTTCGGGGAAACATCCATGCTTGGCTCCACCGGCTGTGAACAATTCTCCGCCGAGGTCACCTACTTCAACGATGCTTCCGACTCCGCGAACCCAGACCCGACTGAGCTGCGCAAGGCCGATGCCGTGCGCATTGATTCCATCGTCTTCGATACCGAAGGTGAGACTGGCAGCATGGAATGCACAGGTGAGATGCTGTGGACGCACAATAATCTTTCGCGTCTCTACGCTCAGGGCAACGAATTCGATATCACCGTTGATAAAAACAACCAGCTGATTTTGACGCTGCAGGACGGACGCGTCGATTCCCCGGCGATTCGCTATATCGGGCTGTAGATACTCACCAGACAAAGTTAGCGTGGGTAATCTTGTACCCATGTCTGACTTTCCTTGTGATTTTCGTGATTCGGCCCGGGTGGAAGAAATCATCGATAAGCTAGCGTCCACGCCGCGGCTATTTGTGGTCTCCGATTTTGATGGCACTCTTGCCGAGCACTCGACGGATATCTACGGTGTCCCTGTCAATCAGTACTCCATCGCAGCGCTTTCCGCCTTTGCGAAGCTTCCTGATACCTTCGCTGCTGCGTTATCAGGGCGCCACCTTGAAGGTCTCAAGCGAGTCTTTCCGCTGCGCGCACCAGTGATGCTGGCCGGTTCGCACGGTGCTGAGACCGAAGGTGAAGATAGCGCACTGACCGAAGACATGAAGGCTTTTTTGGACCGCGTGGATGACGAGCTCAACGCCATTGCTGCGGACTACGAGGAAGCTTTTGTGGAGCAAAAGCCCTTCCACCGTGGACTGCACGTCAAGGCTTTGTCTGAGCGCGACCCGCAAGCCGCCGAGGAAGCGCTCGCACGCGGGCTAGAAGTAGACCCCGGCGACTACTTCGTTTCCACCGGCAAGAACTTAGTGGAGTTCTCCGCCACCACGGCCAACAAGGGCACGTGGATTGAATCGCACCGCACGACTGTCGATGCCACTGCCGTGGTATTTCTTGGCGATGACGTCACCGACGAGGACGGCTTCGCTGTACTGAATCAGCCCACTGACTTGGGCGTCAAAGTCGGCCACGGCGACACCGCAGCACACCTCCGCGTTGCCGATATCGACGAAGTAGCTACTTTTTTGCAGGCTCTACTGAAAGCCCGACAAGAATTTCTCGCCGACTAACTAGCTCGCACGCTAGTGGCGTGGGCGGGCAATCGTCTTGCCCGGCGCGAGTTGGGTCTTCAACAGCACGCGCAGTGGCTTTCCGTCTTCGCTAGTGGGATAGGCAAGGTTGGCGACGGAGGCATCGATAAGCTCGGCGAGCATCCGGCCCGCTTCGGCGCCTTTATTGAAGTTGGGTTGAATCACTGTGGTCAATCCACGCAGGCGAGCGGATTCGATACCGTCGAAGCCGGTCACCGAAAGATCCCCAGGAATGGGAATTCCTTGGCGCTCCGCGAAGTCCAAGACACCCAGCGCCATGGAGTCTGTTGTGCACAGCACTGCGGTTAATTCCGGGTTATTGCTCAGCAGTTCCTCTGCCGCTTCCCGCGCCGTGTCGCGGGTGTTGATGTGGCGAGTGACCACGGGAATCTTATCCGCATCGATACCGGCATCGGCGAAGACTTTTAACGCTCCCTGCACGCGCAGGCGCTGAGTATCAAACTCTGCTGCGGCGAGGTTCCCTCGGTCCACCGCGCCGTCCAAGCGTTCATGGCGCAGACGAATGGATAGGATGCCGACTTTGGTATGGCCGGCATCGACGAGCGCTTGCGCCGCCGGAGCAATCGCTGTGAAATCATCAATGCCAACAAAAGGCTGCCCGGTATCGCGTGGCTGGTCACAGACCACCACCGGCAGGCCGCGGTTTCTAGCGGCGGCTAGATACGGGTCATCGCCGCCGACGGAATAGACCACAAAACCATCCACAACCGCGCGGCCCAAAAGTTCCTCCGCGCCGGTCCCTTCAGCAGTATCTGGGCCTGCCGGAATCAACGTCAACGTGCTATTTTTACCCGCTAGCCCTTGCGCCATACCTGCTAAAAAATCCACCGAAGCAGCATCTTCGAAGGCATAGGACAAATCCTCCGTCAGCACTACACCAATGGAGCCCACACGACGCGTACGTAGACTCCTGGCCATCGGGTCCGGCCCCGAATAGCCATGCGCGCGAGCAGCCGTCAAGATGCGCTCGCGCAGCTCAGGAGAGAGCTGATCGGGACGGTTATAAGCATTAGAAACAGTCGTTCGCGAGACCCCTAATTCTGCCGCGAGGGAAGCAAGAGTTTTACGAACCGGACTGCGTTTAACCATGCCCTACACCTTACCGCTCCCACGTAGTTTTACTTCATGATTATGCAGCCGTGGAATGAATGGCCTTAGCACTGCGTTTGAAATATAGGTTTAACCCTTAAGCCATTTTCATTTCATTTTCAGTTGACAATTGTTTTCAATAAGGCAATTATAGAAATTATGCATTTACAGACTTCTCATAAAGCTTCCCGCACTCACCGCGGCCGACGTGTAGCTTTAGCTGCACTAAGCATCGGCGCGCTCGCCTTTGCATCGGCTTGCTCAACGGCATCTTCTGATGAAGCATCTGACAACGGATCAGAAGGCAGCAACGGCTCTGACACCCTGAACATTGTCACTTCGGCATCTATTTGGGGCGATATTGCACAGTCGGTTGCCGACTCAGCGGAAGGCGCGGATGTAGAAGTCACCTCCATTGTTGAAGGCAACAACATGGACCCGCACCACTTTGAACCGACCGCTGCGGACCTGGCACGCGCGGCTGAAGCCGACGTGATTGTTGTGGGCGGCGGCGGATATGACGCCTGGCTCTACGACACCATCGAAGACCAAGACAAGATCATCCACGCCCTGCCGCTGACCGCGCACAGTCACGACCACGGTGAGGAAGGCGAAGAAGGTCACGACCACGACCACGGAGAAGAATCTGCGGAAGCGGAAGAAGCCCATGATCACGACCATGAGCATAACCATGGCGAGGAGGGCCACTCGCATGAGGTCTCGTCCATCGATGGCAATGAGCACATCTGGTACGACCCAACCGCGGTGATGGAAGTAGCGCACGAGATTGCTGAGCACATCAACGAGGTCAACCCAGATGCGCAGGCAAGCGATGAAGAAGTAGTAAACAAGATCTCTGACTTGGATTCACGCCTGCACGCACTGCCTGATGTTACTTATACACAGACCGAGCCGATTGCGGACTACATGCTGGCACACACCGAGATGACTGATGCAACGCCAGAAGGCTACCGCCATGCAACGCTCAGCCACGGTGAACCAGCAGCCGCAGACTTGGCAGCCTTTATCGATGAGCTTAAAGCCGGCGACGTGGATGTGTTGATCTACAACCCGCAGACCCA
Organism: Corynebacterium stationis; assembly: GCF_001941345.1. NCBI lineage: Bacteria > Bacillati > Actinomycetota > Actinomycetes > Mycobacteriales > Corynebacteriaceae > Corynebacterium > Corynebacterium stationis. The sequence continues at coordinate 2,400,014 of NZ_CP009251.1, forward strand.
AACCGATATGACCTCACGGATTCGCACCACCGCGGAAGATGAAGGCATTCAGATTATCGAGATCGGTGAGACTCCCCCGGATAACCAAAACTTCTTTGAATACTTTGAAGAAGTCGTATCCAATCTCGAATCCCTCGAAGCGTAAGATGGTTGGGCTTGTGCATTACCAAAGATGCAAGCCCAACCATCCTTTTGGAGTTTGATGTTAGTTTCTTTTAGCCAGGCAGCCGTTGACCCTTTGTGGTCAGGGCTGGATTTGGAAGTAAAACCTGGCGAGTTCATCGCTGTCTTGGGCCCCAACGGCGTGGGTAAATCCACGCTGCTGGGAACCATCTTGGGCACGCGCCAACTCACCGGCGGAAAGCTGGATGTTAATGCACGCATCGGCTATATCCCGCAGCAGCGTATGTTTGCCCAGCAGCTACCTCTGCGGGCACGTGATTTGGTGTCATTGTCGTTGGCACACGGGGTCATCGGAAAGCGAAGGCCGTCTAAAGCGCAAGTCGATGAGCTTTTGGCCGAAGTCGGCGCCGGAGGAATTGCAGATCGCCGGGTTGGTCAACTTTCCGGCGGGCAGCAGCAGTTAGTACGTCAGGCGCAGGCCTTGGCCAATGATCCGCAGGTAATTCTTGCCGATGAACCCCTGCTCTCGCTGGATCCTGCACGGCAGGCGATGACCATCGACAGGCTGCAGAAACGCCGCCACGACAAGGGCACCGCGACCATTTTTGTCACCCACGGCATCAATCCGGTACTCGACGTCGTCTCCCGGGTGCTGTATCTCGCGCCGCACGGACATGTGCTGGGTTCGGTGGAAGAAGTCATGCGCACCGAGGTGCTCTCGGAGCTCTACGGCGCAAGTGTCAAGGTATTAAATGTCGATGGAAGGATTATTGTCGCCTAATGGATTTTCAGACTTTCCTCGACGATACCGGCTACTTGCTGTCGGTTGACTTCGTGCAGCAGGCGCTGATTGCGTGTGCTTTGCTCGGCGTGCTCTCTGGCGTGATGACGTCGTTGGTGGTGCTGCGGCAGATGTCATTTTCGGTCCATGCCACCTCCGAGCTGGCTCTCATGGGTGCGGCTGCGGCGCTGCTTTTCGGCCTTAATATCGGCTGGGGTGCCATCGCCGGTGCGATTGGCGCCGCTATCGTGTTAGCCGTCCTGGGATTTAGAGGCCAGCAAGACAGCGCCATTGGCGTGGTCATGAGCTTCGGCCTGGGGCTTTCCGTGCTTTTCCTGCACCTGTATCCCGGCAACCCGACTGCGGCAATGACTTTGCTGACCGGGCAAATCGTTGGTGTCTCCAGCGCTTCGGTATGGCTGTTGGCGCTAACTACCATCGTTGTCGTAGCCGCAGTCGTGCTCTTTTGGCGCCCGATGCTCTTCGCATCCGCCGACCCAGTCATGGCGCAGGCCTCCGGCATTCCTATCCGCGCGATTTCTGTACTTTTCGCGGTGCTGGTTGGTCTAGCTGCCGCGCAATCCGTGCAGATTGTCGGCGCGCTGTTGGTCATGGCCTTGCTGATTACCCCGGGTGCGGCAGCCGTGCAGATTACCTCTTCACCGCTGAAGACCGTGCTGTGGTCTGTCATCTTTGCCGAAGTCGCTGCGGTCGGGGGCCTGATTTTATCTCTGGCACCAGGGTTGCCGGTTTCGGTTTTTGTCACCACCATCTCTTTTGCGATTTACCTCGTGTGCCGCGCGGTCGGGGTGCTCAAGAACCGCCGTGCCGTGCGCGACGATATTGCTGCGAAACGCGATAAGGAAGAATTCGCCGCGACCGTCTCCCCGCGGATGGGCAACGCGGATCCTTCACAAATTCATCACACCAGCCACCATGATGAGCACTGCGATCATGTTGATGATTAAGCTTTTATCTCATGGAACAACGCCGGATCACATTTCAAGACACCGAACGCCGCTACGTTCTTATTCCGCCGGAGAACCCCGAAGACGGCCCGCAGGATCTGCTGCTGGTCTTTCACGGTTCTTTGCAGTCGCCGAATGTGATCCGACGTTTTACTGATTTCACCTTTGATGCTCTGGCTAGCTGCAACACTATCGTTGCCTATCCCGGTGGAATCAAGAACCACTTCAATGATGCCCGCAAGCACCTGCCGGAGGTCACGCGTGAGCTGGGCACTGACGATGTTGGTTTTACCCACGCAATCATTGATGAGCTGAGGCAAAAGTTCAACATTGGCCGGATCTTCGCCTGCGGGTATTCCAATGGTGGGCAGATGGTGCTGCGCTTGCTTTTCGATGCCCCCGGGCTTCTCTCCGGGGCCGCCTTATTTGCCGCAACTTTGGCTGCTGGCGAGAACCTCGCCCCAACTAATCCGGTCGAGGCCTATCAGCCCACGCCGTTGTTGATGATTCACGGCACCTTGGATGACAAGGCGCCTTATGAGGGCGGCATGGCCGGTATTCACGCCAAGCGCACCCGCGGCGAGGTCCTCTCAGCGCCTGCTACTGGCGCCTACTTTGCCGAGCGCAACGGCGCTGGCGCACCGCAGACTAGCAATCCTTACCCCGATGTAGAAATTACAACCTGGCCGGGTGACAACCGCGTGGAGCTGTGGACTGTGCAAGACATGGGCCATGTTGTGCCTTCTGGAAAAGAACTCGACCCCCGCTTGGGAAAGAACACTGATTCTTTCACCGCAGCAGAGGTCGTAGCGGAATTCTTCGAGCTAACCTAGCCCTTCCGGTTTTGCGCATGACTAATTAGCAGGTGTGCCGCGCCTTTTTGGGGCGCACCTACTTCATGGGTGTGGAAGCACTGGTCGAGGCGATTAGATGAGGTCCATCGCCCCCATGCTGCTCACGTGGTGGGTGTTGCCCACAAGTTTTCCGCCTGGGGTGTGCAGGCGGACTTTACCGCGGTGTCGGCGCATCCTGCCGCGCTTGGGTTTACCCGGACTTGGTCGTTTCCGTTTCTTGCGCGGGCCGTCATCGTCATTGACACCGTTGTGATACTTGCACAGCATCGTCAGATTCGATGGCTTGGTATGCCCACCGTGTTTGTGTGCGTCGATGTGGTGGACCTGGCATCTATCGGCTGGTACGTTGCAGTCTGGCCACGGGCACACCAGGTTTTCCGCCATGGCCAAGGTGCGCAGCTTCTCTGATGCGAAACGGGCTTCGTAGAGATTCACCGGGCCGGCGGTGGGGTGGAAAAGACCGACATAGAGCTTGTCACCAAGGGAGCCGGCCATCGCAGCGTTGATGAATTCAGCGCGCGTCATGGTCGTGCCGTCGGATAAAGCAACAATGACGTCCTCGCCTTTGCCGCAGGAAACTTTCGCGAAATCATCAAGACCAATAGCAATCACAGTGCGGTATTCCGGCTTGATAAGCCCAGTGCCGTTGCCTTCGATTAAATCCCAGAAGGGTTCTAACAAGGCTTCGGAACGAGGTCGGTCATTATCGTTTTCGACAGCGGCGTCAAGCGTCTTTTCTAAATCGGTAATACGACGTTGGGTATCGGTAATACTAATGGTGCGCAGGCCATCAATGACTCGGCCGACACGTACGCCCGGTTTCTTCTTGGTGTCGCCGCCTTCTTCCCTGACGCGCTTTTTCGCGTAGGCTTCGACTTCCTCGAGGCTGCCTTCGCGAGCGATAAGTTCGGCGCGCAGTTTCCAGGCGGCGCCGCGGGCTTTAAGCTTCTTCGCGTGCTTGTTTATCATCAACAAGTGATTGACGCTGAGCTGACGCTCTTCGGCGAGAGCTACCGCTTCGCGTTGGATGCGTGGGGAGTCGCACGGGCTAAAAAGCGTGCTTGCGAGGCGGGTGTAGTTTTTGGCTAAGGAAATTTCAATGCCGTCATCGGCTAAGTCATAGGGTGAGTATTCAGCGCACAGCCGGAGGAATCCGATGCCGTTGCTGGTGAGAAGCTTGAAGGCTTTCATTAATGGGTCCATGACTTCGACACTAAAAGCCTATGCAAGTCTTGGCTAGTGCAACAAGAAAAACCTGTGGATAACTACGTTGACACGTCACGCAGACGGTCAAGTTATCCACAGGCGAGGCATTTTAGCCCTGGGAAAGCCGGTTCGGCTTTCTAAGGCTTGTGCAAGAAGCTTTAGCTTTCTTGTGCGGCGACGCGGCGCTGGCGGGCGAACTCCGAGAGAACCGCGCCGGCGGCGACAGAAGCGTTGAGGGATTCTACCCAGCTGGTCATTGGGATGGACATGATAACGTCGCAGTTTTCTTTGACCAAACGCGAGATGCCCTTGCCTTCAGAACCGATGACAATAACAACTGGGTCTTTGCCGCCCTTGTAGGTATCCAGCGTGTGCTCACCGCCGGCATCCAGACCAACGACCTGGTAGCCGTTCTTCTGGAATTCCTGCACGGTGCGGGTCATGTTGGTCTCACGCGCAACGGGCAGACGCGCTGCGGTACCCGCGGAGGTACGCCATGCTACTGCGGTCACGGATGCTGAGCGACGCTCTGGGATAATCACGCCATCGCCGCCGAAAGCAGCAACGGAGCGGATAACCGCGCCTAAGTTACGTGGGTCGGTGATGTTGTCCAAGATAACGAACATGCCTGGTTCTGGCTTGTCGGCTGCCCGCGCAATCAAGTCATGCACATCGGCGTACTTGTACGGCGGAATCTGCAAGCCAATGCCCTGGTGCATGCCGTTGCCGGTCATCTGATCCATGGCGTGGCGCTGTACTTCCAAGATAGGAAGGTTGCGCGCATTCGCGATGGCTACGGCTTCGGACAGGCGTTCATCGTTACGCGTGCCCTGCACGATGTAGAGGCTGGTTGCAGGAACCTTCGCGTGCAGGCACTCGATGACCGGGTTGCGGCCAACGACCATCTCCGCGGTTTCCTTCTCGTGGCGTCCGGAGTCGCGGCGTTGGCGCTGCAGCTTCGCCTTGTGCTTAGCGTGGTAAACGCGGTCCTCTGCCTTTGGCGTAGGCCCCTTGCCTTCAAGCCCTTTGCGGCGCTGGCCGCCGGTGCCTTTCACAGCACCCTTCTTATTGGTTTTACGGGGACCTGCGCCGCCGCGGCCGTGAGTACGTGCCATAGTGTGTTTCTCCTTAAAGGTGGTTTAATTCAGCGACCACTTAGCGCCATCAGCAGAATCAGTCACCGTAATTCCTGCTTCAGCGAGACGATCGCGGACTTCATCAGCAACAGCCCAGTTCTTTTCTGCACGAGCTTGAGCGCGACGTGCAAGTTCAGCCTGAACCAAAACATCTAACGCCTCCAAAGCCGCGGAATCATCAGATTCACCGGCTCCCCACTGATTACTCAATGGGTCAAAACCTAAAATCTCAGCCATGCGGCGAACGGATTCAGCAAGCTTTTGTGCAGTCTGCTCATCGGAAGCAGAAAGGGCCTTATTGCCCTCACGAACAGCAACGTGAATTTCCGCCAGAGCCTTCGGAACAGAGAAGTCATCATTCATGGCCTTCTCAAAACCTTCGGTCCACTGACCTAATTCCACGTTGTCAAAGCGTGCTAGGAACTCCTCGATGCGACGGTAGCCTGCGGCTGCCTCGGTCAACGCACCTTCGGAGTACTCCAGAACAGAGCGATAATGTGCAGAACCAAGATAATAGCGCAATTCTTGCGGACGAACTATATCGAGCAAATTATCTACCGCTAAAACATTGCCCAAAGATTTCGACATCTTCTCGCCAGCCATGGTTACCCAGTGGTTGTGCATCCAGAAATTAGCAAAATCATCGCCAGCCGCGTGCGACTGCGCAATCTCATTCTCGTGGTGCGGGAACTGCAAGTCCAAGCCACCGCCGTGGATGTCAAAGCTCGAGCCTAAGTAGTAGGTCGACATCGCCGAGCACTCCAGGTGCCAACCAGGACGTCCTTCGCCCCAAGGGGTTGGCCAGGAAGGCTCGCCTGGTTTGGCGGCTTTCCACAGCGCGAAGTCTTGGGGCCTGCGTTTGCCCACGACATCGGTTTCGCCTTGTTCCATTTCTTCGACGCGGTTGCCAGACAGGGAGCCGTAGTCGGAGCCTTCGGCGTTTACCCAGGCAGCGACATCAAAGTAGACAGAGCCTTCCGCTTCATAGGCAAAGCCGCGGTCAATAAGGCGCTGCATGTAATCCACCATCTGGGTAACAAAGCCAGTGGCGCGTGGCTCTACCGAAGGCGGCAGCACACCAAGGGTGTTATAAGCCTTGGTAAATTCACGCTCGTAGGTAGAAACCCACTCCCACCACGGGCGGTTGTGCTCGGCAGCCTTATTTAAAATCTTGTCATCGATGTCGGTGACATTGCGGACAAAAGCGACATCTAGGCCTTGGGCGGAAAGCCAGCGGCGCACAATATCAAAGGCCACGCCGGAGCGCAGGTGGCCGATGTGCGGCTTGGCTTGTGGGGTGGCACCACACAAGTAGATCGAAACATGGCCGGGCCTAATCGGCTCAAAATCGCGCAACGAACGGGTAGCGGTGTCATAAATTCGTAGGTTCACCAGTCCTAGTCTACCGGCGTTGTTCCGGATTACTCAGGCACTACGCGCAAAGAAGCTACTGCGGTTTATTCTGCTGGATGAACTTGTAATAATCCACGTTGTTCAATCTGCTGGCGGCCGCTTCATCGACGATAACGGTGGCATGTGGGTGGATCTGCAGGACTGAAGCAGGACACGCGGCACTTAAGGGGCCTTCAACCAACTGCGCTACAGCATGAGCTTTGTGCTCACCGGTTGCGATGAGCACGAGCTGCCCGGCGCGCTGGATAGTGCCCAGTCCTTGGGTGACCACGTGGATGGGGACTTCGTCGAGGGAATTAAAAAAGCGTGCGTTATCCGCCACGGTCTGCGGATGCAAGGTCTTCATCCGCGTCAATGACGACAAGGAGCTAGCTGGTTCGTTAAAGCCGACGTGTCCGTTGGTGCCGATGCCGAGCAGCTGCACATCAATGCCACCTGCGTCCACGATGGCTTGTTCATATCCAGCACATGCGGCAGGGACATCGTCGGCTAGGCCGTTAGGGATATGAACATCCGCCGGATCAATATCCACGTGATCAGAAAACTCATCGTGGATCACGCGGTAATAGCTTTGCTCATGCTCGATAGGCAGGCCAACGTATTCATCGAGCGCAAACATCGTGCAGCCGGCAAAACTGACTTCGCCGGCTTTATGGCGGCGGATAAGTTCCTGATAGGTCAGCAACGGAGTCGATCCGGTTGCAACTCCCAAGACGCCGCCGTCATTGGCGTAGCCTTGGAGAATATCCGCTGCCTGCACAGCGACATCATGCGGTGAGTCGCAGACGATGATTTCCATTTAGGCTTCCCCTTGCTTCAATTCCTGCGTGTTCAATACCGTGGCTTCGATACCTTCTTCATAATACGGCTGCGCGCCATTGTATAGCGCACAGCCCGCCGTTAGGAGCTCTCTAGTGCTACCGCAGCGCTACTTCAGTGCCACCTCTGCGGCGACAGAGCCCTTCCCCTGCGCCAGGTGAACCGAAGATGTTTGAGTCTTCGTCGGCATCACTACCGCGATGGTGAGATCGACACCTTGGGCACGCAAAGCCTTGGCATCTACGCGCACGATAGGCTGGCCAGTTTCTACAAATTGGCCTTGTTCCACCAAGCGCGTGAATCCTTCGCCTTTGAGTTTGACCGTATCGAAGCCAATATGGACGAGCACTTCTAGACCAGCACTGGTGGTAAGCGAGAATGCGTGGTTGGTCTTGAACACCATGTCGAGCTTGCCCGATGCCGGCGCACAGACATCAAAGACGGCAGCCGTGCTGGCTGGAACCAAGGCGAAGCCATCGCCGATGGACTTGGAAGCAAAGGCATCATCGGATACACCCTCGAGTGCTATCACTTGGCCGACGGTGGGTTTGGAAAGCTCTACCGTCGTGCCGGTTAGGACGGCTGTGGCCGGCTGATCGAGTTCGGAGGCAGGGCGCTCCCCGATAAGCTCAGCATCCGCGCCGGATTGAGCCAGCAAGCGTGCGACTTCGTCATAGACAAACTGGACTTTGGTGCCCACGATGACTTGGATCGATTGCTTTGTCGGTCGCACCATACCGGAGGCGGCGGCTTTGCGGATGAGGGATTCATCGACAAGCGAAGCGTCGTGAACGTGTGTGCGCAGCCTGGTGGAGCAATAGTCGATGGAGTCGATGTTGTTCTTGCCGCCAAGCCCCTGAATGATTTGCTCGGCGGTATGGGTATTGGCGTTGTCAGCGCCGCCTTTCGATGCCCCAGGACGCGCGATATCGGTAAAGGCATCGAAGCTCGCACCGCCATCTTCCGATTCATCGTCATCGCGTCCGGGGGTTTTGATGTTAAACAGGCCGATGAGCGCGTAGAAGATGCCGAGGTAGGCGAAGAAGTAGATAACGCCCATCACCAGCAACATCCACCATTGATTGGCCAGCGGGTTTTGCGAGGAGAGCAAGAAGTCCACCGCACCGGCACTAAATCCGAAGCCGGCGGTCCAGCCCATGGCAGAAGCAATCGCCAAAGAGATACCGGTAAGGGTGGCGTGCACCAGGTACAACAGCGGTGCGAGGAACATGAAAGAGAATTCCAGCGGCTCGGTGACACCGGTGAAAAAGGAGGCTACGGCTGCAGCCATCATCAGCGCGCCCACTGCTTTGCGACGTTTCGTCTTTGCACGCAAGTAGATGGCCAGTGCTGCGCCGGGCAGGCCGAACATCATGATTGGAAAGAAACCCGCTTGGTATTGGCCAACCACGCCGATGACTTCACAGGTGGTGCCGTCCCATACGCCAGGGCAGCTGAGCGCGTCAGTGGCGGCAGCAGCGGCGTCGATGGTGACGGGGCCCTCTTGGAATTTGCGAATATCGTCAATGCCCATGACGTCGAACCAGAACACGGAGTTCAGCGCGTGGTGTAGCCCGGTGGGAATGAGCAAGCGGTTGGCAAACCCGTAGAGACCAGCACCGACAGCGCCGAGTCCTTGAATCCAGGCGCCGAAGGAAAAGAGCGCGGAGTAGACCAGCGGCCAGATAATGTACATGATGCCGGCGACGACTGCGGAGAAGATGGAAGATAGAATCGGGACCAAACGCCGGCCGGAGAAGAAGGCGAAGGCATCAGGTAGCTGGGTTTGATAAAAGCGGTTATAAATCCAAGCCGCGAGAATACCAATCATGATGCCGAATAGGACATTGCCGTAGCCAACAGCGTCCCAACCGGATTCGGCCCAGCGCAGTGCTTCATCGCCGGTAAGTTCTGTGGGTTCTATGCCGCGGTAGCCCGCCACGGCTTCCGGTCCAATGAGATTAACCAGCGTGGCAAAGCCGACGAACCCGGCAAGGGCCGCGGCACCACTGTTGTCTCTGGAGAGTCCATAGGCAATGGCAATAGCGAAAATAACGCCTAAGTTATCCAGTACGGCTGCGCCGGTCTTGAGCAGCAGGTCGCCATAGATTACCGCTCCTTCGCCGCCAACTGAGGTAATCCAGTAGCCAATACCCATCATCAGTGCGGCTAGCGGCATGACCGCCACCGCACCCATTAATGCTTTTCCGAGTCGCTGCAGCGGCTCCATGATTTTATCCATTGCGCCAGCGCCCCTTTCTGCTGATGTTGTCACAAAAGCGCGGGCCAGGATCCAAAGCAAGGGTAACCTCGCTCACACTGTGTGCGGTTCGTTTAAACCTAACACGCATGAGCGCTCAAAGCGATGGGTTTTAGGCTTTCCAGACCACAGCCGTAGCGATCGCCGCGCGGCCTTCGCCGCTGCCGGTAAAGCCCATGTGGTCAGTGGTCGTAGCCGAAATAGAGACCGGGGCGCCGAGAATTTCCGACAGCACGTGCTGTGCTTCTTCCCGCCGCGGGCCCATTTTCGGGGTTTGCGCAATCATCTGCGCGGCTGCATTTCCGATGACAAATCCATGCGATTCCAGCAGCTCACGACATTCACGCAACAGACGCTCACCAGAGACATTGTCATATTCTTTACGCCCCACGCCGACGAATGAGCCGAGGTCGCCGAGGTTGGCGGCAGAGAGGAGGGCATCGACAAGCGCATGCGATACCACGTCCCCATCGGAATGCCCTTCGCAGCCTGCAACCCCTTCAAATAACAATCCGGCAATCCAGCAGTCTTTGCCTTTTTCAATCTGGTGGGCATCGAAAGCCGTGCCCACGCGCGGGATAATCGGTTGCGAGGAAGTCATGTTCTTTACTTCTTTCTGGTTTTAGGAAGTTAAAAGGGCATTGGCCAAGGTCAAATCAAGCGGAGTGGTGATTTTAAAGGCCATGGAATCACCCTCGACGGTGGTCACCTGCTGGCCGTACCACTCCATCAAGCTGGCATCATCGGTAGCGACGAAACTGCGTGTCTGGCTGCTGAAGTACTTTTCATTTGCCGCACGCAACGTCGCCAAATCGAAAGCCTGCGGGGTTTGAACCGCGCGCAACGCGGAGCGATCCGGGGTATCTACCACCACGGTGTGCGATACGCGCTTGATAGTATCCGCCACCGGAACCACCGGGATGACGGCTTTCGCGCCTGCCTGGGCTGCCTCTACTACGCGGGCAATCATCGCCGGCGGCGTCAACGCCCGCGCTGCATCATGAACCAGGACAATGCCCTCATCATGTGGAATCGACTGCAGGCCTGCCCATACGGAATCTGCCCGCTCATCGCTGCCGTGAACAAACCGCACGCGCTCTATCAACCCAGCTTGAGTAAAGATTTCGCGCGCGTGGTATTCCATACTTGCGGCAACGATAACCGCAACATCATCGACTACCCCCGAATCCAACATGGCACGAACTGAGCGCTCGACGAGACTGTGGCCTTGCAACTGGACATAGGCCTTGGGCAATGCTGCACCTAGACGAGTGCCCTGGCCAGCAGCTGCGACCAGGGCACTAACGCGTGAAACCACTATTTAATCCTCGTCGTCATCGAAGGAGAGATCATCTAGATCTGCGTCATCATCAATCGAGGTAGTAATCGAATTATCTTCAACCAAACCAGCAGCACGGTGACGAGCGATGGTGGATTCAATCTCTTCCATCATGGTGTCAGCCTTTTTATCATCGACCGGCTGTGCCAGCGCCAACTCGCCGACCAGAATCTGACGAGCCTTTGCCAGCATGCGCTTTTCACCAGCAGACAGACCACGGTCTTGGTCACGGCGCCACAAGTCACGCACTACTTCTGCGACCTTGTTGATGTCACCGGACGCCAAGCGCTCCTGGTTCGCCTTGTAGCGACGGGACCAGTTGCCAGCTTCTTCAACATCAATCTCACGCAGAACAGAGAAGACCTTTTCCAGACCTTCCTTGCCTACGACATCACGAACGCCGACCTGCTCAACATTTTTAGAGGGAACGCGCACCACAAGGTCAGACTGATTAATCTGCAACACGAGGTACTCCAGCATTTCCCCGCCCATTTCGCGGTGCTCAATTGCCTCAATCACCGCCGCACCGTGGTGGGGATAAACAACAACCTCGCCGACCTTGAACTCCATTGCAGCTCCTTTAAAATAAAATTCCGTTGCACCTGCACACGTTGCGCACCACGCTCTGCGGCTTTAACTACCAGCAGATTGCCGCTACCTTCTTGTACCCAACCACAAGCACGTCACGACGCTGCTTGGCAGCTGGGCGGTATAACAAAATTGCGCTATAGATACACCTAGGACACACTTAGGCCGCTAATTCTACCACGCCCACCGACTGCACGACCGGTTAGGGCGGGCGATCATACTACCTACCGCCAACACGCAGGACGTCATCTTCGCCGCGTGCTTTAGTTTCCATATTTACGCCCCCTGGGCTGCCGCACAATAAACGATGAGGGCTTACCGGAGATCACCCCCGAACTACCCCGCGAATGCCCCCTAAATTGCCACTGTGAGCATCTCGACAGGGCGGGAACTGGGTATTATGTGGCAAAAGGGACTAAGCTAAGTCGTTGATAACCCCCGTGATCTCAATCGATGGAGGACGCTCGACGTGATGTCCCTGAAGTCTGTTACCCGCAAGGGTGCCACCATTTCCGCCACTGCTATTGCCGCGCTGGCACTGGCATCTTGCTCTGCAGGCCAGATTACCCAAACCTCTAGCCAGGTAGCAGCAGTTGATGGCGGCGATGCTGAAAGCGCAGACGGCAACATTGCTGTCCGCGACGTTGCTATCCAGGTAGAGCCAGATACCAACGAAGCGTCTCTGAAGTTCACCGCTCTCAACCAGGCCTACACCGACGAGCAGATCACCTTAGAGTCCATCTCCGTTGACGGCCAGGAGGTTTCCCTGCCAGGCCTTGAGCCAATTGGCCGCACCGATACCATCGTTGGCAACTCCCAGGACTGGCTTGATGCACAGCCACAGGCTGACAACGACCGCATCCAGTACGTTGCAACCGAGCTTGACAACGAAGACTACGGCATCGGCGGCTACCGTGCAGTAACTTTCACCTTCTCCAATGGTGACATTGAGGTCAACGCAGCTATTACCGCACCGCAGATGCACGCTGGCGAGAACGACCGCGACGTCTCCAGCACCGAAGGCTACAAAGCTAACTAAGCCCGCTTAGAACCAGCACCTTCAGCGCCCTGCGCGCGTGTGGATTACCCCACGCACGCAGGGCGCTTTCTGCATTTTACCCACCCTAAAGGGGGTAAGTAACATACAGGCTACGTTCGAACTCCTTCAAGCGCATTCACCGAGAAAGTCTAGACAATCAGCGCAGCTTGGTGACATAAACCACATTACTTAGTTTGCGCTATTAATCACTATAGTTTCGATTTTATAGCTTTGCGCTGCGCAAATGCAGCTTGGAGAGCGTAGGAAAACCTTATACTTAGGCTACCTTTACCCCTTTCGAAAGGAACCACCATGTTAGGCGCAGCTTTAAGTCTTGCATCATCCGTAGCGTTTATTTGGGGCATCTTGGAAGTCTTCACCGAGTTCCAGCGTGCACCAGGCGCAGGCGTCCCAGCAGCAGTTCGCCGCGCAGCAGCCCGCTACGGTTTCTAGTACCCTCCAACCCTCAATTCGTCCTACTTCTAAAACCGGCGCCACGAATCATCCTTTGTTTCGGGCGTCGGTTTTTCTTGCACCACAATTGCTAGCTTCCTGGTGAGATGCAGTGTCTGGCTGGTCTACTAGAGTATGAAGACATGGCTAAAAAGCAACGTCCCATCCACACCTGTTCTGAATGTGGATATGTCTCCCCCAAGTGGCTGGGGCGCTGCCCCGAATGTGGGTCTTGGGGCACCCTGCAAGAATCGATGCCCGCTACAGCAAGCGCGAATGTCGCAGCCGCTGCAATTACGGGGCAAGTATCCAAAGGCCTAACTCCTTCGTCCCCGGCGCAGCCTATATCCAAAGTAGCCAGCACCACCACCAAGGCTTTGAAGACTGGAATTGGGGAGCTGGATCGTGTTTTAGGCGATGGCATTATTCCCGGCTCAGTTGTCCTGATGGCCGGCGAACCTGGCGTGGGTAAATCCACGCTATTGCTTGAGGTAGCAGCACGCTGGACCCAAGCCGATAAGGACCCACGCACCGCCCTTTATGTCACCGCAGAGGAGTCTGTTGGCCAAGTCCGCACCCGCGCTGAACGCACGAATGCTTTGCATGACACTTTGTATCTAGCAGCAGAGTCTAACCTCGACGTTGTTTTCGGGCATGTAGAACAGCTAAAGCCTTCGCTGATTATCGTGGACTCCGTCCAAACCATGCACGCCTCCGGGGTCGAAGGTGTTGCCGGCGGTGTAGCCCAATCCCGCGCGGTTACCGCCGCCCTTACTACCTTGGCCAAGACCACGAATATTCCCATCTTGCTGGTTGGGCACGTCACCAAAGACGGCAATGTCGCGGGTCCCCGCGTGCTCGAGCACTTAGTCGATGTGGTCTTAAACTTTGAAGGCGATAGGCAATCCAGCCTGCGAATGCTACGCGGGATTAAGAACCGCTTTGGTGCTACCGATGAAGTGGGCTGCTTTGAACAAACCGCCGGTGGTATCCGCGAGGTACCGGATCCGTCGGGACTTTTCCTCTCCCACCGCGGCACTACCCCGGATGGTTCTGCTGTTACCGTCGCGATGGACGGTGTGCGCCCTATGCTCGCCGAGGTGCAGTCTTTGACAGTTGACCCAGTAGGCAAGAACCCACGGCGCGTGGTCACTGGTTTGGATAATAACCGCGTTCCTATGGTGCTAGCCGTTTTGCAGGCGCGCGCTAATGAGCGCACCAATGACAAAGATGCCTACGTGGCAACCGTTGGCGGAATGAAAATTACAGAAACCGCCACAGATTTAGCGGTTGCTTTAGCGACGTGGTCTTCGCTGCACGAGCGTCCGTTGCCTTCTAAAACCGTGGTTATTGGTGAGGTGGGCCTGGCTGGTGAATTACGCCGCGTGCCAAACATTGACCGTCGTTTAAGCGAGGCGGCACGTTTGGGATATACCCAGGCTATTGTTCCGGCGGGTGCAAAATCTGAAGTACATGGTATGAATATCGCCTATGCTTCAACGCTCGGACAGGCGATAGCCATCATCAACGGCTAGACCAGCCGGGAGGCTAAGCCAGGTTGAAGGTATAAGGCTCCGAAGCATTATCACCAATGACGGTGTGCAGGAAGTATGCGCCAGGATCTACAGCTGGGCGCTCGCTGCATTCACCGTCGCGGTCGGAAGCAAGGCGTGACCAGACAGCATCGAAGCTGCGCTCTTCACCAGCTGGGAAGTTGTACTCGCCGCGCTGCACGGAGTCGTAGCAATCGGTATCCGCCCACATGCGGCGGTTGTCAGAAATGCGGTAGACCTCGAAGCGCAGGCTTTCCTCGTCTAGGTTGATTTTGCAATCAGCGCCCGTGGGGTTGATGACGGTCATGCCAAAGTTAGGCTGGACCCCATTGGGATACGTGGTCGCATCTGAGGAAGCGCGGATGATGAGGTCTGAGAGTTCACAGGTGTCTTTATCAGCCAACGCTGGGTCAACACTGGCGCTTGGCTCTGAGGACTTCTCCGCGTCGTCCTTTTCCTCGCGCTTAGAGTTTTCCGTAGTCGACGGTGATTCCGATTCAGATTCCATCTCTTGGGAGGATTCGGAGCTAGCACCTTCGTCTTCCGGTTTCGCAGGTGCAGACGCAGGGGTGGATTCGGGAGCGGCTTGTTCATCGTCGCTGTTTCCGCCGAAGGCACTAAAAGCAATCAGCAGACCAACTACCACGACCAGGATCACAACAAACGCCGCGATGCGACGTCGCATGTAAATCTCGCGCGGCAGCTTATTGGAGGGCTGGTTAGGGTTAGACACACCCTCATATTATGCGGTTTTGCCACATACAGACACCATGCGGATGGGCGTGTCATAAAAGCTCCCTTCCCACGACCGCAACGCGACGGTTAGGAAAGGGAGCACGAGAATTTCGTGCAGGTTGCGGTTAAACCACACCGTGCAGGACGACTGGTTCAATACGGCTTTCATCCAGCAAGTAACGCGTGCCTACTACGCCTAGTTCGCCTTGAATAATGCGCTGGTTCAAATCAGGCATGCGCGCAAGAATCTGACGCACGGTGTCAATGACGTTCTGGCGCTCATAGTCTGCATGGTCGCGCTTGCCTTCTTTTTGTGCGCGCAGGGTGGACATCGCAACCTTTTCAATGATGCTGCGCTGGAAGCCAGATGGAATCTGCATGTCGCCATCTACGAATTGCGCGGTCGCACCGATGGCTCCACAAGACTGGTGGCCCATGACGACAATCAAGTTGCAGCCAAGGTTTTCCAGAGCGTAGTCCAAAGAGCCTAAGACCGTGTTGTCCACGATGTGGCCAGCGGTACGAATAACAAAGGCATCGCCCAAGCCCATGTCGAAGACCAGCTCCACTGGCACGCGAGAATCTGAGCAAGACAGCACGACGACTTTGGGGTCTTGGCCAGTGACCAAGGAAACTCGTCGCGTCTGGTCAATATTGGGGTGTTCGGCGCGTTCTTCTACAAAGCGCTGGTTGCCCTCTTTCAAAGAGTTCCAAACGTTCTGCGGGGTCATGTTAGTTGTATGTTCCGTCACAGGAAACAACTTTACTCCTACCTAGTACAATATCCATGATCATGATTGATACTACTGCGCTACTTACCTGGTTTGACCTCCACGAACGCCCTCTCCCGTGGCGGAAGAAAAACACCTCAGCCTGGGGGATTTTGATCAGTGAGGTCATGAGCCAACAGACACCTGTGGCGCGCGTGGCACCACAGTGGCAAGAATGGATTAAGCGGTGGCCCACGCCAACTGATTTCGCGAACGCCAGCAAAGCCGAGGTTCTTCGCGCGTGGGGCAAGCTGGGCTATCCGCGCCGTGCCTTGCGCTTGCATGAGTGCGCACAGGCAATCGTCGACAAGCATGGCGGCGAGGTGCCCGATAATGTCGATGAGCTCCTTGCGCTGCCTGGTATCGGCGCCTATACCGCGCGTGCGGTGGCATGCTTTCATTTCGGGCAGAATGTTCCCGTCGTTGATACCAATGTCCGGCGGGTGTATGGCCGCGCGGTAACCGGGCAATTTTTGCAGCCGCAGCCATCGACCAAAGAACTTGCCCAAGTCGCCGAAGTCACCACAGGTCCGCGGTGTTCGGCCGCATTGATGGAACTGGGGGCATTGGTGTGCACGGCGAAAAGCCCGAAGTGCGCAGAGTGCCCAATTGCGCACAGTTGTCAGTGGCAGCAACTCGGGTGCCCGCAGCCGAGTGAAGAAGAACTAGCTAAGGCGAAAAAGCGCGTGCAGAAATTCACCGGCACCGACCGCCAAGTCCGCGGGCTACTCATGGATGTGCTGCGCGCCGCGGATGCCCCAGTGGAGAAATCACAGCTGGATGTGGTGTGGCCAGATGCAGCACAACGTGCCCGTGCGCTATTTTCGCTTATCGATGACGGCCTCGCTGTCCAAACCCCCACCGGCACCTTCCACCTCCCGCGTTAAAAGCCACTTGTCGAAGTAAATCCCAAGTAAGCGAAGCGAGCGAGGGGCTTACTTCCACCGGCCGCGGTAGTTAAGCCCACCGGGGAGATTGACCCAAAAGCCCCCGCGAGAGTTGAGTGTTACCGGACCAATCTTGGTCGAGGTGGATGCTCCAGAACCAGAGAGGTTGAGCCAGGAGTTCTTGCCAATCTTCTTACGCTTGCGAAAATTTAGTCCCATATAGAAAACTCTAGCGCAGTAAAAGCACTTCAGTCACGAAAAAGTCGCCGTCCCAGGTTATTTTCTGGAAACGGCGACTTTCTCGTTGGTACTTGGTCAATAATTTCTAACTATTGACTACTGACCGGAAGGAGCACCTGCACCTGCTGGTGGCGGGTTGTTACCATCATCATTCGATGAGGAAACTGGCTCCTCTGGCAAGGTGTCCGGAACGATGGTGTCAACGCTTTCAGCATCTGCACCGTCATTGTCGCGGACCTCGGTGTCCTCCAAAGGCTCGTCGAAGGTGCCTTCTGGCAGTGGCTTCGGACGTGGGCTAAAGGTGAAGGTTGCCTTGGTGTTGTCCTTGGACTCGCCATCCCAGCCTTCGACATCGACGGAGATGATTTCGCCGGCGCCAATTTCGCCGTAGAGGATCTTCTCCGAGAGCTGGTCTTCAATCTCACGCTGGATGGTACGACGCAGAGGACGTGCACCCAGTACTGGGTCGAAGCCGCGCTTTGCCAGCAGGTCCTTGGCCTTCTGGGTCAGCTCGATGCCCATGTCGCGCTCAGCCAGCTGAACCTCAACACGGCCGATGAGCAGCTCAACCATCTGGACAATCTCATCGCGAGTGAGCTGGTGGAAGACCACAATCTCATCAATACGGTTTAAGAACTCTGGACGGAAGTGCTTCTTCAGCTCATCGTTGACCTTGTTCTTCATGCGGTCATACTGCGCATCCGAATCGGTCTCGTTCGAAGAGGTAAAGCCCAAGCCCACAGCCTTGGAGATGTCCTGGGTACCCAGGTTCGAGGTGAAAATCAGAACGGTGTTCTTAAAGTCCACGACGCGACCCTGACCGTCCGTCAGACGACCATCTTCCAGAACCTGCAGCAAGGTGTTGTAAATCTCCTTGTGAGCCTTCTCGATCTCGTCGAAAAGCACCACGGAGAATGGCTTGCGGCGAACCTTCTCGGTCAGCTGGCCACCTTCTTCGTAGCCAACGTATCCCGGAGGGGCACCGAAGAGACGCGACGCGGTGAAGCGATCATGGAACTCACCCATGTCAATCTGGATGAGGTCATCATCAGAGCCGAAGAGGAAGTTCGCCAAAGCCTTGGACAACTCCGTCTTACCAACACCGGATGGACCGGCGAAGATAAACGAACCGGAAGGACGACGTGGATCCTTCAGACCTGCACGGGTACGACGGATGGCGCGCGAGACAGCCTTGACTGCTTCGTTTTGGCCAATGATGCGCTTGTGCAGCTCGTCTTCCATGTTGAGCAGACGGGAAGATTCCTTCTCGGTCAGCTTCAGAACTGGGATACCAGTCCAGTGCGCAAGAACTTCTGCGATGTGGTCTTCGGTGATCTCTGCAATCTCTTCCAGGTCACCAGAACGCCACTGCTTTTCCTTGGTGGAACGCTCTTCGTGGAGCTTGCGCTCGGTATCGCGCAAGCCAGCTGCCTTCTCGAAGTCTTGCGCATCAATCGCAGCTTCTTTTTCCTTGCGAACCTCTGCGATGCGGTCATCGACGTCGCGGATGCTCTTTGGAGCAGTCATGCGCTTAATGCGCATGCGAGCGCCGGCCTCATCCAGCAAGTCGACTGCCTTATCTGGCAAGAAGCGGTCGTTGATGTAGCGATCGGACAGCGATGCCGCTGCCTTCAAAGCCTCATCGGTGTAGGAAACACGGTGGTGCGCCTCGTACTTATCGCGCAGGCCGCGCAGGATGGTGACGGTGTCTTCCATGGAAGGCTCGTCTACCTGTACCGGCTGGAAACGACGCTCCAACGCCGCATCCTTTTCAATGTGCTTGCGGTACTCATCCAAGGTGGTTGCACCAATGGTCTGCAGCTCACCACGAGCCAGCTTTGGCTTCAGCAAGGAAGCTGCGTCGATGGCACCTTCGGCTGCACCTGCACCAACAAGGGTGTGGATCTCGTCGATGAACAAGATGATGTCCCCGCGCTGGTTAATCTCCTTGAGAACCTTCTTCAGGCGCTCTTCGAAGTCACCACGGTAACGGGAGCCTGCCACCAAAGACCCCAGGTCAAGCGAGTAAACCTGCTTGTCCTTCAAGGTCTCTGGAACCTTGCCATTAACAATATCGAGAGCAAGGCCTTCTACAACAGCGGTCTTACCAACGCCGGGCTCACCGATAAGAACAGGGTTGTTCTTGGTACGGCGAGACAGCACCTGCATGATGCGCTCAATCTCAGACTCACGTCCAACGACTGGGTCCAGCTTGCCGTCCTTGGCAGCCTGGGTGAGGTTGCGGCCGAATTGATCTAATACCAGCGAGTTAGAACGCTCGCCTTGGTTACCTGGGCCCTGGCGGCCCGGGTTCTGGGCACCAGTGCCAGCACCTACTGGGCCAGAGCTTGCCTCTGGCTTATCGCCCTGATTGCCTTCATAGCCAGACAGCAGCTGAATAACCTGCTGACGCACGCGAGGCAGGTCAGCGCCCAGCTTGGTCAGGACCTGGGCTGCAACGCCCTCGCCTTCGCGGATAAGACCGAGCAGCAAGAACTCAGTACCGATGTACTTGTGTCCCATCTGCAGCCCTTCGCGCAAGGAAAGCTCAAGAACCTTCTTTGCACGTGGAGTAAACGGAATGTGGCCGTTGTGCGGCTGGGTTCCGTGTCCAATAATTGCTTCTACCTCACCACGGACGTCCTCGAGAGAGATTCCCATGGACTCCAGTGCCTTGGCAGCAACACCCTCACCTTCTTGGATGAGGCCGAGCAAGATGTGCTCGGTACCAATGTAATTGTGGTTGAGCATCCGCGCTTCTTCTTGCGCCAAAACTATGACGCGACGAGCACGGTCCGTAAACCTCTCGAACATGACTCTTACCCCTTGGATGTGGATTATTTTTATTGCTAAGTTGTCACCCACTCTAACGCGAGTTTGCCTGGACTATTTCCCCTCCGCTCAACAATAAAGCTGTTTTCAACGATTTCGGCAGGTCATAAGGGTGTACGCCGGTAGCGAACAGGTTGGAAAACTGCCATAATTGATGAATTTTTGTGGCTGGAATTGGGCATGGAAAAGCCGGCATCGATAAGCAATGCTTCCAGCTTGTGCGAAGCTGAGGCTTACTGATACCGGCGGAGAAAGTGAAGGTTCTACGCAGCTGGTACTTCTACGTGTTCCGGTTCATTGTTGACGCGCTTTACAAATGGCACCAAGCACACGACGATCACCATGCACGCTGCAGCGAAGGTAAACGCCATCGTGGAGCCTTGCGCAGTTGCGGCGGCCTCAGACAGACCTGCTTCGGTGCCTGCGATAGTGCCGCGAGTCAAGAAAACCACGAGGATCGCGGTGCCGGTTGCACCGGCAAGCTGCTGCAAGGTGTTCATGCCAGCAGAGCCGTGGCTGTAGAGATTATCTGGCAAAGAGCTCAATGCCGTGGTCATCATCGGGGTCATCATCATGGCCATACCGACGGAGAATGACACGTGCATGCAAATAACCATCCACACTGCGGAATGCTCATTGAGCAAGATCATCGAACCAACGCCCGCGAGCATCAAGATGGCGCCTGGAATAGCCAGCGGGAAAGGACCGTAAGAGTCAAAGAGACGGCCTACAAATGGCGACATAATCGCCTGCAGCACGCCACCTGGCATGACCACGAGACCCGTCACCAGTGCGGTAACGCCCAAAGAAGTCTGCAGGTAGATAGGCAAGACGGTGGCAAAGCCCAACATCGCGCCGAAAGACACCAAGATGACTGAAACTGCGAGGGTGAAGTTACGGATAGCAAAAGGGCGCAGGTCCAAGAAGGCTTTATCTTTCTTACCCAACTGGAGCTGACGCAAAACAAAAAGCACCAGGGATACAACGCCGATAGCCAGGATGATAAGGGCAACTGTGCCTTCACCGGCCAGCATCGATTCAATCGAGGACAATGCGTAGATCAGCCCGCCGAAAGCGAAAGCGGACAGGAAGAAGGACAGGATATCTAGCGGTACGTTGCGGTTTTCGCCGACGTTGCGCAGCTTCCACCAGCCACCGAGCAGCACCAGTGCAATCAATGGCACCATGAGCCAAAATACCCAGTGCCAAGTCATGGAGTTAACAATCGCGCCACCAACTGTGGGCCCAAGTGCTGGTGCCACGGAAATAACAATGGCGATAATGCCCATCACAGAACCGCGACGCTGGCGCGGAACCAAGGTCATGGTCACCGTCATCAGAAGTGGAATTACCAACGCAGTACCTGCTGCTTGCACAACGCGGCCAGCGAGCAAGAAGATAAAGGCTGGCGCTAACGCTGCCACCACGGTGCCAACGATAAAGAGCAGACAGGCGGTAATAAACACCTGGCGGGTGGTAAAACGCTCAATGGCGAAACCAGTTGTAGGGATAACCACGGCCATGGTCAGCATGAATCCGGTCAGTAGCCACTGCACAATAGTTGCTGGCACCTGGTATTCCGCCATAATTGCAGGCAGTGCGACCGAGAGGGAGGTTTCATTCAAGATCATGATGGTCGCTGCTGCAACCAACACGGCCAAGGTGAGCTTAACGTCAGCGGACATCTTTTCTGGGGCGGCTGCAGTAGAAGCTGCAGGCGAATTATTCTGTGCCACGCAAATTTTCTTTCTCAACTAAACATGTATTTATTTAAAGACACTTCACCCACGGGTGAAGGTTTGACCACTTAAATAAGGGGAATAGGCACCGCCACCCACAAATGTAGGAAGTGGCCCTTAAAGCAAAAGTGCCCGTGCGGGATTTCAATCAAAAGTTCTGTTTATGAAAAATAAGAACTTCAACCGCTTTAGAGCTAACAAGACCTTAGTGATTTTTCTTCCATTTCGGTACCCGCAGCCGAAAGTTGTAACTGAAAACACGGAAGTAACCCCAGTGTGTGGTGCACGTTCAGCATCCTACCGCAGCCACCACCGTGATTCAGGCTTCAGAAAATCTCGACGCAGTTGGTAAGGGCCCCGTGGTGTGGTCTTCGCGTAGCCGCTTGATGATATTTTCTGCAGAGATTAAACACAGCGGCACGCCCACTCCTGGAACGGTGGTTGCTCCAGCGTAATACAGGTTATCGATCTTGGAAGAGATATTCTTCCCGCGGAAAAATGTTGACTGTGCCAAGGTATGTGCAGGTCCTATTGCCCCGCCATCCCATGCGTTAAAGCGCTGCGCGAAATCTTGTGGCCCAACGGTTTTAGAAATCACGATTCGCGAAGCTAAATCTTCAATTCCTGCCCAGCGTGCGATGACGTCAATCGCTTGCTTTGCGATGTCATGCACTCGCGGATCTTCTTCACGTACTTCCATGCTGTTGCTGGCGTTAATATCCTCGGCGGCTTCTAGAAAAGCATTACCGTGGCCAAGATCTGGCTCTGCAGCGGTGGGAATGAGCACGAAGAGATTTTCATAGCCTTCAGGAGCCACATTGTCATCGGTTGCGGAGGTCTTCGAGACATACATCGACCGCGACCACTTTGAATCGAGCGGGGAGGCTTCTTTGCCAAAGACAGCGTCAAAGTCCGTGCTTAAGAACAAAGATTAACGCGCTAACTCTGAGAGCTTTCCTGTCTCCCGGTGTAGATGAGGACGGTTCCCAAACCAGGGTCGCGCTTGTCCCAGTATTTTGCGGGATAAGTACGCAAGTGTGGTGGGCGTTCAGTCCTGCGCCATAGCCGGCACCGTCAGCAATCTCATCGGCGATGCGCACTACTGCATACATACTGCGGATGTCAGTTTTACGTGACCGCGCAGCAAATTAGAAGCTAGGAAAAAGCTGCTGGAATAGCGACGAATAATCTCATGCGCTGCATGCTGAGCGGAGCGGTCATAGTGGTGCAACAACTTAGCAGGCTGTTCCTGCCAGGCACCCGACATGCTTTCCATACCTCCGTGAGAAGCACTCAACGCATTGTGATCCACGCGTCGTGCTCCGTTCAATCGCTAACTCATATTCGCTAATTTTTCCATCATTAGCACTCAATGACTATAAGCCGGAGGGTGAAAATCTTAAGCATTGGGTCAAAATCCGAGGCGGGAAAAGCCCTTTTTCCGCCCTCGAACATGAGCCGAAAATAAACCCCTCTAACCACATGAACAACATGAAAACACACAGGTCACAGTAGTGTACCCCTTGTTTACCCCTGTTGCTCGCACCTGTTTTTATTCGGTTCTAAGGTTCCTTTATAGACCTTGATAACGATTAAATAACGAACCCCTTGCGCTACCGCACTTTATCTTCACGGCAGTTACAGGCAGGGTTCGAGTGGAGCGAATTCGATGAACGCTATTCAAACTCAGATCGCTGGCATCGTCGCCGTTATAACAGCCGCGACGGGTAGCCTTACCGGCGGCGTCCAAGACGTTGTGCAGTCTATTGGCGCTCACGTCGGTGGCTCTTCGCAGTCAATCACCGCCACGGCGAACGCTGCTACGCCACCGTCCTCTAGCAACATAGTCAACACCCAGTCTGTCTACGTAGCTATCAATGAGTACCGCATCCGCCACGGCGTAGCACCAGTGGCACCTAACCCGCAGCTCGATAGCATCGCACAGCGCTGGGCTAATCACATGGCTCGTACAGGCGTTCCTGCGCACAACCCAAACTACTTGAAGCAGTACCCAGCCGGCTGGAAGGAAGGCGGCGAGAATGTTCACCAGAACTGGCGCGGCGCTTCCACCCAGGAAGTAGTCCAGGCATGGCACAATTCGCCATCCCACCGTCAGAATCAGGCAGACCCCTACTTCAACCAGATCGGCGTGGGCGTTGCTTATAGCTCCGATGGACGCATGTGGGTAGTTACAAACTACATGCGCTAATTTATAAAGGCTTCAGGCGTTTAAACCAAAAGCCGCGGGCAGCAATTTTACGTGATTGCTACCCGCGGCCTTTGTGATGTTTAAAAGTATTAAGCGTTAACCTTCTTGAGCATTGCTTCAAGGTCGGTAAACAGGTTGGCTGCTTCTTCAATCTTGCGATCAGCTGGAGCAAATCCGCTCTCGTTAAACTCGGTGAACAGGTTGAACTCTAGCGCTGCACGAACCTGCAGCATCTGGAAGTTGGAAACAATCAGACGCCATGCCTCGATGGCGCGAACTCCGCCGGAAGCACCGTAGCCAACGAAAGCTACAGCCTTGCCGAACCACTCGGAGCCCAGTGCGTCGAACGCGTTCTTGAAGCCACCTGGAACGGAGTGGTTGTACTCAGGGGTAACGAAGATAAAGCCATCGAAGGAATCGATCTTGTCGGACCATGCTTGGACCTGCTCGTTGTCGTACTGCTTGTTAGCAGCGCCTGGGATAACTGGGCTCTCCAGCAGTGGAACGTTAAATTCCTTCAAGTCCACCAGCTCGTACTCAACGCCGGTGTCGCGGCCCTGAGCTAAGTCATTAACCCAGCGTGCAACGCCTTCGCCCATACGACCTTCACGGATTGAACCAAGAACAATTCCGACCTTCATTAGCAAAAACCTTTCGATAGTTGATATGTCACGAACTACCCTAATTGATTAAAGGTTTAAGCGCTAGTTCTGTGATTCAGGTTTCACCAATGGGAAGAGTACGGTCTCGCGGATACCCAAGCCAGTCAGCGCCATGAGCAGGCGATCGATGCCCATTCCGGCACCGCCTGTTGGCGGCATGCCCTGTTCCATGGCTGAAAGAAAGTCCTCATCCAGAACCATTGCTTCGTCGTCGCCGGCTGCAGCCAGGCGCG
Organism: Corynebacterium stationis; assembly: GCF_001941345.1. NCBI lineage: Bacteria > Bacillati > Actinomycetota > Actinomycetes > Mycobacteriales > Corynebacteriaceae > Corynebacterium > Corynebacterium stationis. Next base: position 2,424,853 of record NZ_CP009251.1, read on the forward strand.
CTTGGTCTTCAAAACGCTCGCGCTGAATGACTGGATCGACAAGCTCGGAGTAGCCAGTTGCCAACTCAAAGCCGCGGACATACAGGTCCCACTTTTCGGTAACGCCTGGTTCGCTGCGGTGTGAACGGGTCAAAGGTGAGGTCTCCACTGGGAAGTGCTTAACAAATATTGGGCCTTCCAGCTGGTCTTCGCACAAAAGCTCCCAGATTTCTTCAACCAACTTGCCGTGGCCCCAGCCGCCGTCCTTCGGAACATCCAGGCCAACAACCTTGGCTAGTTCCTTGAGCTCTTCGACGGTGGAGTCAATGGTGACTTCCTTTTGGCCTGGGAACTTCTTCTGCAGTGCCTCATTAAGAGACGGGTACATTTCAATCTCTGGCCAGGTCTCGCCGCCAAGGTCATATTCGGTGCCATCGGCAAGCGTGACAACATGCGATCCAAAGACTTCCTGAGCTACCGCTTGGATGGAATCCTTAATGGTCTTAGCAATACCGTTGTAGTCGCTCCAGGCATCATAAATCTCCAACATCGCAAACTCCGGGGAGTGGGACTTATCGATGCCCTCATTGCGGAAGTTGCGGTTGATCTCAAAGACCTTATCGATACCGCCAACAACAGCCCTCTTGAGGAAAAGCTCAGGTGCGATACGCAAGTACAGATCAATGTCAAGCGCGTTAGAGTGGGTGACGAATGGACGCGCTGCTGCACCACCGTGCAAGGTCTGCAGCATTGGGGTTTCAATCTCATTGAAACCATCATCTTCTAAGTGATGACGCAAGGCCCGAATGACCTTAATGCGGGTCATGGCGTTCTTGCGGGCTTCTTCACGCAGAATCAGGTCATTGTAGCGCTGACGCACGCGCGTATCTTCTGCCATATCCGCAAATGCCACTGGCATCGGGCGCAGTGACTTGGAAGCCATCTGCCATTCACTCGCCATGACGGACAACTCACCGCGGCGAGAAGAAATCACACGACCAGTTACGGAGATGAAGTCTCCTAAGTCGACGTCAGACTTCCATGCAGCTAGGGATTCCTCGCCGACCTCGGCAAGCGACAGCATCGCTTGCACCTGGGTGCCGTCACCATCTTGCAAGGTGGCAAAGCACAGCTTGCCGGTATTGCGCATAAAGATAAGACGGCCGGCGATGGAAACAACATCCTGGGTTTCCTGGCCGACTTCCAAGTAAGTCACGCCGTCTGCATCGCCTGCGGACTCACCTTCTGCAAGCACCTGGTATTGGCCACGAAGGTCGCGCAAAGAAGTGGTGCGCTTTACGCTAACGGGATAAGCCTCAATGCCGTTGTCTATCAGACGGGCGCGCTTATCGCGGCGGATCCGCAGCTGCTCGGGAACGTCTGGGGTCTGGGTATTTTTCTTCTGCTCGCTCACGCCCACAAGGTTAGTCGATCAACCACACCCACGTTAAACACAGGCCAAGCAGGACTTTCGACCTTAAGTATGGACAGACCTCGACCACAGGAAAGTTAATTCATCTAAGTGTCATCTCAAATTATTTATTAGGTCATCTGAAGTATCTAGTTTAGATGCGTCCTCCCCAGACAAAGATCTTCACACTTTTTATGTTTTCAGACTGGAGCTAGTTTCGTGGATCTCAAAGGTCGTAACCTTCTAAGTTCACTATTTTCATCGTCTCGTTCTTCTTTGACGTGTACCTATAAGTGCGGCAACGCATGTTTTGGAGCATGCGACAATACCTCGAGTAATCCGTATTTTGGTGACCAATTTTCTCGGCGTAAAGCGCTCCGTGCGGGCGGGCTAGCCGTTGTCACCGTCGGCGGCGGTGCCGCTTTAGCAGCATGTGCTCCACCAAGTTCAAACGGCTCTTCTGCGGCAACGTCTACAACTGGGACGCCCGGAAGTTCGTCTTCACAGCACATCTCGGATAAGGGCATGCAATTTACTCCAGTGGAGCCGAACACTGAGGACGTGATTGTCATCCCAGAAGGCTACGAGCAATCTATCCTCATCGCCTGGGGCGACCCAGTCATTGAGGGTGCGCCAGAGTTTGATGTGCAGAATCAGACCGCAGAGGCTGCTGAGAAGCAGTTCGGTTTCAACAACGACTTCGCTGGACTGCTAGAACACCCAAGTGATGACTCTCGCATGGTGTACGTCTGCTCCCACGAGTACACCACCGAGCCGCAAATGTTCCCGGATTATGATCCAGAGAATCCTTCAGAAGAGCACGTCAAAATTGGCTGGGCAGGTCACGGCCTCACAGTTTTAGAAGTCTCCAAAGTCAAAGGTTCCGGCGATCTCAAGCGCGAGTTTGGACCACTCAACCGCCGTATCACCGCAACTACACCATTTAAATTAGTCGGACCTGCCGCCGGTTCTGATTACACGAAGACCAAAGCTGACCCCACCGGAGAGACGGTGTTGGGCACCCTGAATAACTGTGCAGGTGGCGTGACCCCGTGGGGCACCATCTTGTCGGGCGAAGAAAACTTCGACCAATACTTCGCCAATGCCAAGTCTGATAATAAGCGCACACAGAAATCTCTGGAACGCTTTGGCTTTGGCGATGAAGCATCAGATCGCAAGTGGGAAAACTTTGATGACCGCTTCGATGTCTCCAAAACTCCTAATGAGGTCAATCGTTTCGGATACATTGTGGAATTCGATCCTTTTAATCCCGAGTCCACCCCTATCAAGCACTCCGCTAACGGCCGTTTCAAGCACGAGGCTGGGAACATCCACATCACCGATGACGGCACCGTAGTCTGCTACTCCGGCGATGACTCCCGGTTTGAGTACATCTACAAGTTTGTCTCTTCCAAGAAGATGGTCGAAGGCGACCTCGAGCACAACATGTCCATCTTGGACAACGGCACTTTATATGTTGCTGTCATGGAAGGTAACTCCCCCGAGGAAGAAATCGACGGCTCTGGCGTCTTGCCGGAAGACGGCGCGTTCGATGGCACCGGCTCTTGGAAGCCGCTTTTAACCTGTGAAGACGAAAAGTATGAGTCTCACGTTGATGGCTTTACCGCTGAAGAGGTAGCAATCTTCACCCGCGAAGCAGCCGATGAAGTGGGAGCAACGAAAATGGATCGCCCTGAAGATATCGAAGTACACCCCACTTCTTCTAAGGTCTACGTTGCTTTGACCAACAACTCCTACCGCGGTGCAACCGGCGAAAATGCTGATAGCAATAAGGAAGACCCACGGGAGTGGGCACCGGTCAAAGAAAATAAAAACGGCCTGGTCATGGAAATCGAAGATGACCACGCTGGCGAGAGCTTTACTTGGAACCTACTTCTAGTCTGTGGCGATCCAAAGGAAGCAGCAACTTATTTCGGTGGCTTTGACAAAGAGAAGGTATCCCCCATCTCCTGCCCAGACAACTTGGCTTTCGATAACCACGGATTGATGTGGATTTCTACCGACGGCAATGCTCTCGGTTCCAACGATGGTCTTTACGCTGTAACCACCGAAGGCAACAATCGAGGTGAACTCAAGTGCTTCCTCACCGTTCCCGCTGGCGCGGAAACCTGTGGCCCGATCGTCACCGATGAACGTGTGATGGTCAACGTTCAACACCCGGGTGAGTCCGACGACGCGACGTTTGCAAAGCCAACCTCCAACTGGCCGGATGGTGGCAACTCCACCCCGCGCCCAGCCGTCGTCACCGTCTGGCGCACCGACGGCAATATTGGTATCCAGGACGCTTAAGTACCCGGACTGCCCGTGCCTCCAGCAACCACCTTTAAGGTTGTCCATTTGCAAAATTAGCTGAATGCTTTGCTGAACGATGCCCCCGTCGCCCACAAATTCCGCGTGGAAGATAGGGGGCATCCCTGGTTCTCTTATGTTTCACATTACGGCGGGGGTACCCAAATCCGCAGCCGACTGAATTTTAGTTCGCAAAAGCTAGCCCTAACTCCCCATATGTTCTACGCTAATTTCACAACTTTCTTTAATCCGGATCACAGGTCCTTGTGATCTTTCCTTGACACCTATGCCCCTGGGGAGCACTTCAGATGAACTCATTACTCCTTGCCGTTATCGGCGTAGCCATGATGATTGGCGGCTACCTCCTCTATTCCAAATTCCTGGGTAAGAAGGTTTTCCAACTTTCACCAAGCTACAAAACTCCAGCCCACACCATGGAAGATGGCGTGGACTTTGTTCCTACTAACAAGTACGTGCTGTGGGGACATCACTTCACCTCCGTGGCAGGTGCCGCGCCAATCATCGGCCCCGCAGTTGCCGTCATCTGGGGATGGTTTCCGGCGTTTCTCTGGGTGACCATCGGTACGGTTTTCGCTGCCGGTATGCATGATATGGGTGTTCTTTGGGCGTCACAACGCCACCGCGGCCAGTCTATTGGACTGTTGTCTGGACGCTACATTGGTAAGCGCGGCCGCATGCTCTTCCTCGTGGTTATCTTCTTACTGCTGCTCATGGTCAACACTGCCTTCGGCGTGGTTATCTCCGGACTACTGATTTCCACCCCGTCATCAGTCATCCCAACTTGGGGAGCCATCGCCGTCGCCCTGTGCATTGGGCAGGCTATCTACCGTCTGAAGTGGAACCTGCCGCTGGTTTCCGTTGTTGGCGTGGTCGCGCTGTACTCCCTGATGCTCATTGGAGATAAATATCCAATCTCTTTGCCAGAAACTGTGCTGGGAATCCCAGCAGCTGGTGTTTGGATCATCATCTTGTTCATCTACGCATTCTGCGCTTCGCTGCTGCCAGTGTGGATGCTGCTTCAGCCACGTGACTACATCAATGGTCTGCAGCTGTTCATCGGCCTGGGTATTCTCTACGCATCTTTCTTGTTCACCCGCCCTGACCTCGTTGCACCGGCATTCCGTGAAGATGTTCCTGCCGGCACCCCAGGCATGTTCCCACTGTTGTTTGTGACTATTGCCTGTGGCGCGATTTCAGGCTTCCACGGAATGGTTGCTTCCGGCACCTCGTCGAAGCAGTTGGATAAGGAAACCGATACTCGCTTCGTCGGCTACTTCGGTGCTGTTGGTGAAGGCCTGCTGGCGCTGGGCACCATCATTGCAACCACCGCCGGTTTCCGCACGTACCAGGAGTGGGAATCCATTTACTCCGAGTTCAACGCCGGCGGTGTTAACGCTTTCGTTGAAGGCGGCGGCAACTTGCTCAATGAAGGCCTCGGAATTTCCACTTCCCTGTCAGCGACAATCCTGGCAACCATGGCCGTGCTGTTTGCCGCAACAACCATGGACTCCGGCGTGCGTCTACAGCGCATCGTAGTGCAAGAAATTGGTGATACCGCAGGTATCAAGATCAATACCTTCCTAGCAACGTGTATCGCCGTGCTGGTCGCCTTTGGTCTGACTTTCTCCCAGGGCACCGACGGTTCGGGCGGCATGACCATTTGGCCGCTGTTCGGTACCACGAACCAGCTCATGGCAGGCCTGTCTCTGTCCATCCTGTTGCTGATTCTGATGCACCTGCGCCGACCAACGTGGCCAATTCTTATCCCGCTGCTCTTCCTGACAGTGATGTCCCTGTGGGCTGCGTTCATCCAGTTGGGTACGTTCTTCCAGCAAGGCAACTGGTTGCTGTTTATCATGGACGTCATCATCGTTCTCGCAGCAATCTGGATCATCGTGGAGGTCTTCCTCGCGGTTGGCCGCATGAAGCATACAAAGCAGATTGAGTGGAGCGACGAAGACGTCGATGCTCCCACACCGGAGCCGATAAGCAGCGAGGCTTAATCAATGTCGCTGAAAGACAAACTGGCGCGGTTCGGTGCGGAACTTCAAGAGTATTATTCCGCGCCTTACCGGGCAGCGTTTGCAAAAGCGCAGCAGCAAGAAGATGACCTTTTTATGCTGCTAGTAATGTCCGAGGCTCTCGGTATTCCGAACCCCGCTAGTTTCTATACCCTCGAGCTTCTTCCCGTCATTTATGAGGATTTCCACGCCTGGCACCGCCGGATGGGGATGGCTAACTCACCGTTGGAGAATATTCAGTGCTGTTAAATATTCCTACCACCCCCGTGATGTTCTTTGGTGGTAAAGGTGGGGTGGGTAAAACAACCATCGCTAATGCAACCGCACTGAAGCTTTCGGCTCATGCTTCCACGTTGGTGGTTTCAACGGACCCCGCGCACAACGTTGGCCACCTGTGGAATATGCAGGTAGGAGATACTCCAACCACGGTGCGCCCAGGCATTGATGTGTTGGAGCTCGACCCCGCACGTGCTACGAACGAGCATCTCAAACAAGCTGGCGACACGATGCGCCGGATGATGCCGGAGCATTTGCACAAAGAAGTTAGCAAGCACCTCAACTTAGCCAAGCATTCGCCGGGCACGCATGAGGCCGCACTCTTGGAGCGCATCGCCATCTTGTTGGAAGAATACGGCGAAAGTTATGACCACATCATCTTTGATACGGCGCCTTCAGGCCATACCGCACGCTTGATGGCCTTGCCGGAGCTCATGTCCGCGTGGACTGATGGGTTGTTGGAACGCCGCGCGAAATCAGAGAAGTTCTCCGAGCTGGTGCGCGGGATGTCACCGACGGGTAAGGACACTACGGTGACCACGGCTATCGATCCAGTCGACCGCCGCAACCAAGAGTTGCGTTCCATTTTGCTCAAGCGCCGTCACCGGTTTGAACGTCTTCGCGCAGTGCTTAACGATGCCACCGCGTGCACCTTCAACATTGTCCTCACCGCGGAGCGTCTGCCGGTGTTAGAAACAGATGAATTCCACGCCGAGCTCACCGCCAATGGCGTGCACGTCGGCGCGCTTATTGTTAACCGCCGCTCACCTGCGGACCAGGGCGAATTCTTAGCTTCCCGCCGCCACTACGAGGACGAGGCCTTGGCCGAATTACACCGGCGCCTGCCGAATCTCCCTGTCGTCGAAGTTCCACTGCGCGCTCACGATGTTGGTTCACCGCAGGCGCTAGAAGATATCGCTGCTTACCTTTAGAACGATCCCGCTGCGTTGTCAGCGCCCTCAGCATGCGCTTCGATATTGCGGAAGCCAATGCCCAAAGGCAGGCCAACATTATCAGTTAGGCGCACGCCCCCGATATTCGCTGCAACAAGCAGGCGGGCATCGCCAATTTCGGGGGCGGGGCCAAGGTCTAAGCCGCGCAGTTCAACATACTCAGGCTCAATGCCGGCGGCGTCTAATACGGTATTGACTACTTCCAAGACCTGTTCTGCACCAGCTTCGGCAGCGTGCGCGCCGGCGGTCAGCGCGGCGGACAAGGTGCTGGCTTTATCACGCGCAGATTCTTCGACGTCCAGGTTGCGCAAAGACAGCGCTAGGCCATCGGGCATGCGCACGGTAGGAACACCTTGCAGACGCACCTGAATGTGGAAGTCACGAATCGCCTGGTTGAGTGCGATAAGCAGTTCATAATCTTTTTCGCCGACCACGACATCGCTGGGGGCAAGGGCGCCGATTAAGGCGAGATTGCGGGTGAGGGCATCGGAAAGCTCATCGGCAGGCTCTAGCGCCTCTTGCTTCGCGGTAAGGTGCAAATGCTGACCCTTGGGCCATAGCTTGTCATCCGTGTACTGCCAGATGACATCCACGGACTCCGTGCGCAACGCGTTGAGATCGTCTTCGTCTTCGGAGGCAATCGCCACAACCACGACGGCGCCGCGGATGGCTTTGGCTGCGCGCACCAAAGCGATATGGCCAGCATGCACCCCGCGGCCAAGCGGCACCAGCACAACGGGTGCTCCGGTCTTTTTGAAGGCCGAGCCCACCTTAGAAATCATATCGAGCTCGGTTACTACCGTTGCTTGCCCGCGACCAATGCTCATCGAAGCTCCTCCTGCAATCCCCACATCTCTAATTCCATATTGTGTTCCAATTCGCCTACTCGGCGTGCCGCTTCGACAAAAGCTTTTCTAAACCCTGGGTCCGTAATTGACTGGAACGCCGCATAAATATCGCTGATTTCAAAGCGCGGCGCTAAGAATTCGCCTAGTTCTTGCTCTGAAGGCACAGCCTGTTCATCGAGCAGTTCTTTCAAATCCCGATGGGCTGCGCGCGCTAATTGGCGCACCATCTGCGCGTAGGCAATCTTTGGCGCAAGTTCAACTCGCTCAGCATCCGTCTTCGGCATACTGACTTGGGCTGATTCAAAAAGCAGCACTTCTGCAATTCCCTGCGCGAGCTCGTCACTGGTAGTCACCACCCACCTATCAGCGCCGACATGGGCTATCGCCATGGCTAATGCGCCGTGCACTTCAACCGGATCGAGGACTTGCACGCCCAAGCCGATACTGGTGTGGATGACAATTTGTCCGCGGCGAATGTGCGGTTCGAGCGCTTCAACAATGCCTTCTATCTGCGCTTGGGACGTAGCAATGACAAGGGCTTCACAATCTACTGCCGCAGCAGGCGATGAAAGCTCAACAATGTCATGGCCTTGGGCTTCGAGCAGTGCTCGAAATCGGTTTTCGCGGCCAAACCAACCGACAACCATGCGTGGTGCTGGCATTGAACCTTAAGAATCCTTCTGACGCTTTTTCGCCGCCGCAAGCAACTCAGCAACGGAAACGGTGCCTTCGCGGTGAGCATCGCTGCGACGACGTCCGCGACGTGGCTCGTCTTCTTCTGCTACCTCGGCGGTCTCTGCCTTCTCTGTGTGCTTCGCGCCCGTCTTAGCGGCATCATCGCCGCCCGTGTCCCAACGAACTGCCTGGAACGAACCAGTGTTAAATTCCTTGGGCTTATCGCTGGAAGCTTCCTTGGTCTTTGCCGCAGGCTTTTCTTCTGCTGGCTTCGCCGGCTTAGAGTCAGCCTTCGCAGAAGCAGCGCTTGTCGATGCCATCTTTGCTTCTGTCTTGCCACCTGCGCCAGCCGCGCTGCTCTTGTCAGCCTTCTTCGGCGTCTCATTGGTGGATTCGCTATTCATCTCATTGATGAATTCCGCCAGTGGATTGTCATTGCGGGAATAAGTCGGAGTATTACCGATTCGCCCCGCAATCGCATCAGCCGAAGGCTTGCCGCCGGAAGGCTGCGTAAATTCCACGACTGGAGCCTCTGGCTCAGCATCTACATCTGCGCCATAGCTGGAGGTATAGCTAGAATTATTCGACTCTGCAGCTTTTGCGCGCGCTTCAATTTCCATGATGCGACGTGCCTCTGCCTGCAAAGCAGCTGGTACATAGGTAAATTCGCGGCCCGAGAGTTCCTCGAGTTGCTCACGAATAGATGCCAGCTCGGCTCGAATTTCAGCCAGCACATCCATGTCCACGTGTGGAGAGTTTTCTAAACGCTCCAGCGCCTGGTTGGTCTCCGCTTCGGCGCGCAGCTTATCTAGTTCCGCGTAGTAGAGATCCTCGCGAACATACATTTCTTCTTCGCGGTCACGGACTTGGTTGCGGTAGCGCGTAACTAAAAAGATTCCGCCAACGGCTGCCCACAAGGCTGCGAGCAAAGCGATCTTTAGCGCAGCCGTGGAACTGGCAATCAGCATCACAATGGAGGCGATAACAGCGAGCGCCACCAAGACAATTACTACAATCGACCCATTGTCCAGGTTCAACTTCTTCCCGGCCGAAGAACCGGTTGAGTGATCATCGCGAAAATCGTCGTTAGAGTACGAATCGACATCGTGGCCAGCAAACTCATCAGATGAGCGATCAGAGCTGCCTGAGTCTTTAAAGCGTTCCGAGTCGATTGTCTTCTCTTCGTCGTTGGCGGTCATGTGTCTACTCTATCGCGTGTGCACCATCAGTTGGAGGTGGCACCTCACAGTGTCGCTCCAAGATTAACCCAGCAATTGCCATCGCCACGCCACCAAGAACGGAGCTTACGACCCCAGTTATATCGTCTTGAGCTGCGGCAATCTGCCCCGCCATGGGGACGACATACAGTGCGATACCAAGGTAGGCGGCACCGACGATGGTGCCTGTCCAGGCCGAAGCTTTTCCGACCACCATAAAGCGCGCGATGGTCATAGGATTCATCTGACTACGGTCTAGACCAATGCCATGGGCGTCCTCGCCTTTAGCTTGGTGTACCTTCCAGGCCAGGCCAGCGCATAGAATTGCCATGGCCCACAAGGTGATTGACACTGTGGTGGGAATGGCCATCATGGAGCCATAAAACCCACGGGTGAGAATAAACACCGCCAGGGTGATAAAGACAGCAACGCCTACAAGGACGGCAATTGATGTCCTTTTCACAGCTTCTCGATTCGACCCAATACTTTAATGCCGGCAATATCTTCCTGCGGGATATTGCCAATGATTCCGGCGACTGGTTTACCACCCAAGGTAGCGTGTACATCCGCTGCAAGCCATGGAATGAGAACAAAGCCACGCTCAGCGGCATGCGGGTGCGGCACAGTCAGCTCTTGCGTATCAGAGCTAAACCCTTCGATTTCTACGATATCGACATCGAGCGTGCGCGGTCCCCAGTGACGCTCCCGCACACGGTCGGCCGCCTTTTCTAAGGCCTGCCCGCGGTGCAGAAGCTCCAACGGGGTTTGGTCGACCTCAACGATGATGATCGCATTGTAAAACTCGTCTTGGTCAGTATCTCCCCACGGCGGAGTCGAGTACACCGATGACGATGCAACAATTTCATCCTGAAATTCAGCAAAGACTGACTTGAGGTGTTCCACGCGGTCTTGCATATTAGACCCGATTGATAATACTGCGCGCATGATTTATCGCCGTCCTGTCTTCCGGGAGCGGCGCGCCACTACGGACACGTCGCGGAAGGTGCGCTCAATCGGTGCATCCGGTTTGTGCACGGTAACTTCTACGGCGAATAATAGCGGGTCACTAGCCATGATCTTGTCAGCGATTTCAATCGCAACCGTTTCAATCAAATCGCGCGCAGGACCTTCGACGATATCGGCTGCGATATCAGCCAAGTCGGCATAGCTGACGGTTTTTTCTAGATCGTCAGTAGCCGCGGCTTCCTTGAAATCCAGCCAACAGGTGAGATCCACGATGAACTTTTGACCTTGCTGCTTTTCGTGGTCAAAAACGCCGTGGTAGCCGAAGCATTCCAGGCCTTTTAATTCAATACGGTCAGCCATTTAGCTCTTTCCTCCTGAGACGTAATTTGCCCCTGCTGCCCATGCCGCAGCAACATCCACTGCGTCACGGGAGACGGGTACATCGTGAACGCGCACGGCCCATGCACCAAGCTGCGCTGATAATGCGGTCACCGCAGCAGTTGCAGGATCCGCGAGGTGCGGGCCGTGTTCTGCACCGCGGTCTTCGCGAATCGCAGATAAAAATCGCTTACGCGATGCACCCACCAAGATGGGATAGTCACCGGCAATAAATTCTGGCAATGATTTCAGCAGCGCCCAGTTATCCTGCGGGGTCTTGGCAAATCCCAAACCTGGATCCAAGGAAATAAGTTCTGGTCCCACGCCTGCTTTGAGGGCGTTATCCGTCAGCCGTGCCAAGGTTTCATGCACGTCTTTGACGACATCGCCATTGTGGTCAGCAGAACCTGCTGCATCACCAAAGCGCACGGTGCGCCAGTGCATCAAGCACACCGGCACCTGGGCCTGTGCCATGACTTTGTACATATTGTCATCAGCAAGCCCACCGGAGACATCGTTAAGCAGCACTGCGCCTGCCTCCACCGCAGCTTCGGCCACGCTAGCGCGCATCGTATCGACAGAGACCATGATGCCTTCTTGCGCCAACGCCTCCACGACGGGTGTCACGCGCTCTCGCTCAACATCTGCCTCCACGCGGGTGGCACCTGGACGAGTAGATTCGCCGCCGACATCAATCATGTCCGCGCCTTGTGCAACTAGCTCGCGGCCATGTGCAATAGCTTTGTCGATATTTATCCACTTGCCGCCATCAGAAAAAGAATCTTCCGTGACATTGACAATGCCCATCACCAAGGTGCGCTTGCCTGCGGCATCGGGACAAATTTCTGAAACCTGCATGTTTAAAGCTTTCTTTGCGGTAGGGACACGTGCCAGAAAACCTCCGGCGTATAAGGGCTTAGCTGCGAATTAAGCTTAAGACTTCTGCACGTGATGCAGCATTCGACTTAAAACCACCGCGTACTGCCGAGGTCGTCGTAACAGAGCCTGGCTTCTTCACTCCACGCATGCCCATGCACAGGTGCTCGCACTCAATGACCACGATGACTGACTGCGCCTGCAGCGATTCCGTAAGAGCATCAGCAATCTGACGCGTCAGACGCTCTTGGACCTGCGGACGCTTGGCAAAACCATCGGCCAAGCGCGCCAGCTTCGAAAGACCGGTGACGTGACCGTCCTTGCCCGGGATATAACCAATGTGGGCAACGCCGTAAAACGGCACCAGGTGGTGTTCACAGGTGGAGTAAATAGGAATATCACGAACCAGAACTAGTTCCTGGTGATCTTCATCGAAGGTCTTGTGCAACACTTCGGTGGGATCGACGTGCAAACCGGCAAAGACTTCCGCATATGAGCGCGCAACTCGGGCGGGGGTTTCTAAAAGTCCCTCGCGGTCAGGGTCTTCACCAACTGCAATCAGCAGTTCGCGAATTGCTGCTTCAGCACGCTCCTGGTCAAAAGGCCCACGGGCTGGAATCAAGCTTTCACTCATAATGTCGGATTTCCTTGTGTTTAAAAACTTTTCTTGGTGCTTCCCACGCTAATGCTTGGGCAGCACACGGCTAAATTCCCCTAGTAATTATCTTCACCTGGGTGGCGGTCTTTGCCTTGCTCCGGTTGCTTCGCCTCTGGCTTGTTGGCCCCAGGCCGGTTAGCCTCAGGCTGTGGTGCATAAGGGTTACGGGAGGCATCGCGGTTGTTAAAACCTGGAGACTGCCAGCCCTCGTCATCGCTCATCGGCGGCTTATGGTGGCGGCCAATTGGAATCTCTGTGGTGTCATCTTCGCTTGGACGACGCTCAGATTTCTTCTCAGCTTCCGCAGGCTTCTCTTCTACCGACGGGCGCTCAGCAGGCTTGCGCTCAGCAGGCTTGTCCTCTGCCTTCTGCTTCGGGGCTTCTGGTTTCGGGTCTTCAGACTTCGAGTCCTTCGGCTCAGACATAGCAAAGGAAGGCTTCGGGGCGGTTTCGGCGTGGTCCTTTGGTTCCGACATCGCAAACGATGGCTTCTGAGGTTTTGCTGGCTTAAAGCCTTCTTCGGTCCAGTCACCGGCGTGCTGGCCAAAGCTAAAGCCAATCTCTGGCTCATTGGCGGACTTTTCCTGCGAATCCTTGTCAGCATCGGATTCATTGCCGGAGTTTTCTGCAGCTTCTTCCAGCGCGAGGCGGCGCTCACGCGCCTGGCGGGATGCATCCAGCAAGGTAAAGCGGCGAGGTGGCTCTTCGCCGCGTTCTATTGCAAGCTCCACGGGGGTTTTCACTGGTTCGCGGCCTGCTTGGGCTGGGAAGCGCACGCTTTCCCCAGGGAAGACCTCATGCGATTCGCGTGGCTCGATGCCATCGAAAAGTGCCTCCAGGTCAGGACGACGCAGGGTTTCCTTTTCCAGCAGGGCTTCTGCCAGGGAATCCAGGTAGTCACGGTGCTCGGCCAAAATGTCATAGGCCTGCTGGTGCGCAGAGTCCAGAAGATAGGAGATCTGACCATCAATCTTCGCCGCAACAGCATCGGAGTATTCCAGCACTCCGCCGCCGCCCATGTAGGACATGGGGTCGCCTTGTTCTTGACCGTATTTCACGGTGCCCAATTCGGGGCTAAAGCCGTATTCGGTAATCATGGCGCGAGCAATCTTGGTAGCTTGCTCAATATCAGAAGATGCACCCGTAGTTGGTGTGCCAAAGACGAGCTCTTCGGCGGCGCGACCACCCATGGCGAAGATAAGACGCGCGAAAAGTTCATCGCGGGTGTACATGCCCTTGTCGTCTTCTTGCGCGGTCATGGCATGACCACCAGTGCGACCACGGGCCAAGATGGTCACCTTGTAGACGCGCTCAATATCCTTCAGTGCCCACGCAGACAGGGTATGTCCGCCCTCGTGGTAGGCAGTGATCTTCTTTTCTTGCTCAGAAATCACCTTGGATTGACGGCGTGGTCCACCCACGACGCGGTCGGTGGCTTCTTCCAGGGCGTCAGCGGTAATGACATTGCCGCCAATACGCGCGGTCAACAGCGCTGCCTCGTTCAATACGTTTGCAAGGTCAGCACCGGACATACCGGCGGTACGCTTGGCCAGCTGAGTGACGTCAACGTCTTTCGCCAAAGGCTTGTTCTTTGAGTGCACGCGCAGAATCTGCTCACGGCCTGCCAAATCAGGCGGCGTGACAGGAATCTGCCGGTCGAAACGGCCTGGGCGCAACAGCGCAGGGTCCAAAATATCAGGGCGGTTCGTCGCAGCGATCAGGATAACACCTTCGCGATCGCCGAAGCCGTCCATCTCTACCAGCAGCTGGTTGAGGGTCTGCTCACGCTCATCGTGTCCACCACCGGTGCCGGATCCACGCTGGCGACCAACCGCGTCGATCTCGTCCACGAAGATAATACAAGGGCTATTTTCCTTAGCCTGCTTAAACAGGTCACGCACGCGCGATGCACCAACACCGACGAACATTTCTACGAAGTCCGAGCCGGAGATGGAGTAGAAAGGAACGCCTGCCTCGCCCGCAACCGCGCGAGCCAGCAAAGTCTTACCTGTACCCGGAGGGCCATAGAGCAGCACGCCGCGTGGAATCTTTGCGCCGAGTTCGTGATAGCGCGTTGGGTCTTCAAGGAAGTCCTTGATTTCTTGCAGTTCATCAACTGCTTCATCAGCGCCGGCAACATCCTCAAAGGTGTTGGTCGGCATGTCTTTGGTCAGTTCCTTGGCCTTGGAACCGCCGATGCCGAACATTCCGCCGGCACCGGATTGCATGCGCGACATGAACCAGAACAGTACTGCGAACAGGATCAACATCGGCAGCAAGAACGAGAACATCGACATGAAGATCGAGTCTTGCGTGACGTTGGTCTGGTAATTTTCGGCACCAGAATTGCGCACGGAGTCAAAGATTTCTGGCGAGGTCCGCGCTGGATACTTCGCGATGACTTCTTCGACGCCTTCTTGCTCTTCGACCGTGATCGGCTCGCGCAAGGTCAGGCGAAGTTGTTGTTCGCGGTCGTCGATTTGAGCTTCCTCAACGTTTTGGTTGTTGAGCTGCTCAATAGCGATTGAGGTATCCACCCGCATGAAAGAGCGGGTGTCGTCAGAGAAGAAGGTGAAGATGTACAGCGCTACAAGTACTACTGCAGCGATGCCACCGTATTTAATCCAAGAAGAGTTTTTCATCAAGCGTTACAGTTTAGTGGTTGGAGTAAACGTCTGGGTGCAAAGTGCCGATGTATGGCAGGTCGCGGTAGCGCTCTGCATAATCCAGGCCGTAGCCGATGGCGAATTCATTAGGGATGTCAAAGCCCACGTCATAAAGGTCAATCTTGGCGGTGACTACTTCTGGCTTACGCAGCAAAGTAATAACTTCCAAAGACTTCGGGTGACGGCCCTTGAGGTTGCGCAGCAACCAGGACAGGGTCAGGCCGGAGTCGATGATGTCTTCCACGATGAGCACATCGCGGTTTTCAATCTCGCGGTCTAGGTCCTTCAAAATGCGTACGACGCCAGACGATGAGGTGGAGTTTCCGTAAGAGGAAACAGCCATGAATTCAATCTGGGAAGGGATAGACAGTGCTCGCGCAAAGTCGGTAAGGAAGTAAACCGCGCCCTTGAGTACGCAGATGAGCAGCAGGTCCTCTTCTGTGTCTGCGTAGTCTTTGGAGACTTTGTCCGCGAGTTCCTGGATCCTTGCTTGGAGGTTCTCCTCGCTAATCAGGACTGCTTCAACGTCGTTGCCATAACGGTGTGGTGGGACGTTAAAGTCTTTGGATTCTACTAGCGCAGTTTCATTGTGAGCCATGGTCGCCCTTTCTAATGAGCCGGTTTTAGGACCTTTAAGGTGGCTTAGGGTGCGTTAGAACGCAATAGTCTCAGTTTGCCACCATCTCGCACGACTTCCAACCTACTATCCGGGTTTTTCGCGTGCGCATCACCCACGGCTACACCGCCTTGTCCGCTCCAGGCGCTGCATAAAGCGTCAATTGCTGCGAGCCCGGCGCGCGAAACGAAGATATCTTTGGCAACTAACCAGCGAGCAATTATTCGCTTTCTTACAGGTTGGGCAAGGGCGCTCAGGTTGTTGCAGTCCAGCTCTTCGCTCTTTTCGATGCTTTTTCCACCACCCTTCTCATATTCTGAAATCACGGTGGCAAAGAAATCCTCATCGGCGGCGATATCATCTCCTGCTGCGGCCAAAGGTGCGATGGCGTCTCCGCCGATGATCTCTGAGAGCATTGGCAGAATCTGCTTGCGCATGGCCACGCGACGAAATTCTTCGCGCTCATTGTGCGGATCCTGCCAAGCTTCCACTTCCAGTTCAGCACATGCGCCTTGGGTATTGGCCCGACGAATCTGTAGCAGCGGGCGCACAATACGCGCGCCTTCAATCTCGGTTTCATAAGACATGGAGTTGGCATGCCCGCGTAGCGCGCTCAAAAGCAGCGTCTCAGCTTGATCTTCAGCGGTGTGCGCCACCATCACAGCGGGGGGATTCGCTAAACGCTCATCCCCAGTGGACCGATCAGACCGCACGGCGTTTGAGGATTCCGAAAACGCCGCGTAGCGAACCCGGCGCGCTTCGGCTTCCATGCCATCGGCAGCATCAGGTGCAACGTGCACTGGAATCACTTGTGCCTCGGCACCCCAGCGTCGCGCCTGGGCGGCAGCGGTTTCTGCGACCTCACGTGATCCTTCCTGCAGTCCATGATCGATGCACAGCGCAAGAACTCTCGTCTCTCTTTCACGGGTTTCAGCGCATAAGGCTGCACACAGCGCTAAAGAATCTGCGCCGCCGGATAGCCCGACGCACACGACCTCGGGGTATGCCAAGTCATCAAGGCTGCGCCGGACTGCGACGCGCACTTGCAGAAAGTGCGGGGATTTCCGGGGCCAAAAAGGTGCGCTAGACACGTTCTTAGTACTCCCGCAGCACACTCGCCATGGCGTCTTGAGCCTGACGAGCACCTAAGATATCGCCATCATTAACTAAGAAGGTAAAGGCATACACGGTGCCGGATTCGCCCAAGGCGGTTCCACTTAGTGCTGATACGCCCGTCAAAGTGCCAGTCTTTGCGCGCACAAAGCCCTTGCCCGATAGGTCTGCGTAGCGGTCAGTCAAAGTGCCTTCACCGCCTGCCACGGGAAGATATCCCAGTACTTCTCGCAGCGGTTCATTCGCGGCAGCATCAGCAATGATGCGCGTAAGCAAGTCCGCGGTGATGCGGTTATCTTTCGACAGCCCCGAATTGTCCATAATCGTGATGCCCTCAGTATTGAAGGAGGCATCCGAAAGAGTCTTTAAGGTTGCTTTGGTAGCACCCTCAAAGCTCGGCTCAGCACCAGCGGCTCGAGCAAGCTCACGAGCGATAGCTTCAGCCATGACATTGTCAGAGTGCTTCATCATTTGTTCAGCACGAATGCCAAAAGGTTCGGATTCCACGGCAGCAATAGGTTCAGCACCTTCGGGAACTTCGCCCGTGCCGACATTGGGGGCATCGATACGCTCAGCGAGCGCGCTGGCCACATCCACAGCTGGAGTGTGTGAGCGCGGCACATCACCTTCCGTATCGCCTAAACGACCGCCGTACAACATCGCTGGCTGCATAGGTGCAACGAAGCCGCCATCCACATTGCTCGGATCCCAGCCAGGTGCCTGGTCATCGCCGGACCAAATGCTGGTGTCAATCAAGACAGTATCTATACCGTCTGCGCCTGCACCGCTGGATTGAATTTCTTCGGCCAGCTCATCCATTTGCTCAGCAGTCATCCACACATCACCGGCGGCCTTAATAACCACCGTATTACTGCCCGGGGTGTGCAGGACTTCGGTTTTCAGCTTCTCGTTGTCATCGATAAGCAATGCGGCAGCTGCCGCGGTTAAGACCTTGGTCGACGATGCCGGAATCAACGCCTCTTGTGAATCATGCTCCCACAGCACTTCCCCCGTTGAGGTGTTGATGACTTGTGCGCCCAAGGTCGGCAGCGCTGGGCTTTGTGCCATCTCATCTAAACGCGCGGGCATATCCGCGGTGTCCACCGCTTGTCGCTGTTGCGGCTGCACCAACTGACTTACCTCGGGCGACTGCGGAGCCTGGCCATGATCCAGCTCGCTGTACTCCTGATGCACAGCAACTCCCAGCGCCGCGGTCGAACCGACAGCTGCGGCGGTGATAATTGTTACTGCAATCCAGGCGACGTGTTTAGCTTTCATCGCCCTTTAGCCTAGCGCGCGGCAACTTACAGGGCGGCAAAAGGTAGACTATGGCAAGTACTGTCTCCTCCCACGGTAGAGCAACTACCACCACTGGTAGCCGCCGTCGGGAATTTACAACGTATACAAGGAAAGGACGCGTCAATCGTGAGCGTTGAAGTAACCATTGAAATCCCAAAGGGTTCGCGTAATAAGTACGAGATCGATCATGAAACCGGCAAGGTCTACCTGGACCGTTACCTGTTTACCCCAATGGCTTACCCAGCAGACTATGGCTTCATTGACCACACCTTGGGCGAAGACGGCGACCCACTAGACGCACTGGTTCTGCTGCCAGAGTCTGTCTTCCCAGGTGTAGTTGTGAAGGCTCGCATCCTCGGCGTCTTCAAGATGACCGATGAAGCTGGCGGAGACGACAAGTTGCTGTGCGTTGTCGACGACCCACGTTCCGAGCGCTACCAGGACATCGGCGATGTTGAGCAGCACATCAAGGATGAAATCGAGCACTTCTTCACCCGCTACAAGGACCTCGAGCCAAACAAGGAAGTAACCGGTTCCGGCTGGGGCGACAAGGCTGAAGCAGAAGAAATCCACAAGGAAGCCATCGAGCGCTTCGGTAACTAGTCGCAAACATCTACAAAGTAAGTACTTACTTTGCACCCGGGTAGCACGACCGCTTATTTAACGGTTGAATTGCTACCCGGGTCTTGCGATCTCTGGGCAAAACAAACGTAAGATGGTGGACATGTATGAGGTATCACCAAAAGATGTTCCCGCCAACGCACAGCTAATCGATGTCCGCGAGGACGACGAATACGCAATCGACCGCGCCCAGGGCGTCATCCACATTCCCATGGGAGATATCCCCGAGCGCTACAAGGAAATTGACCCGGACAAAGATATCTACGTCATCTGCAAAGCAGGTGGGCGTTCCATGCAGGTCTGTGGCTACCTCGAAAATGCTTTGGGTTGGGACAATGTCATCAACGTCGCCGGCGGCACCGATGCATGGCGCGATCAGGGCTTACCGATGGAAACGCCCAGCTAAGCACCTAAAACAATTAGTGGACAACCACAATCATTTAGACAACGAATGGTAGGGGCGCTACTATCGTCTTATGAGTTCCACTAATTCCCACGCAGTGCCAACTTCACTGCTGCAATCCCCATCTTTTCAATTAGAACGCCTGCGCCGCCGCACCCGCGATTGCGTCGACGCTGCCCTTGCTGCGCATAAGACCACCATCCGTGAGTTCTGGGTTCTAACCTGCTTGGTGGAAGAAGACGCTGCCTCCCAGTCGTTTCTTTCTGAAACGCTAGCTATCGATGCCTCCGATATGGTGCGTTTGATTGACGCACTGGAAAAGCGTGGCTGGGCCAAGCGTGAGCGCGACCCGAAAGACCGCCGCCGTCAGATTGTGGCTTCCACAAAGAAGGGCACCAAGACCCAAGGAGAGCTCGCCGAGCTGGTTGTTGCTGCTGAGGATGAGGCTTTGAATGATTCCACCTCGAAGCAGCTGAAGCATTTGCGTAAACTGGCGCAGGTCATTATTGATGCCGACTCAGAAGATGAGGGCCAATAAGAAATGAGCGACCCCCTGGCCACTATTCCGGACCAGTACCTCCTACAAGACAAAGCTCCCGCCCCTCGAACCCTCTGGGATGTAGTGCGCGCTTCTGCTGCGCAGTATCCCGAAGCCGCCGCCATCGATGACGGCGAAATTTTGACCTATGCCGAGCTCATCCAAGATGTGGAAGCCTGGGCAGCTGATTTACGCCAGCATGGAGTAATGCGCGGTGACCACATCGGCATCCGCATGAGCTCTGGCCAGCGCGATCTCTACCTTGCGATTTTGGCAACCCTTGCCGCAGGTGCTGCCTACGTGCCTGTCGATGCCGACGATCCCGATGAGCGTGCCGAGATGGTCTTCGGTGAAGCAGGGATCAACGGCATTTTCACCGACGAGGGCTTTCGCAAGCTCAACCCTTCCACCGGCGTTGACCAAGATGAACCGCATCTAGAAGATACCGCGTGGATCATTTTCACCTCCGGCTCCACGGGCAAGCCCAAAGGCGTTGCGGTTACTCACCGCTCCGCTGCTGCCTTTGTTGATGCCGAGGCAGCCTTATTTTTGCAGGATAAT
The DNA here is from genome assembly GCF_001941345.1 of Corynebacterium stationis. Taxonomy (NCBI): domain Bacteria; kingdom Bacillati; phylum Actinomycetota; class Actinomycetes; order Mycobacteriales; family Corynebacteriaceae; genus Corynebacterium; species Corynebacterium stationis. The sequence continues at coordinate 2,445,259 of NZ_CP009251.1, forward strand.
CCCCTCGGACCTGAAGACCGCGTGCTTGCGGGATTGTCTGTGGCTTTCGATGCCTCCTGTGAGGAAATGTGGCTGGCCTGGGGCCACGGAGCGTGCTTGGTTCCTGCCCCACGCGCTTTGGTGCGCTCGGGCATGGATCTTGGCCCGTGGCTGATTCGCCGAGACATCACTGTGGTCTCCACCGTCCCAACCTTGGCAGGCTTGTGGCCAGCAGAAGCTTTGGATAATGTCCGCCTGCTTATCGTCGGCGGCGAGGCGTGTTCTCAAGAACTCGTCAACCGCTTAGCTACCTCGGACCGGGAAATGTGGAACACCTACGGTCCGACCGAAGCAACGGTTGTCGCCTCAGCAGCCATGCTGCAACCCGGCCACCCTGTATCCATTGGCCTGCCGCTTAATGGTTGGGACCTTGTTGTCATCGATAGTGAGGAGAACCCTGTTCGCCCTGGCGAAGTCGGCGAACTCGTCATCGGCGGCGTGGGTCTTGCCCGCTACCTCGATGCCGAAAAGGACGCGGAAAAATATGCACCGCTGCCTTCTGTCGGGTGGGAGCGTGCCTACCGCACCGGCGACCATGTGCGCTTGGAAGAAGATGGTCTGTACTTTGTCGGGCGTGTCGATGAACAGGTCAAAATCGGTGGCCGCCGCATTGAGCTCGGTGAGGTCGAAGCCAACGTCGCTGCCTTGCCGAACGTCTACAACTCCGCTGTCGCGGTCAACAAGACTGCCGCTGGGGAATCGGTGCTTGTCGGCTATGTCTCTTTGGAAGACCCCGAGGCAGGCTTTGACCACCGGGCAGCCAAAGAACGCCTGGCTGAAACCATGCCTGCTGCATTGGTTCCACGCATTTGCGTGATGGATGAGCTCCCGATTCGTACCTCCGGCAAGGTTGATAAAAAAGCTCTGCCGTGGCCACTACCTGGTGTTGGTATCGAAGCAGTAGGTCTCAGTGAGACTGAAGAATGGCTTGCCCAACTCTTTGTTGATGTTTTGGGAGTCTCCGTTGAAGACGAAGATGCCGATTTCTTCACCCTCGGCGGTACTTCACTAGCGGCCGCGACTTTAGTGGGTCGCATCCGTGAGCGCTTTCCTACCGTTGCGGTGCGTGATCTTTACGATCATCCACGCCTTGGCTCATTGGCAGAAATCATTGATGCCACAGCACCGTCGGCACAAAATGTGAAAGAGCGCCACGTAAAACCCGTCGGCGCCGGCACACGTTTGCTGCAGTTTTTATGGCAGCTGCCGACGATGACTTTGACTGCAACCAATTGGTTAGCCTGGCTGCTCTTCGGTTCTAATATTGCCGCTGCGCTCGGCGTGGATTTTGCCCCGCATACTTCCTGGCCGCTGGTTATCGTATTCCTCCTTGTCTTTGCATCCCCCTTGGGTCGCATTCCAATCGGAGCGTTCGGCGCACGGTTACTTACCGCTGGGATTACGCCTGGCAATTATCCACGCGGCGGCTCCGTGCACATGCGTATCTGGGCGGCAGAACGCTGGAGCGATGCCTCGGGCGCCCGCGCTATTGCGGGTGCCACCTGGGTTTTAACCTATGCACGCCTATTAGGCGTAAAAGTTGGCAAATCCGTTGACTTACACTCACTCCCACCGGTCACAGGCCTATTGACTTTGGGCGAGCACTGCGCAATCGAACCGGAAGTCGACTTAGCTGGCTACTGGCTTGACGGCGATATCTTGCGCGTCGGTGCCATTGAGGTTCGAGCCGGCGCGCGCATTGGTGCGCGCTCGCACTTGATGCCGGGCACAGTCATCGGCGAGGAAGCCCACATCGAAGCTGGCTCTACCGTCACTGGTGAGAAGAAAGTCAAAGCGCACGCACGCTGGTCGGGCTCTCCTGCGAAGAAGGTGGGCCGTTCTAAGCACCGCTTCCCGGACCACGCACCTGCCCGTCGCACTTGGTGGGTACCTATTTACGGTGCAACCTCTATGCTGCTCGCGGCTCAGCCTTTGGTAGCGATTGCACTCGCAGCTTTTGTCATCATCTCTTTAGTTCAGCTCACCGATGGCAATGGGTTTGTCGGCGCGGTGCTCTTTGCCCCTGTCGGCGCGCTTGCGGCCTTCGCCTTCTACATGGTGCAGACCTGGCTCGGCGTGCGCATTTTATCGATCGGGCTGCAGCCGGGAGTCTTTCCGGTTCGTTCTGCGCGTGGTTGGAGAATTTGGGCCATCGAAAAGCTGATGGACGATGCCCGCACCTACCTCTTCCCACTCTATGCCGGTCAACTCACCCCGCTGTGGCTGCGTTCTTTGGGCGCGACAATTGGCAAGGATGTAGAAATTTCCACTGCCGTGATGGTTCCGAAATTCACCGAAGTTAAAGACGGCGCTTTCCTTGCCGATGACACGCTTATCGGCGGCTATGAACTCGGCGGCGGCTGGATGTCCTCCGGACTTACCAAAGTGGGCAAGCGTTCCTTCGTTGGTAACTCTGGCATTACGGCACCAGGGCGCAAGCTGGCAAAGAACTCCCTGGTGGCAGTTCTGTCTTCGACACCAAAGAAGACTAAGTCAGGTGCGAACTGGTGGGGATCCCCACCAGAGCGTATGCGCCGTGTGGAAGCATCGGTAGGCGAAGGCGAGTCTTTGACCTACAACCCGCCACTGCGTGCAAAGGTCGCTCGCGGTGTGGTGGAAACTCTGCGCCTATTGGCTTCTGCTGCCTCTGCCATGCTACTTGCCGCGGTGCTGAGCACCATGGTCATCTTGCTCAATTCCGTTGGTTTTGGCCTGACCTGGCTGCTTTCTGGTCTGGTGCTTATTGCCGCTGGCATCATCGCCGTGACGGTAACAATCGTGGTCAAGTGGGTTTGCGTGGGTAAGCATAAGGCAGCGGACCACCCATTGTGGTCGGCATTCGTATGGCTTAATGAACTCCAAGATGCCTTTGTGGAAACCGTCGCCGCACCGTGGTTTTTCAACCACTCCATGGGTACTGCAGAACTTAATACTTCCCTGCGATTACTCGGCGTTAAGATCGGCCGCGGCGCCTGGATTGAGTCTTATTGGTTCCCCGAAACGGACCTGTGTCACATTGGTGCCGGTGCCACGGTGGGACCGGGCACGGTCGTGCAAACGCACCTTTTCCAGGACCGCGTGATGAGCTTGGACACCGTCACCGTTGATGACGGAGCTACCTTGGCCGCGCACTCGGTCGCACTGCCAGCAGCTCGTATTCATGCCGGCGCGACGGTTGCTCCTGGCTCTTTGGTAATGCGCGGGGACCAAGTTCCGGGTCACACCACCTGGCAAGGTAATCCGATTGAACCCGTGAATTAATCGGGTAGAGCTCGACAGTGTGGCGTTTTCGTTTCGGCAAAAATGTCGTTCACCCCCACGTGGCCTGCATATTTACCGGCTCAGATCGCGAACTTTCACAGATTCCTAGATTCCCCAGGGGCGCGCCTTTACAGTAATCCACATCACCTTCTGGTGGATGAGAGGAGCAGTATGGCGAAACAACTTCTGCCTTGCAAGGGCGTCACAGCTTTACCAAATCCCGTACCTATTACTGCCGGAGTGCTCGCAGCTCTCGGCAGCGGGCAAGGCCATGTACGCAAATCTTCAGTTGGAAAAGGATAAATCATGGATATCTCTGCAAAGACCGCACTAGTAACCGGTGGCGCTTCCGGGCTCGGGCTTGCCACCACAACCATGCTGGCACTTGCGGGCGCCCGTGTTGTGGTAATCGACCTGCCGAGCGCCGATCAAAGCCTTCTCAATGACATTGAAGGAGATGTTGTCTTCGCGCCTGCCGATGTCACCAGCGAGGACGAGGTGCAGCGCGCTGTTGATATCGCGAATGAAAACCACGACCTGGCTATCGTAGTCAACTGCGCTGGAATGCTTAATGGATTTAAGACTGCGGGTTCTAAAGGCCCATTTCCCTTCGAAGATTTCACCAAGGTCGTCGACGTAAATCTGAATGGCACTTTTAATGTTATCCGCTTGAGTGCCCAAGCAATGCTGGATAATCCTGCCGATGGCGAAGAACGCGGCGTGATTGTTAACACGGCATCGGTCGCAGCATTCGACGGTCAAATGGGGCAAGCTGCTTACGCTGCCTCAAAGGCTGGCATTGCTGGATTGACTCTGCCTGTTGCGCGTGACCTTGCGCGTTCGCTCATTCGGGTTGTTGCCATCGCACCCGGCACTTTTGAAACGCCCATGGTGGCGACTATGTCCGACGAGGTTAAAGACTCTTTAGGTAAGCAAGTTCCGCACCCTGCACGTTTGGGAAAGCCCACTGAATACGCTCAGTTGGTGGAATCCATCATCCGCAATCCGATGCTCAACGGGGAAACCATTCGCCTAGACGGCGCCATCCGCATGGGAATGCGTTAGCACAAGTACGTCAAAGTTCTCCTTCCTGCCCACCAAATAAGTTCACAGTCAGACCTGCATACTTTTGGTAATTCGGCTCTCCATTTGGATGCCGTGCATTCGTCACAGACAATAGGACTGATGATTACTTCCAGATAAATTGCAGTCTGGGTGACGTGAGTGAGCGTAGAAGGGACAAATAGATGACCGGCAATCTTCACGATGGCCTCCCTAATAAAGAAGGCAACGTACCACCGCCTTCTGCCCCTCCTGCTCCCACCGCTGACGTGCCTTCAGCTCCGTCTGCTCCCACCACTCCAACTACATCTGCCGCATCGGCCGTACCTGCCGCGCCCGCACCTCCAAGCAATACGGCACCTACTGTGCCCAGCGCACCGAGTGCGCCTCAAGCACCAGCTGCTCCGACACCGTCGACACCACCGGAAGCTCCGTCGGCGCACGCCTCCGCTGTACCTGCCGCACCAAATGTACCTGCTGCTCCGACGGCCCCCAATGCTCCAGCTGCACCACAAGCACCGGCAACACCTGCTGCGCCGGCTGCGCCCGCACCTCCAACTAGTACGGACACACCTGTGCCCGGCGCACCGAGTGCGCCCCAAGCACCAGCTGCTCCGACGCCACCGGCAGCGCCTGCATCCGCGGCACCGGGGGCTCCCGCTGCCCCGAGCGTTCCCGGCTCACCGTCCGCCCCTGCGGCACCGAGTAGCCCCAACGCACCTTCCACTCCGGCTGCCTCACAAGCAAGTGCGCCTTCCAAGCCAGCGGCTCCAGCAACGCAAAAGCCAGCAGCAACGAAGTCGACTGCAAAGCCCGCCGAGGCAAAGAAGGCCGCTGACAAGAGTTATGGTCGCTTCACGCTAAAACAATGGATCGGCGGAGGAATCCTCGTGATCATCGGCCTGGCAGTTCTTCTTGCATTAGCAGTTTTCGGGGCAAGGTATTTCTTCACGACAGAGATGGGTACAGATTTCCTTAACCGCTACTCCGGACACACGGCGCTGCCTGATGATGCGCCAGTCGGCATCCCTGCTTGGATGAGCTGGCAGCACTTCTTCAACTTCTTCTTCATCGTGCTGATTATTCGCAGTGGTCTGCAGATCCGGTACGAGCGCAAACCAAGCGCTTATGTCACACCGAAGCTGTCGAAGAAGAAAATCAGCTTGACCATGTGGTTCCACCTCTCGCTGGATATCCTTTGGGTTGTCAACGGTCTAATTTTCATCATTCTGCTGTTTGTTACTGGTCACTGGATGCGTGTTGTTCCAACCAGTTGGGATGTGTTTCCGAACGCCCTATCGGCCGGTCTGCAGTATCTGACCTTAGATTGGCCAACTGAAAATGGCTGGGTCAATTACAACGCGCTTCAGTTGCTGTCGTACTTTGTCACGATTTTTATCGCTGCTCCCCTGGCTATCATCTCTGGTTTCCGACTCAGCAGCTTCTGGTCAAAGAAGTGGACAAAGGCATCCCAGTTCTACCCAGCTCCGGTGGCACGCAAGATTCACCTACCGGTGATGCTCTACTTCGTCATCTTTATCGTGATTCACGTAGTCCTTGTCATTAGCACCGGAATGCTACGAAACCTCAACTCAATGTTTGCAGCACAAGGCGATGTCGACCCAACCGTTTATGCGAACAACTGGACAGGGTTCTTTATCTTCTTGGGTGCATTGGTTGTCATTGCCGCAGCATGGATTGCCGCGCGGCCAATGGTGCTGGCACCAGTTGCGCGACTGTTTGGCAAGGTGACAGCCCGCTAGTTTCCCCAAGTTCTAAAAAGTGATGGTCGCTGCGAAGATTCGCAGCGACCATCACTTTTCTTTGACTGACACTAAGCCCGTATTAATCACCAATCTGGTTACGGCCACGCTTGACGATATTCTCGTCAGGCTCCCCCACGACCGCATGGTCTTTATTGGTGTATTCAAACTTGCTTAAGACATAGCGCATCGCATTAATACGAGCGCGTTTCTTGTCATTCGACTTGATCGTAATCCACGGAGACTCATCCGTATCCGTGTAACGGAATTGCTCCTCTTTGGCGCGGGTGTAGTCATCCCACTTATCCAAAGATGCCAAGTCCATAGGAGATAGCTTCCATTGACGCACCGGGTCAATCTGGCGGATAGCGAAGCGCGTGCGCTGTTCTTTACGAGTGACAGAGAACCACAGCTTTGTCAGGGAGATTCCAGATCCTAAGAGCATATTTTCTAGCATCGGTACTTCACGCAAGAATTCCGCGTGCTGTGACTCGGTGCAAAAGCCCATGACACGCTCAACGCCAGAGCGGTTGTACCAAGAGCGGTCGAAGAATACGATTTCTCCGCCGGCTGGCAAGTGCTTAATGTAGCGCTGGAAGTACCACGACGTAGATTCGCGCGGCGATGGCTTTTCTAAGGCCACCGTGCGCGCACCACGCGGATTAAGGTGCTCATTAAAGCGCTTGATAGTTCCGCCCTTACCGGCGGCGTCACGGCCTTCAAACAAGATGATGTGGCGCTGTCCTGTCTCCTTGGTCCAGTTCTGCCACTTCAACAGCTCAATTTGAAGAGCACGTTTAGTAACTTCGTACTCCTCACGCGACATGCGCTCTTCATAAGGGTAGTTCTCACGCCAGGTTTGCACGGCGGAGCCATCCGGCATGATCAGGTTCGGATCATCCTCGTCCGAGTCGTCAACTACATAACCGTCTGTCTTTGCCAGATCGATTACTGGTAATTTATCATCTTTAATATCAGCCATGCTGCTAGTTTAATCGCTAAAAGTACTTCCGGCGCGGTGAGCTATCTATTTTTATCGCTAAGTTTGATCAACAAAGCCCCCGCTCAAAAGCAGGGGCTTCGGGTTAGCTACTACAAAGTCAGTAGCTACAGGCTACTACTAGGAAACCAAGCCGATGAGCTTAGCAGCGGCGCTAGCCCACGCGCCAGCTGGTTCCAAGATTGCGATGAGGGAACCGATTACGCCGTCAGAGGACAGGGTGTCCCAAGTTTGAAGAAATTCCATTGTTGTACTCCTTTAAGGGTGTAGTGCGCTAAGTTTCATACCATGCGCTGAGAAAGAACAAAATCATTTGTGCCTGAGCGGCAACTGAATTACTCGGAGTCCTTGGAGGAACCAAGCAAGCTAGAGGTAAGTTCTAGGTCGCTGTCGATAGTGTGGGTTACAGCGTCCTCGCCCTCACCAACCGTGTAGCCGTCACCCAACCAGCCAAATACGAGCTGAAGAATCTCAGCAGGCTTTTGCAGGAAGTCACCGATAGCGCCTGCGAAGGTAGCGAAGGTTTCGAGCTGTTCCTTGACGAAAGACAGATCCATGTGTGTCTCCTATGTGAAGTCCGGACTCTTGCCCGGAGGTGTTTGCGGATTTGCAGACACCCTATCGGGCGTCACTCCATGTATCTTGTCACAATTGGGTCACTTTTCAAGGGCAAAACAGAAAAAAGTTTTTAACAAAAATAACCCGGGACACTAAAGGCAGCCTTACCTTCCTTCGGAAGCTTAACTGACAGTAATTACTGGGCATAAAGTTGAGATCCTGAACTGCGGTTTTAATATGGTGTTTACGTGGAGTTTCGCAGAATTTACCAAGGTAAATAATGGTTTACGCTTAAACTATTGACAGACGGCCGTTAAGTGCCGGAAATTTTGGTCAACAATTTTCAAGAATCAAGGCACCACTACCCAAATTCGGGGCTAGTTTAAGCCCACTTCAAATCTTCAACCCGCCAGAGGTAGCGAAAATTGATTGAAAGCTTATGGGAAACTTGGGGCTTGGAATAGGTTTGTATCTTTAATTGATACGCGACAGTTAGCTAGTTTTGGGGGCAAATCTACATTTCGTTACCAATTTGAGATGGTGACGATCCTGACACTGATGCCTGTGCCCTTTCTGCGCTTCAGTCGGCACGACAAAGCCCACCGCTCCCGAGAAGAGGAAACGGTGGGCTTTTAAACAAGCGCTAAAAGCGCTGTGCCGCGTTTATAGCGGGGATGGACTTAGAAGCCCATGCCGCCCATTGCGTCAGCGTCTGGCATAGCTGGAGCGTTCGGCTCTGGCTTGTCAGCAACGACTGCCTCAGTGGTGAGGAACAGTGCAGCAATCGAGGTAGCGTTCTGCAGAGCAGAGCGGGTGACCTTAACTGGGTCGTTGATGCCAGCTTCCATCAGGTCAACGTACTCACCGGTCTGAGCGTTCAGGCCCTGGCCGTCAGGCAGGGACGCAACCTTGTCAGCAACAACGCCTGGCTCGAGACCAGCGTTGAAAGCAATCTGCTTCAGTGGAGCGGACAGTGCGGAGCGAACGATGTTCGCACCGGTTGCCTCATCACCGGTCAGCTCGAGGGAGTCCAGAGCAGCAGCAGCCTGCAGCAGCGCTACGCCACCGCCAGCAACGATGCCCTCTTCAACAGCAGCCTTTGCGTTGCGGACTGCGTCCTCAATGCGGTGCTTGCGCTCCTTGAGTTCAACCTCAGTTGCAGCGCCAACCTTCAGGACTGCGACACCGCCGGAGAGCTTAGCCAAGCGCTCCTGCAGCTTCTCACGGTCGTAATCGGAATCGGAGTTGTCGATCTCAGCGCGGATTTGCTTGATGCGGCCATCGATCTGCTCCTGGGAGCCAGCACCCTGAACGATAGTGGTTTCATCCTTGGTGACAACAACCTTGCGTGCCTGACCCAGCAATGGCAGGTCAGCGGTCTCTAGGGACAGGCCAACCTCTTCAGAGATGACCTGGCCGCCGGTCAAGATAGCCATATCCTGCAGGGTTGCCTTGCGGCGGTCGCCGAAGCCAGGTGCCTTAACAGCAACGGACTTGAAGGTGCCGCGGATCTTGTTAACAACTAGGGTGGACAGTGCTTCGCCCTCGACATCTTCAGCGATGATCAAAAGTGGCTTGCCGGACTGCATGACCTTCTCCAAAAGTGGAACGAGGTCCTTGATGTTAGCGATCTTGGAGGAGACCAGCAGGATGTATGGGTCTTCGAGGACTGCTTCCTGACGCTCAACGTCAGTTGCGAAGTAGCCGGAGATGTAGCCCTTGTCGAAGCGCATACCCTCGGTAACCTCAAGGTCAACACCAAAGGTGTTGGACTCTTCAACGGTGATAACGGAGTCCTTGTTTACAGCGCCGTTACCGACGGTGTACATAGCTTCAGCGATCTTCTCGCCAATTGCTGGGTCCGCTGCGGAAATACCAGCGGTGGTAGCGATCTGCTCCTGGGTTTCAATTTCCTTAGCGGAAGCCAGAAGAGCTTCAACAACAGTCTTGGTTGCTGCTTCAATGCCGCGCTTGATGCCCATTGGGTTAGAGCCAGCAGCTACGTTGCGCAGACCTTCGCGAACCAGAGCCTGAGCCAGAACGGTTGCGGTGGTAGTGCCGTCGCCAGCGACGTCATCGGTCTTCTTCGCAACTTCCTTAACCAGCTCAGCGCCGATCTTTTCGTATGGATCCTCGAGCTCAATTTCGCGAGCGATGGAAACACCGTCATTAGTAATGGTTGGAGCGCCCCAGCTCTTCTCCAAAACGACGTTGCGTCCCTTTGGTCCAAGTGTCACCTTTACTGCATCTGCCAGAGTGTTAAGACCACTCTCAAGACCACGACGTGCCTCTTCATCGAAGGCAATAATCTTTGCCATAGTGTTTTAATCTCCTAGATTGGGTTTCACTCAAGGTTTATGTTCCACGCAGGCGCCCGCGACGGCAGGATTGGTGAGTGCGTACCAACCTCAACCTGGTGTCAGCAACCATTCTGGCACTCAGCCCCCTCGAGTGCAAGAAAAAAGGTACTGGCGATCATAAATCTCCAGCTCACCAGCGTGGCTGCACATGTCATTATTTTCTCTCCTGGTTGGCAGCATCGGATCAGAAGCTCCCGACACAGTCAATTTCGTCGCATTCCCTGCCATTCTTGGTCGTTCCATGTAATGGAACAAGCCCGCGGTGTAAGTTGGGGAACATGACTGATATTAAGGAAATTATTCAAGGCGATCGCGAGAAAATCTTCGCCCAATTATCTGAACTTGTTAGTTTCAATTCGGTTCACACTTTTGCCGAACTCAAAGACCAGATGGACGGCGCGAAGACGTGGGTTTCCACGGCCCTGCAAGAAGCAGGTCTTGAGGTAGAAGAACACGTTACCGAAGATGGCTCCGTCACGCTTCTGGGCACCCGCGCCGGCAAGGAAGGCGCCAAGACTGTCCTTCTCTATTCGCACTATGACGTGGTTCCGGCAGGTGACCTCGATAAGTGGGAATCTGATCCGTTTACCCTCACTGAGCGCGATGGCCGTTGGTATGCCCGCGGTGCAGCAGACTGCAAGGGCAATGTGATTATGCACCTAGCCGCGTTGCGCGCGCTAAATGAAGCAGGCGGTTCAGACCTTAATATCAAGGTGCTTATTGAAGGCTCCGAAGAAATGGGCGGCGCTGGCCTATCCAAGTTGATTACACAAAGCCCAGAAGCATTTGCTGCCGATGCCATCTTGATTGCCGATTGTGGCAACTGGGCCGTGGGTGAGCCGACCTTGACGTCTTCTCTGCGTGGCTCGGCCCAGGTTCGCGTGCAGATGGATACGCTCTCGAGCCCCGCACACTCCGGCCAGTTCGGTGGTGCAGCACCAGATGCAGTTAAGGCGTTGATGCGCACGCTAGATTCGCTTTACGATGCCTCCGGTGCCACCGTTATCGACGGCACCGATTCCGCAGCTAAGTGGGAGGGTCGTCCTTACCCAGCTGAAGAATTCCGTAAAGATGCCCGTTTGCTGGAAGGCACAGAAATTGCCGGCGATGAAAACACCAATCCTGGCGACTTGGTCTGGGCGCGTCCTTCGGTCACCGTCACCGGTTTTACCTCCACACCTGTTGACCAAGCGGTCAATGCAGTGCCTGCAACAGCGGAAGCATTGCTCAATGTACGCGTGCCCGCAGCCTCCGACCCACAGGAAATTGCCGAAGCTGTTGTTGCACACCTAAAGGCACACACTCCTTTCGGCGCACACATCACCGCTGAGATTATCGAAGCTGCACGCGGCTTCGAAACTGACCTCACCAAGCCTGCGCTGAAGGTTCTCGAGCAGTGCCTGGCTGATTCTTATGGCAAAGAAACCACGACCACCGGCATGGGCGGTTCTATTCCGCTGACGGTCGAGCTCCAAGATGCACACCCGAATGCAGAGATTGCACTGTTCGGTGTCGAAGAGCCACTATGCGCTATCCACTCTCCTAATGAATCCGTCGATCCATCAGAGATTGAACATATCGCTATTGCCGAAGCACTATTTTTGCAGCGCTACCTGTAGTTACAGCAGCAATTACAGTACCTACGTATAAGGGTCTTTCTAGCTTGGCCACATTTATTGGGGCTAAGCTATTTTTATGTTTAGCCCCTCCAGACAACGTATCTTTGATGACCTCTCGCAGATGGTTGCCTTCGAGTCCGTACATGTGAACTCCTCACTGCGCGCGCACTATGAAGCCTGCGCGCAGTGGGTACACGATGCGTTTGTCAAAGTCGGCGCCACAACCCAGATCATCGAAGGGATTGATAAATCCCTAGCTATCCTCGGCGAGATACCCGGTGACCCAGCCAATGAGCGCACGGTGTTGCTCTATGCCCACCATGACATTGTGCCTTTAGGTCCACGCGAAGACTGGGACCACGAGCCTTTAGAAATAACCGAAAAAGACGGAAGGTGGTGGGGACGCGGAACCGCGGACTGCAAAGGGCACATCGCCATGCACCTGGAAGTTCTGCGCCTCATCAAGGACGAACCTAACCTACCGACTATCAAATTCGTCATTGAAGGCTCGGAAGAAAACGGCGGACTCGGCCTCAAGCACCTTTTAGAAGAGCGCCCAGAACTTTTCGAGGCTGAAGCCATCTTCGTCGTCGATACCGGCAATACGGAGCCTGGGGTGCCATCGATAGTCACCTTGCAACGCGGATCGGCGCAAATCCGCGTGCACTGCGAAACCATGGAAGCGCCTGTGCACTCCGGCAAATTCGGTGGCGCTGCTGTCGACGCCGTCGCAGCACTCATTCGCACCCTCGATTCCGTCCGCGATGAAGAAGGCCGCTGCGTCATCGATGGCGTAGACTGCACCGGCGAGTGGGACGGTGAAGAATACCCTGAAGAAAAATTCCGCGCAGATACCGGCATGCTCGACGGGACCGAATTGCCCGAGGGAGATATCGCGAGTTTCATCTGGGCACGCCCAGCGGTTTCTATTACCGGGTTTTCTTCCACACCCGTCGAAGACGCCATCAACGCCGTCCCCGCCACCGCCCAGGCACACTTGAACCTGCGTGTGCCACCACGGCAACGCAATAGCGCCGGCAAGCGCATCACCACCGCCAAAACTGCGAAACTACTTATCGAACACCTGCAAAAGCACACGCCATGGGGCGCGCAGGTCGATGCCGAAATCTTAGCCATCAACCGCTCCTATGCTGCCGATGAAGATGGGGAGATTCTCAACCTCTTGCGCGAGTGCATGTCCGATGCCTACGGCATGGATGCCAGCGAAATCGGCACCGGCGGTTCCATCCCCTTGACGGTGGAGCTACACGAAGCTTTCCCCGACTCAGAGATAGCCCTTTTCGGCGCAGCTGATTTGACCTCTGCCATTCACTCCCCACAAGAATCCGTCGACCCCACAGAAATTGAGCACATGGTGCAAACCGAGGCGTTATTTCTCACGCGCTTCCACTAGCCACCCACTGCTCCATGCAGTGGCAAAGATTACAAAAGGGGCGAATGGGCCATCGAAAAGCCCTGATCCGCATCCCTAAAAGCCCTCAGACATCCACAACGAACCAGCGCACAGCATGATCACAGCAACATCACGTCAACTGTTGATCGACAGAAAGTCCGCACGTGCTCCATATAATACTGAATATTTTTAAGTTATCTTTCAAACTAGCCCACGTCACGCTACTATTGGCTGTGTTGGCCGCGCCGTTTTCTATCGACGCCGCCTCAACATGTTTCCTTGAGTAACCCTCGTCACGAGATGCACAAGTCCATGTTGGTGATTCCTTAGATGTTGCAGTAATTCAAGGTGAAACAGCACTATTTCAAAAAGGTTGCTTTGCCGCCGCTGGGACAGCGCGGGTTGAAAGTCGATAAACGAAAACCTATGGCCCCTACCCTGTCCGTTTTAAGGAGCTCTATTGCTTCGCTAACTAAAGTAGGAGAGCACCGAATACTGTGCTGATATTGCTGTTAGCTCTAATTGCCGCGACGCTGTGTGCACCTTTTTTGATCCACACGCTCGGTCGGCCTGCCTTCGGAATCCTCGCACTCGTGCCAGGGGGAGGCTTTATCTGGGTTGTGCAACAGCTGGTCCAAGGCAACTTAGACCATAAGGCCAGCATCGAATGGATGCCGGCTGCGCACCTCAACCTAGACTTTCGCCTCGACGGTCTAGCTGCGCTTTTCTCCCTCATCATCTTAGGAGTCGGCGCGCTGGTTCTAGTTTATTGTTGGGGCTATTTTGATTCCGTCCCCCGGCGCCTGAACCTCTTCGGTGCGGAAATGATCGGCTTTGCCACCGCGATGTATGGCCTGGTCATCTCTGATTCCCTGCTGTTGATGTACGTCTTTTGGGAAATCACCTCGGTATTGTCCTTCCTCTTGGTGGCGTACTACGGTGAGCGCGCATCCTCGCGACGCTCTGCCACCCAGGCGCTGATGGTCACTGCTGCAGGTGGTCTGGCCATGCTGGTCGGCATCATCATCTTGGGCCGTCAAACTGGTGTCTGGAACTTTAGCCAAATCACGGAATACGACGGTTGGGCCCAAACCCCATATGTCACCGTGGCGCTGTGTCTGATTCTGGCCGGTGCGCTGACCAAGTCCGCGAATATCCCCTTCCACTTCTGGCTGCCCGGCGCAATGGCTGCCCCGACTCCGGTTTCGGCATACTTGCACTCCGCTGCCATGGTCAAGGCCGGTATTTACCTGGTTGCACGTCTTGCCCCGGAATTCAACGGCGTCTCTGCCTGGCACTTGGTGGTCATCCCCATTGGCTTAGCCACCATGTTAATGGGCGGCTGGATGGCGCTGAAACAGATCGACCTCAAACTGGTACTGGCTTACGGTACTGTCTCCCAGCTGGGCTTTATCATCTCCATTATGGCCGTGGGCTCCCGCGAAGCCATGCTGGCTGGACTGGCCTTGACCTTTGCGCACTCGTTGTTCAAGGCAACGCTGTTTATGATTGTCGGAGCCATTGACCACGCCACGGGAACCCGTGAAATTCCAAAGCTTTCGGGTCTCGCGCGCAAAGAGCCTTTCATCTTTGGTCTGGCAATTCTCTCCGCTTTGTCCATGGCGGGCATCCCGCCGCTCTTTGGCTTTGTCACCAAAGAAGCCGTCATTGATTCGGTGATGAACGAGCCACTGCTCATTGGTATGCCCCGCAATTTGATGCTCATCGCAATCATTCTGGGTTCGGTCTTTACCATGGCTTATGCCCTGCGCTTTTTGTGGGGAGCGTTTGCCACCAAGAATGGCGCAACCTCTGAAGCCGTGGAGAAGATGCACAAGATTGAACCAATCTTGTGGATTGCACCAACTGTCTTGACGGCGCTAACCGTGTTTTTCGGCCTCTTCCCGAAGTTCATGTCGAACCCCATCAACCAGCATTTAGACCGTCTCTACAGCGCCGAAGGTTCAGATCTGTCCCTGTGGCACGGGTTTAACCTAGCGCTCGGCATTTCTGCCGTCATCATCCTTGCTGGTTGCTTACTGCACTGGCAGCGTCACCTGCTCAAGCCCTTCCAAGGCGAATATGCTGCCTTGGGCAATGCGGATAATGCGTACGATGCCGTCCTAGTTGGCCTACGTAATCTTTCGCTGCGCATTACGGCAAATACCCAGCGTGGCTCACTGCAGCTGAACTTGACCACGATTTTCGTGTGTCTAATCCTGCTGCCAACCTTCGCCATCGTCTTCGGCGATCTCACCAATGTGCGCATGATTGTCGCGGAAAATCCGTGGCAGTTCTTCGCGGCATTTATCATCATCGCCGCAGCACTCGGCTCCACGATGACGCACAACCGTTTATCCGGCGTCATCATCGTCGGTATTACCGGCTACGGGTTGTCCTTTATCTTCGTGCTGCACGGCGCCCCAGATTTGGCGCTCACGCAGCTGCTGGTGGAGACCATCATCATGGTCTTGTTCATGTTGGTACTGCGCAAGATGCCCCCGAATACCGAATGGCGCGGCGAACCCCGCCACAACCGCATGCGCGCCTGGCTGGCGATTGGGGTCGGCCTGCTCACGGTCATTTTGACCATGTTCGCCGTCAACGCCCGCACGGAAGAATCCATCTCCATTCACATTCCGGATTTGGCCAAGGAAATCGGTCACGGCGCCAATGCCGTCAACGTTCTTCTGGTTGATATCCGTGCGTGGGATACCTTCGGTGAAATCACCGTGCTGGTTATCGCTGCGACCGGTGTTGCCTCGCTTATCTACCGCACGCAGTCCTTTACCCGCGAATCCCGCCGCCCTACCCTGCGCGTGACCGGTCGTCGCTGGTTGGCAGCGGGCGTCGAGACCGAGCAGCAGCTCAACCGCTCGCTGATGGTTGATGTGTCAACGCGCGTGCTCTTCCCATCGATGATTGCGCTGTCGCTGTACTTCTTCTTCACAGGCCACAATGCCCCAGGCGGCGGTTTTGCTGGCGGCCTGGTCGCGGCATTGGCATTTATTCTGCGCTACCTCGCCGGCGGCCGCGCGGAGTTGGAAGAAGCATTGCCTGTCGATGGCGGCCGCATCATGGGCGTAGGCCTCTTCTTCGCGATTGCCGCAGCACTTGGACCAATGCTGTGGGGTCTGCCGCCGCTGGCTTCTGCCTACGGCACGATTGATATCCCGCTGGTCGGTTCAGTCTCCTTGCCTTCGGCTTTGGTCTTCGACCTCGGCGTCTATCTCGTAGTCATTGGCTTGACGATGCATATCCTGCACTCCTTGGGCGGCAAACTCGATGAGGAAGAAGAAATTCGTAAGCAGCGCGCCCGTGACCGTGCACGTTCACTGGCGCGGAAAAACCGTCAGCGTAAAGCACGCGTCAAAGCCGCAGCTTCCGCGCGCACCACGGCACCTATGCCTTCCTCCTCAACGTCAGAGGCACCAACGGATACAACCGGTACAACAGAAATAGATATGCCGACGGAAGTCCCGCCACGCAAAGAAGGGCCAGATTCACCATCTAGTCCAAATGCCCAAAACCCCAATAATGACGGAAAGGAGAAGTAAATGGAAGCCAACCTCATGTTTCTCCTCGCTTCCGGGACATTGATGGCCGCGGGCGTGTACCTGGTGCTGGACCGCGCCATGACAAAGATGTTGCTGGGTAGCTTGCTCATCGGTAACAGCGTTAACCTGATTATCATTCAGGCCGGTGGCGATGCCGGATCGCCTCCGATTATGGGTCGCGATTCCCAACCACACGGCGAAGAAATCGCGGATCCGCTGGCGCAGGCGATGATTCTGACGGCGATTGTTATTTCCATGGCGTTGACGGCGTTTATCTTGACGCTTGCTTATCGTCAGTACCGCTACCGCACCGATGACGTTATTGAAGATGATGTGGACGACGTAGCGGTGGCATCGATAGCTACTCGCCCCTCTGCTGCCCCTGACTTGGACGCTTCTTCCGATCCAACGACCGGACGTGACACCAAGCAAGGCGATACCTTCGGCCCACGCTTCTTCGAAGAGCCCGTAAAGGGGGTCAAGGATGAGTGATTTGATTACCTCCTTTGTACAGCTGCTTCTTCCTTATATCAGCTTCCTCATTCCACTGCCGGTCTTGATTCCTGTCACGGGCGCGGCATTAACGCTGCTGCTAGCGCGTTTCCAGCGTTTGCAGTCCCAGGTAGCCTTCTTCATGCTGGCCTTCTCTTCCCTCGTCAGCCTGACTTTGTTGTTGATTGCAGACATCGACGGCATTCAAACCCTGCAAGTCGGCGGCTGGGATGCACCCGTTGGTATTACTTTGGTCGCGGACCGCTTGTCAACGGTTATGCTCTTTACCTCATCCATCGTGCTCTTTTCCGTGATGTGGTACGCCATTTCGCAAGGTGTGCGCGATGGCGGCAAAGATGAACCGGTAACAGTCTTTTTGCCTACCTACATGCTGCTGACGATGGGCGTGAATGTATCTTTCCTCGCCGGTGACTTGTTCAACCTGTATGTCGGCTTTGAGATCTTCTTAGTGGCGTCCTATGTGCTGCTGACCTTAGGCGCTTCACCCGCCCGCGTGCGCGCTGGCGTTGGCTACGTCATGGTCTCCATGGTCTCCTCCATGATCTTCCTGCTCGGCATCGGCCTGACCTATGCCGCCGTGGGCACCGTGAACATGGCGCAAATCGGTATTCGCATCCAAGAAATCCCCGAGGGCACACGCACCGCAATTTTCGGCGTGCTGCTGGTTGCCTTCGGTATCAAAGCTGCCGTGGTGCCACTCGATGCCTGGCTGCCCGACTCCTACCCCACCGCACCCGCGCTGGTTACCGCAGTCTTCGCAGGCCTTTTGACCAAGGTCGGCGTCTACTCCATCATCCGCATGCGCTCGGCTGTCTTTACTGACGGCTCACTTGATGGGCTCCTGATGTGGGTGGCCCTAGCGACGATGATCGTCGGTATTTTAGGCGCGATGGCGCAGACCGACATCAAGCGTTTATTGTCATTTACTCTGGTCAGTCACATCGGTTACATGATCTTCGGTGTCGCACTCGGTACCGCGCAGGGACTGTCCGGCGCCATCTTTTACGCCGTGCACCACATTTTGGTGCAAACAGCACTGTTTTTGGTCGTGGGTCTCATCGAAAGGCAATCTGGCACCTCCTCGCTGCGGCGTTTGGGCTCTTTGATCTACACCGCGCCCGTGATTGCCATCTTGTACTTCATCCCAGCCATGAACCTCGGCGGCATCCCGCCTTTCTCCGGGTTCATGGGCAAAGTTATGCTGCTGCAGGCAGGCGCAAATAATGGCACCTGGATGTCCTGGGTTCTCATCGGCGGCGCCGTGGTTACCTCGCTGCTGACCCTGTACGTCATGGTTTTGGTCTGGTCGAAGGGCTTCTTGCGTGACCGCGCCGATGCCCCCGAAGGCCATGTCGCCCTGGCTCGTCCAGCACCGCTGGCCGATGTCACCGACGAAGTCGCCTACTCTGAACGCGCCGATGTCGGCCGCCTGCCTTTTGGCATGTTTGGCTCTACTGCTTTGTTGGTTCTGGCATCGACCATCATTACGTTTGTTGCAGGTCCTGTCTCCGGCGTGACCTCGCGTTCGGCAGAGTCCGCGCAAGACCAGTCGATTTACCAAGATGCCGTCTTAGGCGATCACTCCGAAGACCCCATCCGGCACTTGGACCCGCAAGATCGCTATCTGGACCGAGATTCGATTGAAAACCGCACTCATCCGCTTCCAGAACCTGAGCCGGCAGCTAATGGCTCCGCTTCATTTGCGGATACGGCAACTGATGCTGGGGAGGAAAACTAGTGAACAAGTATTTAACTGGCGCACGGCATCGTTTCCGTCCCACGTTCATCCTGTGGCTAACCATCATGTGGTGCCTGCTGATGGGCGAGGTCACCTGGGCTAATGTCTTCGGCGGCATGCTGGTCGGCTTTGGCATTGTCTTCTTCCTGCCGCTGCCGGCGATGCCGATTTCTGAGCTCAATGTCTCTTGGGGTCGACTCATCCGGTACATGTTCATCTGGACTGGGGACCTGTTATGGGCGTCGGTCAAGGTGGCCTGGATTGCTGTTCGTCCCGGCGAAAAACCTAAGAACGCTATTTTGCGCGCTCCGATGCGCGTGGAAAATGAGCTGGTCCTAAGCCTCGCCGTGGTTTTGTACAACCTGCAGCCCGGCGGCACGGTCGCAGAAATTGATATTGCGAACCGAATGCTCACCGTGCACGTTCTTGAGGCCACCACACAAGCTGATATCGACCGCGAAGTCGCCAACTTAGTCAGCCTTGAGCGCCACATGATTTCTATCTTCGAAGGGAAACACAAATAATGGATCCCGCAATTTATAACTCACTTTTGTCTATCGCTGCGGCGATGTTTGTTATCTCCTTCCTTCTCACCACCTGGCGCATTGTCAAAGGCCCAAACTCCATGGACCGCCTGGTGGGCATGGATGGTTTCGTCGCAATGTGCCAGTGTGCCGTAGCCGTCTACATCTGCTGGACGCTGGATACCACGGTGACTAATGCCATGCTGGTCGTTGCGTTACTGGGCTTTATTTCCACGGTTTCTGTCACTCGCTTTAGAAAGAGGGATAACTAATGAGTTACGCATTTTTTGCCGATGTTGTTTCCCTTATCTTGATTTTCGCCGGTGCACTGCTGGTGCTATCCGCGGCGATTGGCGTGGCGCGTTTCCAAGATCCGATGTCGCGCATTCACTTTGTCACCAAGCCGCAGACCGTGGGCTTGATTTTCACCATCCTGGGCGCAGGTATTCGCGTGACCGGATCCGAATCTTTCGGCGTTGCTGAGCGCGCTGACTTAGGCATTTTATTCTTGCTGGTTGTCTTTGCTTTGGCCACCAGCCCGGTCACGGCGCAGCGCATGACACGTATTTCGCGCCGCGAAGGTCTCTATGCTGACGATGACCACATGTCGCGCAATGACCAGCCTGCGACAAAGCAGATGCGGCGCAAATAAAAATCTAGGCGTACGCTTGGCGTAGTTCTAATGCAAATATTGCCACCCGAGTAGATAGAGATATCAAGCGTGAAAAAGACCTGGGGCGTCACTTCGCTAGCCCTTGCCCTAGCCGCGTTTGCGGCGTGGGCAGTTTTTCAGATTCTCCACTTTGATGGCCACCATGCTTTGACGTGGCGTGTGCCTTTAGACCTTTATATCTATGCTGCGGCCGGCACAGATGTTGCCTCCGGCGGGCAGCTTTACGATGCAGCCTACGTCGGCAAATTGCCTTTCACCTACCCGCCGTTTGCGGGCACGGTATTTATGGCGCTTAGTTATTTGAGCGAAAATTGGCTGGTTATTCTCTGGCAAGGTGGCACAGCGCTCGCGCTTTTCACTGTCTTTCTACTGGTCTTTCGCGAGCGCGGCTACGGCTACCGCGCCTCCAATTGGCTGCTGTCTCTCTTGTTAACTGCTGCGGCGCTAGCTTTCGTGCCTTTTCACGGCACGCTATTTTTCGGCCAGATCAATATCTTCTTGATGTTGCTGGTGGCCCTAGATTTCTTGCCCAAGCGCCGTCTGCCCGGCATCGGCATTGGCCTTGCCGCGGGTTTGAAACTCACCCCTGCATTTTTGGGCCTGGCCTTGTTATTTCAGCGTCGCTGGTGGTCGGCAGCCATCTCCGTGGTGACTTTTGCGCTAACCGTGGGCGTCGGCTTTCTTACTATTCCCGATGCCCAAGACTTCTGGGAACGTGCCATCTTTGATTCTTCGCGCGTGGGCGATCACAGCAATCCCGGTGCGCAATCGATTCGCTCGCTTCTCGAGCGCGAATTCAACATCGAAGGCGGCCTCTGGTGGGTCATTGCCATCGTGGTGGTCTTCGCACTGACCTGCATCGCGGTGCGTCTTGCCTGCAAACGACACAATGGCACCGTGGCGATGGCGCTGACCGGTATCTCTTCGTGTCTGATTTCCCCGTTTTCCTGGTTCCACCACTGGGTGTGGGTGCTTCCGCTACTGCTGGCACTCATGCTGACAGTCAATCAGTGGTTGGGACATCGCCTACCCGGCATTTTCGGCGCGCAAGTCGCGGGCTTGGCTTCATTCGTGGTGTTGATTATCTTCGCGCTGCCCTTTGTTGCCAAGCAGGCCTGGGAAGGCACGGCTTATCAGCACCTCGATGACTTTGGAACCTTAGGCGCGCTAGCTTTTACCGGCACCGGCATAATTTTTATCGCTGGCTACGCACTCACTGGTCTTCTCCGCACGCGCCCATCCGAAAAATCGATCACCTAATCGGCTAACCAGCCCGGTTGGCTAGTTAGCTCTTGCTAGCTGTGGGGATCTCCCCGGTTTTAAATCAGATCCATTGCTCCCATGCTGCTCACGTGGTGCGTGTTCTCCACGAGCCTGCCGCCTGGGGTGTGCAGGCGGACTTTGCCGCGGTGTCGGCGCATCCTGCCGCGCTTGGGTTTACCCGGACTTGGTCGTTTCCGTTTCTTGCGCGGACCATCATCATTGACACCGTTGTGGTACTTACACAGCATCGTCAGATTCGATGGCTTGGTGTGTCCGCCGTGTTTGTGAGCGTCGATGTGGTGAACTTGGCATCTATCGGCCGGTACGGTGCAGTCCGGCCACGGGCACACCAGGTTTTCCGCCATGGCCAAGGTGCGCAGCTTCTCTGATGCGAAACGGGCTTCGTAGAGATTCACCGGTCCGGCGGTGGGGTGGAAAAGACCGACATAGAGCTTGTCACCAAGGGAGCCGGCCATCGCAGCGTTGATGAATTCAGCGCCAGTCATTGTCGTGCCGTCGGATAAAGCAACAATGACGTCCTCGCCTTTGCCGCAGGAAACTTTCGCGAAATCATCAAGACCAATAGCAATCACGGTGCGGTATTCCGGCTTGATGAGCCCAGTGCCGGTGCCTTCAACAAGGTCCCAGAAGGGCTCCAGAAGTGCTTCTGAGCGTAGCTGGTCATCATCCTTGATGGCGGCGTCAGGCGTCTTTTCTAAATCGGTAATACGACGTTGGGTATCGGTGATGCTGATAGTTCGTAGGCCGTCTACAACGCGACCTAGGCGTACACCGCGCTGTTTGGGTTTGTCGCCGCCTTCTTCCATAACGCGCTTTTTCGCGTAGGCTTCGACTTCTTCGAAGGTGCCCTCAAACGCGATAAGTTCAGCACGCAAGCGCCAGGCGGCACCGCGCTTCTGCAACTTCTTGGCGTGCTTTTCCACCATCTCTAAATACTCAAGGCTTAACCCTCGCTCTTCAGCAAGCGCTACTGATTCGCGTTGGAGGCGAGGTGAGTCGGTGGGGCCGAAAAGGACATCGGAAAGCTGGGTGAAACTCTTCGCAGTCTTGCGAGCCATGCCATCGCTTGCCATGTCATATGGCGAGCGTTTAGACATGTCTTTTAAGATGCCTATTGCTTGGCTGGTAAGAGCCATAAATTCTTCGTATTTATCCATGCCTTCGACACTAAAACGCAAACGCAAGCCCGCGCTAGGGGAAGGACAAAAACCTGTGGATGACCACGTTGACACATCACGCAACAGGCAAAGTTATCCACAGGAGGGAGTTTTAGGAGTCATCGACAAGCGGCAATAGAGTGTCTAGCTCATCGCACGTCATGTCAACAACGCTCTTCCAATCGCCGCTAGCTCGGAATTGCTTGCGCTGGCGTTCGTAACCGGCGCCGCGGTCGATGATTTCCAGCACCAGCTGCAGCTCCCGCGCGCACCCTAGTTCCTTCGCGAGCGGGGTTAGTTCATCGACCAAGTCGGCGAGTTCGTCTTTAACCCAGCGTTCATCGGTAGCGCGCGAGGTAATCACCAAAGCATCCATGCCATAACGGGCACCGCGCCACTTATTTTCCGCAACATGCCACTGCTGCAAGATAGGCAGCGGTTTGCCCTCATCAATCATGCGGTCATAGTGAACTACCAGGCAGTGGGTTAGCGCCACCACGGCGGCTAACTCCCGCAGGTTCGAGGAAGCATCAGACACGCGGACTTCCACGGTGCCCCACTTCGAGGCCGGGCGGATATCAAAGTGCATGGAACCGGTGTGGTTGATAACGCCGGAAATAGACTGGTCCCGCATGTAGTCCTGCCACGCGGCCCAGTCCTTGAATTGATAAGGCATGCCGGCTGTTGGCAACTGCTGGTACAGCATCGTGCGGTTGGAGGCGTAGCCGGTGTCCAAACCATCCCAGCCCGGCGAGCACGCGGAAATCGCCAACAAGTGCGGGTACTTTGTCATCAACGCGTTAATGATGGGCCACACGCGGTCCTCATGGGAAATGCCCACATGCACATGCGTTCCCCACAGCAGCATCTGCTGGCCCCAGTATTGCGTGCGGTTTATGATCTCAGAATAGGATTCCTTTTCCGAGACCGGGTTCTTCCGAAAATCCGAAAAAGGGTGCCCGCCGGATCCCCAGACGCGGATATCGTGTTGCTTCGCAGCGGCTTGCACGGCGCGAATGCCAGTGTTGAGCTCAGCAATTGCTTCCGGAACGGTGTTGCAAATGCCGGTGACCAGCTCAACTGTGTTTTGCAGAAATTCTTTTTCAAGGTGAATATCGGGCGCAATGTCTGCAACCGCATCCACAATTTCTGATGCCCGTGGCACCAGGTCACGGGTTACGGGGTCAACAAGCGCGACTTCCCACTCAACCCCCAGCGTGGGCTGCGGGGAGCGGGCGAAGATTTCTTCGACGTATTCCGTGTTACTCACTAATCCATCGTACCCAACCGACATGGGGCCAGGCGTGATTACATTCTTTAATTTTTAGTTGTCAGTTAAGACAATGGTCACGCCGTCGCGGGTGTTATCAGGCAAAATATTGCTGTGCTCGCGGGCAACGCCGTGGTATTGATCGGCGAGCTCGCGCGCGGTTTGTTCGGCAGCAGCGTTGCCTTTGGGGAAAAATACGGTGGTTTCGGGCAGGATTTCATCGGCGAAGTTTCCTACCTCGCCCAACTCTCGGCCATCGGCGCGCAGGCGGTCGGCGACATCGGCAGCTAGGCCTTGGGTCATCGAGTTATTCAAGACATTGACCTTCAGCGGCGCAGCAGGGGCGGCAGGAGCAGCAGCGGGTGCATCATCGCCTGTCGATGCCCGCTTGGCCTTTTCAGCATCACCACGGTCTGCGTCATCTTGCTCAGGCTTGGCTTCTGGATTGTCCTTATCGGCGTCAGCCTGCGCATCACCGGCTTCGTCCCCTGGAATATCTGTGGATTGCTCGGCAGTATCGGCGCCGACAGTGCCTGGTTCTTGCTCGCTGGATTCGTTGGTTTGCTCAGCGGCTTGCTCAGAACTGTCATCTTGGGTGAAGGCATATAGCGCCCACAGGCCGAACATGACCGCAACGGCAATGAGCACCATCGCGAAACCGCGCAGCGGCAACGTGGTGGCGGTAGCTCCTGCACCAGCAGATTGGCTAGCTTCGTTCCCTGAATTGTCTACAGTCTCATTAGTCACACCAGTAACACTAGTTGTCAGAGGATGAGTTTTCGTGCGCGGCACGCCGGATTTCCTCGCGTTCTCCACGTTTTCTAAGCAGTCTTTTTACCAACACCGGGTTATATGCCAACGCTGCTGGCAATTCCACAATCACGTTGAGACGCTGGTGGTAGCGCACTGGGGAAATATCCAGCTCAGCGCGAATCGCTTTTTCTTTCAACGCAATGGCTTTGGGCGCGTGGGCCTCAAAATCCAAAATTTGCTGATCTAAGGGGCTTAATTCTTCATGCCCGTTACTGTCGCTGGCGCTAGTCATGCTTAAACTGTATTCCATGACTATCCGCGCAATTGTGATCCATGGCGACCCTGTCCTTCATAACCCCACTGAACCGGTCACGGAGCCGATCGATTCCCCTGAATTACAAACACTTATTGCAGACATGTATGAAACCATGGCTGCTGCCCACGGTGTGGGCCTGGCGGCAAATCAGGTTGGCATCGCCAAGCGTCTTTTTGTGTATGACTGCCCTGATGATGAAGGCCACATGCATAAAGGCTGCGTTATCAACCCCGTGCTGGAAACTTCTGAGATTCCAGAGACCATGCCTGCCGATGACGGCTCTGACGACGAAGGCTGCCTGTCTGTGCCGGGCGAAGGATTCCCAACCGGCCGCGCCGACTGGGCCAAGGTTACAGGCCTGAATGAAAAGGGCGAAGAGATTGAGGTTGAAGGCACGGGCTTTTTCGCACGCTGTCTGCAGCACGAAGTTGGCCACCTCGATGGCTTGGTGTACACCGATACTCTCATTGGCCGCAATAAGCGCGCCGCCAAGAAGGCCATTAAGGCTAATGGCTGGAATGTTGCCGGTTTAACCTGGATGCCTGGTGAAGATATTGACCCATTTGGACACGACGACGAGTAAAGACGACACTTTTTAATTATGGCTAAGGCATTTCGCTCCGACCCGATTACCGTTGATGATCGCGTGGTCGCACGCCGCAAATTCAAAGGCGGTGGGCACAGCGATGTCATCGGCCATGTCGTGGCAGTCGAGCCTCTGACTATCCGTCCGCAGATGGTCGGTGGGTTTCCTTCTGCACTCCCGGAGGTAGTCATCCCGGCAGAAGAGCTTTATGTCGTGAAAAAGCTGTCGCCGCGCACGGTGCGTAATTCTGATATTCGCCATGTTGAAGTCGCCTCGGCTAAGTCCTATCTTGGGCACGCTACTCAGTGGACGAGCAATGGCCAGTGGCTTATGCGCGCAGGCGATGGCATCACCAAGCGCACCAACTCGGCAGTTCCTTTGGGGCCTTCGGCAGGTTTTGAGCGCGCGCCGATTGCGGAACTCATGGCCTTTTACGCAAGCCATAATTTGCCGTGTGTGTTGTTGGTTCCAGAGCGCATCGGCAATTCGGCGCTGAAGCTTGCGCACGAGCATATCGATGTGGAAAAGATCGTCATGACCCGCACGCTGGATGATTTAAGCGATATCCAGCCCTACCTCGACGACACCCTCGAGGTTGATATTTCTTCCGAACCCACCCCCGCCTGGCTGGAGATTACTGATCACGTAGGCACTGATCTCACAGATGCATCGCTCATCGATTCCCCCCTCGCCTTTTTCACCGCCTCTGCCGGCGCAGTGCTTCGCGCGACCATCACGGAGTCCGAAGACGGCACCAAGTGGTTGGGTATTGCATGTGTGAAGGTCAGCGAATCTGCACGTCGTCAACGCTTGGCTGCGCGTTTGGTTGCCGCTGCCATGGCCTGGGGTGCTGCCGAGGGCGCGGAGAAGTCCTACCTGCAAGTCAGCGTAGGAAATGATGCTGCGGTGGCGCTGTATGAGAAATTGGGGATGCTAGAGCACCACCGGCATCGCTATATCGAAGTTATTCCAGGTAACCTATAAATCATGCGGATAGCCACGTGGAATATTAACTCGGTACGCACTCGCGGTGAGCGAGCATTGAACTTGATGGACAAGCACGACATCGACGTGTTGTGTCTGCAAGAAACCAAAGTCGCTGATGATAAATTTCCCCAGGCTCTGTTTGAAGACGCCGGCTACCACGTCGTGTTCCACGGTTTAAACCAGTGGAATGGTGTGGCGATTGTAAGCCGTGAAAAGCCCACTGAGATCTTCACGGGGTTCCCGGGCCAGCCGGGATATCACAATGATGAGGAAAAAGAACAGGCCCCAGAAGCACGTGCTTTGGGTGCAGTGATTCGCAATGTCGAAATCTGGTCGCTGTATGTTCCAAATGGTCGTGAAATCACTCACCGCCACTATGACTATAAATTAGATTTCCTCTACGGCTTGGCGCGCTATGCCGAGAGCAAAAAACGCGAGAAGCTGCTGCTCACCGGTGACTTTAACATTGCGCCGCGCAATGAAGATGTGTGGGATTTGGAGCTATTCCGCGGCAAGACGCACGTCACCGAACCTGAGCGTGCTGCTTTTCAGAGCTTAGAAGAAGCAGGTTTGGAAGAAGTCACCCGGCGCTTTACGGAAAAAGATCGCTGGACTTATTACGACTACAAGTCGATGCGCTTTCAAAAAGACGAAGGCATGCGCATCGATTTCCACATGGCTTCTGCCTCCCTTGCCGAAAAGGTCACGGGCGCGGGCTTGGATAAAAAGGAGCGCGCAGAGAAAGGCAGCTCTGACCACGTACTGTTGTGGGCAGATTATGACCTCCCCGATTTCGACTCCGTTCGTTAGTGCCCTTTCATGAGCTTTTCTTCAGATTTAAGTTTCTGGCAGGCGGCGTTTTTCATTTTGGATTACGCCATCAAAATCTTTGCTGTCGGATTCGTTCCCGAAGGCCGTCGACCTTCTTCTTCCACGGCGTGGCTGCTGGCTATTTTGCTGCTGCCTTTCATCGGCCTGCCGCTATTTTTGCTCATGGGTTCTCCGCAGATCAACAGTCGCCGTCACCGCATCCAGCAAAAGGCAGATGATGCTATCGACGATGCGCACAAAGAGGTGCCGGACCACCCTTTTGAGATTATCCAGCCCGAAGTCGAATCCATCATCAAGCTCAACCGCCATCTCACCGGATTTCCCGCGGTCGTGGGCCACAATATCGGCATTCACGCTGACTATAAAAAGTGCATCCAGGCCATGGCCGATGCCATTGACAAGGCGGAGCGCTACGTCTATGTCGAAATCTACATCGCCAGCTGGGACGAAGAGACCGACCCCTTTTTCCAAGCGCTTGCACGTGCGCGCCAGCGCGGAGTGGAAGTAAAATTCCTCTTCGACCAGATTGGCAGTTTCAAGTACAAAGGATATCGCACGCTCGGGAAAAGACTCAGCGCCATCGACGTCGACTGGCGTCTCATGCTGCCTATCCAGCTGCATAAATTCCGCTTCCGCCGCCCTGATCTGCGCAATCACCGCAAGCTGGTCATCATCGACGGCAACCGTGGTTTCATCGGCTCACTCAATCTCATTAAGCGCGCGTATAAGAGCAAAGACCGCGCCTGGATTGACTACATGGTGGAGCTCACGGGCCCCATCGTGGTTTCTTTGCAGTCTGTTTTCGCTGTGGATTGGTATACCGAGTCGGGCGAATACATCGAAATGATCACCGAGCTCGAAGACTTAGGCGAAACCCCCGATTCCAACTACCTGCAGCTGATTCCTTCCGGCCCGGGCTATACCACCGAGCCGAACCTGCGGATGTTTACCTCGCTCATCCACCACGCCAAGAGCCGGTTGATTATCTGCTCGCCGTATTTCGTGCCTGATGAAGCGCTACTCGATGCCGTAACCACCGCCGCCTACCGCGACGTCCGAGTTGAGCTGTACGTTTCCCGGCGCGCTGACCAATTTGTCGTCGACCACTCGCAGTCGTCGTACTACCAAACCTTGCTCGAAGCCGGCGTGCACATTTATCAATTCCCCGAGCCTTTTGTACTGCACTCGAAGTTCGTGCTCGCCGACCCCGATGCCGGCCGCGCCGACCCCGAAGAAACCCACGATGGCCTGCGCCTGAAGTCTCATCCGCTGGCAGCGTTTGGTTCTTCTAACCTGGACATGCGTTCTTTCGGCCTCAATTATGAATCCACCATGTTGGTTGCCCAGGGAGATTTGATTACAGAATTTAATGAGCTCGCCGCCAATTACCGCGCGGTCTCGCATGAATTGACCTTGGAAGAGTGGAATAAGCGCAGTTTCGCACGCCGCTACATCGACAATGTCATGCGCCTATCTTCCGCTCTCCAGTAGTTTTTAGGGATTAGGACCTACCGGTGACTAGTCCACGAAATTGCGGGTTGCCAGCACGGCACCTGCCGCTGCAATCGCAATACATGCTGACATGCCCAGGGACATCACCACCGCGGTATTTCCGCCTAGGCCCATCAACGGACCGACGACAGCGGCGAGCACCGATTGCCCAAAGCCCATAATCGCGGTGACCGAGCCGGCGCGCGTGCGCATGAGCCCAGTTGCCATCGCCGTGGAATTGCCCATGATGACTCCGTTAGGCGAAATACACAGCAGCAGCGCAAGAATAATCCAGACCAGTCCTGCGCCGGATAGCACCGCAATCAGCAGCAGCACATTGCCCAAGAGCGCCAGGCTCAGCCCGCCCAGCATGACTTTCTTGGTGCCTAACTTGTCGATGCACCGTGAGTTCACAAAACTTCCCACGCACATGCCCAAGGCGTTGAGTGCAAAGACTGCAGCATAGCCGCGCGGACTGAGCCCAAATTCCTGCTGGAATACGAACGACGATGCTGCGATATAGCAAAACATGGAAGCGAAGGCGAAGACCATCGCCGCAAGAAATCCCCAAAAGCGCGGGCTTTTGAGCACAGCGGCGTAGTTAGAAAGCACGCGCGCCAAAAATCTTTGTCCTGTGGCACCTTGGCCGCCAGGGCTTTGTCCTCCAGTTTCGGGAACGATCTTTAGAACCACGAGCAGCTGGACTGCGTGCAGTCCGGTAAGCACCCAGTAGATGCCACGCCAGCCAATTGGCTCCGCCAACAGGCCGCCGACGATTGGCGCGACGGCGGGGGCAATCGCCAAGATGGCCATCAACAGCGAGTAAGTCTTGGCGGCTTCGCGCCCAGATAGCAGGTCCGGCACCATAGCGCGCGCGAGCACCACGCATGCCCCGCCGCCTAAGCCTTGTAAAAAGCGCGCGGCGACAAAGATCGCGATACTCGGTGAGAGTGCTGCGATAGCGGAGGCTAAAAGCGCCACTATCGCGCCGGCAATGAGCAGCCGGCGCCTGCCGATGACATCTGAAATCGGGCCCACCATCAGCTGCCCCAGCGCCATGCCGACGAAGAACCCTGAGAGGGTCAGCTGCACTACCGAGTCAGGGGCGCCGAATTCTGCACCCACCGCTGGCAGGGTGGGAAGATACATATCAGTCGCAAAAGGCGCTGTTGCGGACAACAGCGCCAATGCCAAAAGTAAAGAAACGGCCATCTATGCGTCTCGTTTGACCAACATAACTAGCCCGATAATCCAGGCTGCCAGTGCCCAGACCGCAAAGACCAGTCCGGATCCGGTCACGGAATCCCACGGTGCACCCGCAACATCACCATCCATGATCCACGTGTTGAGCGCGGAAAATGGCATGTAGTGCACGATGTCCTCGCCGATTTTCG
The DNA here is from genome assembly GCF_001941345.1 of Corynebacterium stationis. Taxonomy (NCBI): domain Bacteria; kingdom Bacillati; phylum Actinomycetota; class Actinomycetes; order Mycobacteriales; family Corynebacteriaceae; genus Corynebacterium; species Corynebacterium stationis. The sequence continues at coordinate 2,475,409 of NZ_CP009251.1, forward strand.
GAATCATGGTCACCATGCCGTCGATACCTAAGTACAAAATCAGCGACAGCGCCACCGCGCCGGTGGTCTGACGCATAATCAGGCCTAAGCCCTGGCTAAAGATAACGAGCATGAGCATGCCCAGGGGGAAGACCCACAGCGCGCGTTTGGTGAAATCGTCAAAGATCTCAAATTGCTCGCCCATCTCACCAGCCAGCAACAGCTTCGCTAGCACCAGGACTGCCAAGATAGCGACGACCACGAGGATTGCGGCGATAGCCGCGTACATCACGGCTTTCACAATCACGACCATCGCGCGGTTTTGATTCGCCATATACGTGTTGGTTTGGACCCCGAAGCGGTATTCGGTGGTCACGACCATGACGGCTTGGATGAGCAGCACTGGCATAGCCAAGCTGTAGACACCCGTGACTAAAGCATTAGGTGGCACAGGAATCTGCTCTTCCACCGGCTGGGAGTTGCCCGGAAGAACCATCAACAACGTCCAGCCGATGGCGAGGAAAAAGAATACTCCGGTTGTCCACCACACCGAGCGGGTAGTAAATAACTTGGTCAGCTCTGAGCGAAAAGTATTAAGAAGCATCGGAGTCCTCTCCCGGTAGAGCCTCGGCATGGTACTGCACGGAATCGCTAGTGAGATCCATAAAAGCGTCTTCCAGCGAAGCGCGCTTGAGCGTTAGCTCAGTCAGCGGCACGCCCACCGAATAAGCGAGGTTGCCCACGTAATCGGTGGTTTGGTCGCGAATGAGCAGCTGCTCGCGGCCTTCTTCGTCGTGGGTGGAAGTAAATTCCACGTTCTCATTTTCCAAAGCTTGGGAAAATTCCGGCACGAAATCGGTGCGTACCAAAACATTGGACGCTGAATGCTCTTTCACGAACTCATAAGTTGGCTGGTCCGCAATCAATTTTCCGCGTCCGATGACAACCAGGTGATCTGCGGTCAAGGCCATCTCTGAGAGCAGGTGGGAGGAAATCAAAACCGAGCGGCCTTCTGCCGCCAGCGCGCGCACCAGAGAGCGCACCCAGCGGATACCTTCGGGGTCAAGGCCGTTGACCGGCTCATCCAGAATCAAAATCTCTGGGTCACCCAGCAAAGCACTGGCAAGGCCCAAGCGTTGGCCCATGCCGAGTGAAAAGCCGCCGGCTTTCTTCTTGGCCACATCACTCAAGCCCACAAGTTCTAAGACTTCCTTCACCCGTGAGGTCGCAATGCCGTTGGATTGCGCCATCCACTTTAAGTGCGCCGCCGCAGAGCGGTTCGGGTGCACTGCCTTGGCATCAAGCAAACAGCCGATGGTGCGCAGTGGGTTCTTCAGCTTCGAATAAGGCGTGCCGTGAATGAGCGCGCTACCTGCGGTTGGCTCATCAAGTCCGACAATCATGCGCATGGTAGTGGACTTGCCCGCGCCGTTAGGACCTAAAAACCCAGTTACTTTCCCGGGCTTGACTTCAAAAGAGAGGTCATCAACCGCACGGACTGACCGATATTGTTTCGTCAATCCTTGAACTTCAATCATGCACACAACGTTGCCATAAAATCCTCTCGCGTGGCCGCTGACCCCACCGATTACCCCTTAAATCAATGGTTCAATCAACTGCCTAATCCTTGGCAGTGCCTGCCGAAACGGCGCAATGAGCTGCAACTCTTCCAGCTGGTCTACTGGCACCCAACGCAGCTCCTTAGATTCTTCATTTGCCGTGGTAGCAAGCGTATTTCCATCACTGGTTTGGGCAATAACAGTGGTATAAGTCCACCCACCAGGTAAGCCCGCTACTGCCTCAAAAGGACCGGCGGTTACTTCCGCCCCCACCACCAAGACGTGATTTGGATCTATTGCACATTCTTCTACGGTTTCACGCACAGCTGCATCTTCGGCACTTTCGTGAAGGTCGCGCGCGCCCCCTGGGATGCCCCATGTATCACCGAAATTGGTCCACGCAGCGCGATGCTGCATCAGCACCACTGGCCCGGAACTATTCCGCGCGAGAAGAAATAACCCGGCAGCGCCATAGCGTCCCCACATGCGAACCCCACCGGGCCCTGCTGCCCAACCGTCACCATTTGCGTGTAGTGCTTCCCGTCCAGCCATAGTTATTTATCCTACTCGAGCATCTTCGCGCGCGAAGCGAATCACATCAGCCCCAATTTTCACAACATTTCGTGTCAGTGGGTAGAAGATCACACTTTGATTGCGTTAGTCTTAAGCAATGACCGGGCATCGGGATGCGCAGCGAAATGTGCAGCTTAAAGACGAGGATTTCCCCTCTCCTGAATCAACCGATCCCGGCTCCCATGACCACTGGCTAGATGAGGTCACAGAACCCTCGGATCCAGTGTTCAACCCCGCCACGCAATTCGCGCTCTCCACCTTCTCAGGTCCCGTGCGCCTTTTGCGTCGCATTTGGAATTTCATGACGACCACCCCTGGTCGCATGTTCGCCATCACCGTCGCCCTTTCTATTGCTTTGGCCGCTGCCGGTGTATCCATGTCGAGTTCTTCCGCTGAGCGCCAAGACGATCTCGATCGGTTGCTCACCATTACTGAGCCCACCGCTAATGCCGCGCATAATCTCTATACCTCGCTGTCACTGGCGGACACTGTGGCATCGACAGGCTTTGTGCAAGGCGGGGTGGAATCATCGCAAAGCAGGCAAAAGTACAACGAGGCCATCGACCGTGCTGCCGTGGCTGCCACCCAAGCCGTTCAAGGCGCTGGCACCGCCGACCATGAAATCCGGCAACTTGTGCAATTTATCCAGCGCGAATTGCCGGTTTACACCGGCACGGTCGAAAACGCGCGCGCCAACCACCGCATGTCCAATGCTGTTTCCGCAGCATATATGTCGAATGCTTCGGCCATCATGCGTGAAGAAATCCTGCCTGCTGCCTCCCGGCTGTACTCGATAACCTCCTCGCGCGTAGCCGATGAACAACGCAGCTTGACCTCCCCACAATGGGTGCCACTCTCCGGGCTTTTCGCCGCCGTATTCTTCCTGCTGCTGGCGCAATGGTGGCTGTGGCGAGTTACCCGCCGCCGGCTCAACCGCGGCTTTGTCACCGCCACCTCGCTGATGACCCTGGCTATTTTCTGGGTCTCAATTGCCAATATCGCCACCTGGTCCGCGGGCTCCCAGGCCTTTGAAGAAGCCTCCAGCCCGTGGAGCTCATTGACCACCTCGCGCATTGCCGCCCAGCAAGCCCGCACCACCGAAACCTTGGCGCTAGTGCGCCGCGATTCCGAAGACGAATCCGTACCCTTCGTGCAGGTCGAATCCTCTATCCGCGAAGCCCTTGACGAATTCGAAGCCACCACCCCGGCCTCCACCGAACCTGATGATCTAACCAGCACCCAGCAGGCCATTAACACCGCGCGCGAAGCACTCGATGCCTGGAGCGTATCCCATGAGGAATTTGTCTCCGCGCTGCGATCTGGCCGCTATGACGATGCCCTGCACATTGCCACCGCCGCCAACCCCGACCCGGGCGAAGAGGCCACCGCTGCCTCTGCCTTTAACTCCTTGGATAACGCTTTGACCAAGCTGATTGCCGATTCGCGTGAAACCATGCGCGCCTATATCTTGGAAGGTCTTGCCGCGATGACCTTTGTGGCCTCTGCCGTCATGATCCTCACGGTCCTTGCGCTCTTTGCCGTGTGGCTGGGTATTCGCCCTCGATTGCAGGAGTACCTCTAATGACTAAAACTCGTGCACTTTCAGCGTTGTTGCTCGCAGCTTGCTTGACGATGACTGCGTGCGGCACCCGCAACGACGGTAAGACCCCGCCGGACCCGGCGCTGCAGCAAAGTGAAGAAACTAATGAGCTGCCACGTGCGATGAATTCGGATCCTTTGACTGCACCCATTGCTGGTCCCCCGCTGCCGGTGGGCTCACGCTGGATGCCGGCGAGCGAGTACACACCGAAAGAGTCCAACTTTGACGCGGAACTGCGCGGTACTTACCGCCCTGATGATAAAGACCCGAAAGAGCGCGTGCCCAATATCATTGAGCGCGGCCGGTTGATTGTGGGCGTGGATCAGTCGCATAATCTGCTGTCCTACCGTGATGCTGCCACCGGTGAGCTGCGCGGTTTTGAAGTCGAGATCGCGCACGAAATCGCCGAAGACATCTTTGGCGACCGCGACCGTGTGGATTTTCGTTTCCTGCAATCCGCGGACCGTACGCGCGCGTTGGCTAATGGCACCGTGGATATTGTTATTCGCACGATGACTATTACGCCGGACCGTGAGAAGGAAATCGCGTTTTCCCAGCCGTACATGATCACCGATACGCGCATGTTGGTGCTTACGAGCTCCGGGATTACTTCCGTGGAGCAAACCTCTGGGCGCACATTGTGTGCGGTGGAAGGTTCAACGGCGCTGGATAAGATCCCCGATTTCGCGCCCAATTCCAATTTGCTCATCACCAAATCTTGGGGCGATTGTTTGATGTCGCTGCAGTTAGGGCAGACCAATGCGGTGGTTGTCGATGACACTTTGCTTTCCGGGATGATGGCGCAGGACCCGTATTCTTCTATCGTTGGCGAAACTTTGGCGACGGAGAGTTACGGTATCGGCGTGCGCAAACCAGACCAGCATTTTGATTCGCGCGGGCTTATCCGCCAGGTCAATTCCACGCTCGACCGCATCCAAGAAGATGGCACGTGGCGCTCGCTTTTCGATGAATGGTTCGGCCCTTACTTACCCGTTCCCACTTTGCCGGAGCCGAAGTATATAGACGAAGGTCGCCGCGGCGACAACGATGATGAGGAGCAGGCATGACGCATAATTTCTCTGACGATGAGCTCAACTACCTCACTCCTGAAGACGATAAGGGCAAAGATGAAGATGGGGGGAAAGGCGAGCCCGGTACCGAGGCGGTTGCCTTCGATCCTTTCGCCGATGACGACGATGAATTCCCCGACGCTAGCCACAATGCTGCTGATGCTGAGGTAGCCGCGCTGTTGCGGCAAGTCGGTGCCGGTGACGACCCTGCCGGTAAGGGCGCTGCGGGTGACAATACCGCGGGCGGCGATGTCGATACGGGCGCTGCGACCGAGGCAGTTGCCTTCGATCCTTTTGCCGATGACGACGATGAATTCGGCGATGCTGACGGCGATAACCAGCGCACTGACGCTGTTGCTTTTGACCCCTTTGCCGACGAGGATGATAACGATGATTCAGAGGCGGCTTTTACCGACCCCGATAATATTGCCGCGCTGATTAAAGACTTAGGCCAGCTGCGCGATAGGAATGAAAAGCAGAGCGGCGATCTGCTTGACACCTCGCAGCGCTCACGCCAGCAGGCGCTGGATACTTTCCGCGAGCTGCGCTTGGCAGCGCGCACCAACCGCGAAGTTGCTGACGGCATGGTCACCCTGCCGTTCGTGGTTCCCACCGCACCCGAAGATGCGCTGATAGACCCGACGGAGGCCATTAAGGAAAAGAAGCTTTCCCCGCCGCAGCTCAAGCCCGGCGATATCGTCGCCAGCCAGTATGAAATCCTCGGCGTGATTGCGCACGGCGGCATGGGCTGGATTTATCTGGCCAATGACCACTTCGTCTCCGGGCGTGTGGTGGTACTCAAAGGCATGCAGGCGCACAAATCCGCTGATGAAACTGCCGCCGCCGAAGCCGAGCGGGAATTCCTAGCCGATATTACTCACCCGGGCATCGTGAAGATTTTCAACTTCATCGATGACGAGCGCGTGCCGGGCGGGTTCATCGTCATGGAGTATGTAGGCGGGCCATCACTGCGCAAACGGCGTAATGAACTGCCCAATAAGCGTCTGCCCTTTAGCATCGCGATTGCCTATATCTTGGAGCTTCTGCCGGCGCTAGATTACCTGCACTCGCGCGGAGTGGTCTACAACGATCTTAAGCCCGACAACATTATTGTCACCGAAGACCAGGTCAAACTCATTGACTTGGGCGCGGTCTCAGGCATCGGGGCTTTCGGCTATATCTACGGCACCAAGGGCTTCCAGGCCCCAGAGGTCCCCACCGAAGGACCATCGGTAGCCAGCGATATCTACACCATCGGGCGCACTTTGGCTGCGCTGACCTTGAAATTGCCGAGCGAAGACGGCGTCTTTTTGCCCGGCATTCCCAACCCGACGGAGCAGCCGCGCCTGCGCCGGCACGTGTCCTTCTACCGTTTGTTAACGCGCGCGACCAACCCGGATCCGAAAAAGCGCTTCAAAGATATCAGCGAGCTGCGCACGCAGCTCTATGGTGTGCTGCGCGAGATCATCGCCATTCGCGATGGCATCCAGCACCCGGCACAGCACTCGCTATTTTCCCCGGCACGTTCGACATTCGGCACCAAGCACTTGGTGTTTCGCACCGACCAGCTTATCGATGGCATCGAGCGGACCGTGCGTATTACCGCCCCCGAGGTTGTATCCGCGCTGCCCACGCCACTGCTGGACCATGACGATGTCGGCGCGGCGCTGCTGCAGGGCTATTCTTATACTGAGCCGCAGGAAGCGCTAGAAACACTGCGCCAGGCGATGCAAGCTGTGGAATATGAAAAGTCCGCCGAAATTCCTTTCGGCGTGGTTCGTTCGATGCTGGATCTTGGCTATACCGGCCAAGCCAAGCAGTGGCTGGATAAGCTCGAGCAAAGGCTCGGACAGGACTGGCGCTACCAGTGGTATTCGGGTGTTACCCAGCTACTTTTGGAAGATTATGAGGCAGCACAGCTGCACTTTTCCAATATGTTGGAGATTTTACCCGGTGAATCTGCGCCAAAGCTTGCGCTCGCGGCCGTCAATGAGCTGTTGCTGCAGTCTTTGGGCTATTCCGAACAGCAGCTTTTGGAACCGCCGGTGGCCCGCGCCTGTGCGAACATCACCTCGAACCTCTTTGAGCTCGACGATTCCTATTTTGAAGATCCCACCATCTGGGAACACGTCACCACCGACCCGAAGCGCATTCGCTTTAACTCGCTGCGCCTTTATGGCACGGTGTGGTCCACCAACCCTACGACCGTTTCTTCAGCTTTCGGACTAGCTCGCTTGCTGCGTGCGGAAAACCAAGTGGAAACGGCGGTTGCGACCTTGGACCGAGTTCCGAATGCTTCACGGCATCATCGCATGGCGCAGTTGACCACGATTCTGCAGCTCATCTCGTATGATGTCAACGAATCGCGGGTACGCCGCGCTGCGCGCCGACTGGAAGAAATCCCAACGAATGAGCCGCGCTTTTTGCAGATCAAAATCGCCGTCATTTCTGCTGGTTTAAGCTTCTTGCGCGACGCCAATCTCAAGGCAGCTGCCTCACCAAATGACCTTTTTGAGTATCCGTTCACCCAGCGAGGCCTGCGCTACGGCTTGGCCGATACGCTGCGTGCGCTCGCGCGCCAAGCGCCCTTTAGCCGTCACCGCTACGCGCTAGTGGACTTGGCAAACCAAGTCCGTCCCGTCACGATGTTCTAGGGCGCTTGGGCTTTCGCCCGCGCACCGTTGATGCTTTCCGGCGCTTACCCCTGGGTAAGCGCCGCGGCTTTTTGCGCGATAGCGAGTTCCTCATTAGTGGGCACGACCAGGACTTTCACCGTGGAGTCATCGGTGGAAATCTCGCGCGGCTCATCGGAGCGCACCGCGTTGCGCTCGGGATCAATCTTGATGCCATAGACCTCTAAGTCCGCGAGCGCATCCGCGCGCACCTCAACGTCATTTTCGCCCACTCCAGCGGTGAAAGTAATCGCGTCGACGCGGCCCAAAATGATCATGTACGAGCCAATGAATCGGCGCAGCTGGTGGATATAGATGTTATAGGCCAGCCAGGCATCGGAATTGCCGTCATCAATCATCTCGCGCAGCGCGCGAAAGTCATTGACACCGGCCAGGCCTTTGACACCGGATTTTTTATTCAGCAACACATCAATCTCATCGATGCTCATCTGCGCCTCGCGCGCCAGATGGAAGATGATGCCGGGGTCAATATCACCGGTGCGGGTACCCATGACCAAACCCGCGAGCGGCGTTAGTCCCATCGAGGTATCCATCGCACGGCCATTGTGCACCGCGGCTGCCGATGCACCATTGCCCAAGTGCAGCGTAATCTGCCTCGTGTGCTCCGGATCCCGGCCCAATACCTTCGGTACCTGCTGGGAAATAAACTCATGCGAGGTGCCGTGAAAGCCGTAGCGGCGAATATTGTACTGCGAGGCGACCTCATTATTAATCGCATACAGCGCCGCTGCCGGCGGCATGTGATTGAAAAAGGCCGTGTCAAAGACTGCCACGTGCGGCAGGTCCGGCAGGATTTCCCGTGCAACCCGGATGCCGTCTAAGTTCGCCGGGTTATGCAGCGGCGCCAAAGGGATCAGGTCTTCGATCATGGATTCAATTTGGGCATCGATAAGCACTGGCTCTGAAAAGAGCTTGCCGCCATGCACCACGCGGTGCCCGACCGCGAAGAAATCCAACTGCGAAGGGCCGACCCCGCGGGCATCGAGAAGCTCAAATGCGCGCTTTAAGCCCTGGGTGTGGTCGACAACCTCGAGTTCCTCGCGCGATTTCTCGCCTTCGACGGTGATATTGATAGCGCCCTGTGGCTCACCAATCTGCTCAACCAGACCAGAGGCCAAAGGCTCATCAGTTGCCGAAGACTCCGGGTCTACGATCTGAAACTTGATCGACGAAGATCCTGAGTTAATAACCAAGCAGTACATTATTTCCCTCCCGCTTGGATCGCCGTGATCGCAACCGTGTTGATGATATCCGGTACCGTCGCACCACGTGAAAGGTCATTGATCGGCTTTTTCAGGCCCTGCAAAATCGGGCCTACCGCCAAAGCATCACCCGTGCGCTGCGCGGTTTTGTAGCCGATATTGCCAGCTTCTAGGTCCGGAAAGATAAAGACATTCGCTTGCCCTGCAACCTCGGAGTCCGGCATCTTCTTCGCCGCAACGCCAGGGTCACAAGCAGCATCAAATTGCAGTGGACCGTCAATTTTGACCTGCGGGTCAATCGCCTTGGCACTAGCAACCGCCGCCGTTGCGCGCTCAACGTCCGGTCCAGCACCAGAGGTGCCGGTGGAATAGGATAACATCGCCACGCGCGGGTCGATACCAAATTGCTTCGCCGTGCGCGCTGAGACCACTGCGATCTCACCTAGCTGTTCCGCCGTCGGGTTGGGATTGACCGCGCAATCACCAAAGGCCCACAGGCGCCCGCGCATGACCATCAAGAAAATCGAGGAAACCACCGATGCGTCCGGCACAGTCTTAATGATTTGGAACGACGGCTTAATCGTGTGCGCAGTCGTGTGCGCGGCACCCGAGACCATGCCATCCGCTGCACCGCAGTGCACCATCATGGTGGCGAAATACGAGATATCTTTCATGGTCTCACGCGCCTGCGCGATGGTCACGCCCTTGGATTTACGCAGCTGCGCAAATTTCTGCGCGTATTCCTCCAGCAACGGTGAGCGCACGTGATCCAACAAGGTCGCATCATGTAAATCCACGCCCAGCTGCGACGCTCGTGATTCCAACGCTTCCGGCTCGCCCAAGATAGTGAGCTTCACCACGCCTTTTTCCAACAAAGCACCGGCGGCTAACAAGATGCGGTCATCCTCGCCTTCTGGCAAGACCACGTGCGCGCCGACCTTTTTCGCCTGCTCCAAAAGGTTGTGCTCAAAGACCGGCGCGGACATGACCGGCTTCACGTTCAGATTCACCGCACGGCGCAACGCGCGTTCATCGCTAATCTGCTCTGGGCTAAACACCCCAGCTACCGTGGCGTGCATATCTTTGGCGTGACGCTCAGCCAGCATCGCCGCGCGCGAATCTCCGCGGGCAACAATGACCAACGGGATTCCCAACGCCGCTGCCACCACAGCGTCAAAGTGACTATCGCCGGAGCCTTCGACGAACGCGGGGCCATCGGCAAGCGGCTGCGCAGCAACAATCTCTGCCACCTTCGGCGGCTGCTGCGAAAGGCGCACCACAGCGACCCCCGATTTTGCAGCCAGGTCGGCCACATCAATCTCGTCGAAACTCAAACCAAGCACATTCAGAAGCGCCGAACGGGTTTCAGGCATAATTGAAAGCAGACCTTTCGTTTTAACGGCATGGATACTGCACTCAATTCTATCCGAGCAGCGCACAATCCACGCGGAAAACGAAAAGTAGCAATATTTTTATGCACCCGCCGCGCACCGCCAATACACTGGCCAAACAGTGCAAGGGCGACCTTAAAACCCAAGGTAAGAGGTGATTGTTACCACAAACATCGCCTATTCTACAACGTAGACTTTAAGCACTATTCGAATTATCAAGGAGACGAATCTTCCGATGAGCACCACCGCGGACGTACACGCGTCCAACCAGCCCGCACGGATTGCTGTTATTGGCTCTGGCCCGGCCGGCATTTACGCTTCTGACCTTCTAGTGAAATCTGAACTGGACGTCCAGATTGACCTATTTGAGAAGATGCCGGCACCTTTTGGCCTCATCCGCTACGGCGTTGCCCCTGACCACCCACGCATCAAGGGCATCGTGCAGTCTTTGCACAACGTGATGGAAAAGAATGAGATTCGCTTCCTCGGCAACATTGAAGTCGGCCGCGACATCACCGTCGATGAGATGCACGAATACTACGACGCCATCATCTTCGCTACCGGCGCGACCCAGGACAAGGCCATGGGTCTGCCTGGTGAGGAGCTCGACGGCAGCTTCGGCTCCGCTGAGTTCGTGGGCTTTTACGACGGCAACCCAAACTTCAAGCGCGAATGGGACCTCAGCGCTGAGTCCGTCGCTGTTATCGGCGTCGGCAACGTGTCTTTGGACGTTTCCCGCATCCTGGCGAAGACCGCCGATGAGCTGCTGGTTACCGAAATTCCAGACAACGTCTACCAGTCCCTCAAGGACAACAAGGCCAAGGAAGTCCACGTGTTTGGCCGTCGCGGCCCAGCGCAGGCAAAGTACACCCCGAAGGAACTCAAGGAGCTCGACGAGTCCCCAACCATCGAGGTTATTGTCGCGCCAGAGGACATCGACTACGACGCCGCATCGGAAGCTGCGCGCCGCGAGTCCAAGTCCGTTGACCTGGTCTGCCAGACACTGGAAAGCTACGCCATGCGCGAGCCAGGCGATGCACCGCACAAGATTTACATCCACTTCTTCGAATCTCCTACTGAGATTGTCGGCGAAGACGGCAAGGTTGTGGGGATTCGCACCGAGCGCACGCAGCTCGACGGCAACGGCAACGTTACCGGCACCGGCGAGTTCACCGACTGGCCTGTACAGGCTGTTTACCGTGCAATTGGTTACCACCCACAGCACGTCGACGGCGTGCCTTTCGATGAGAAGAAGTCCGTCATCCCGAACGACGGCGGCCATGTTATCGACTCTTCCACCGGTGAATCCATCCCGGGCCTGTACGCCACCGGTTGGATCAAGCGCGGTCCTATCGGCTTGATTGGTAACACCAAGTCCGATGCCAAGGACACCACCACCATGCTCATTGAGGACTACGTCTCCGGCAAGCTCACCGCAGCTGATAAGCGCGACCCTGAAGCGATTATCAACCTGTTGGAGTCCCGCGATGTAGCGATCACCACCTGGGAAGGCTGGGGTCGCTTGGATGCAGCCGAGCGCGCCGCTGGTGAAGAATTCGAGCGCGAGCGCGTAAAGATTGTGGAGTGGGAGGACATGATCCGCCACGCAGGACCACAGGCCTAATTAAGCCACGCATTTAAGCGCGGGCGTCCTTTAGCGCGGGAGACTGAGAAAGTCTCCCGCGCTTTTCTTATGCCTCAGCGCCTGCCTATGGACAACTTCAGGGGTTAGGTGACGTTTCAACGCAGCTATCCACAGGCTGAGGCTGCTTGGACTAGACGGGCTTTGGAAGCTGGGCTTAGCTTTAAGGCCTGGACATCTTCCCGTCTTTAGCTCATATTGCCGCACACGGTGTCTCGGTGGTGCGGGCGTGCCAAAACCGCAGCGCTAACGACGTCATCGAGCTTGGTTATTCGCCGAAGGTACAACGGGAGCCAGACGTTGCGGCGGAGCAGGTCGGGTTGAGCATTGATCGCTTGACGATGTTCAACTGCCACCCCCTACGTCTCAAACCCCGCGGGCAAGCGTGGGTTTTGCGCGCGGGTAGGAGAGATTTTAGGCCCTCGGCCGACTGAGGCTGGTGTGCGTTTTGGATGCGCGAAGCACGGCATACACACGATGTCGGTTACTGATTTTCAGCGTCGCATCGCGGACTTGGAAAAGACCCTCGACGCCGGTATCCAAAAGCACACCGAAGCTGGCGGTGCTGCAGATACTGGAACAGCGCCAACGACGGTGACCCGAATGCGCCACCCCAGCGCGGGTGCATGCACCGCCGGGGTCGTGTGCGTTATCGCAGCCCAAGCGGGCGCCAGTATTCAAACACGCACCTTAATAGCTCACTCGGAGATTTCGACCTCATCGGAGGATAACTCCTTTTCAGAGGTTGCCCCATTCTCTTCGGTTAGTTCTGATTCAGGAACTAATCTTGGGGCGGCGCTAATCGTGATCTTCGATGCCGCGATCGCAGCGCGGTCGCGTGCTTCGGAGACATCGTCGGCGGTGGCCATGATCAACCCCATGCGTCGGCCAGGGTATGCCGAAGGCTTGCCGAATAGGCGCACATCGGTTTCTGCAACCTGCAGGGCTTCTTCAACGCCCGAGTAGGTAACTTCGTCGATCTCTTCGGTCGCGTGCAACAAAGAACTTGCGCCCGGTGAGACAAGCGTGATGTCAATCGGCAGGCCCAAAATGGCGCGCGCGTGCAATTCATACTGCGAAAAGCGTTGGGTAGCTTCGGTCAGCATCGCTTTATCAGAAGGACGCGGGGTCACCGAGGAGAAGTAGATATCGTCGCCCGCGACAAACAGCTCCACCGCGAAGATGCCGCGGCCGCCGAGTTCGTTAGAAATACGCGCTGCAACCGAACGTGCATTTTCAAAAGCACGCTGGCTCATCGTCTTTGGCTGCCAGCAGTCCACGAGGTTGCCGCGCGCATGCTCATAACCAATCGGCTCTGAGAACCACGTTGCCAGCTTGCCCGTTTCCGGGTCAATCGAGCGCACCGCCATGATGATGACTTCATAGTCAAAATCCACAAAGCGTTCGGCGACAACCCAGGAGTTCTTCTTGCCGCGACGCACATTATCCCACGCGTCTTTGAGTTGGTCTTCGTCTTTGACCAGCACATGCCCGCGTCCAGAGGTTGCAACATCCGGCTTAATAATGCACGGCAAACCGAGCTCGTTCACCGCTTCTTTCAAAGCGTCGAAGGTTTCTACGACCTTGTACGCGGTCGTCGGCAAGCCGAGGCTTTCTGCGACTTCGCGTAGCTTCTTCCGGTCGCTGGTAAGCTCACACGCCCGGGCGGTGGGCACAACGGTGACAGCGGAGTCATCGTGAAGCGCATGCAAAGCCTCATCTGCTACGCCCTCGATTTCTGGCACGACATAAGCCGGCTTGATGTGCTCAACTAAATCGAGCACCGCCTTTTCATCATCGATATCCGCGGTGTAGCTAAAGTGTGCAACCTGCTGTGCTGGAGACCCCTCATAGCGGTCGACAACGTGGACTTCCAAGCCCAAATTCTGAAACGCGCCCACCAAACCTTTGGCCAGCTCACCGCCGCCGAGCATGAGAACCCGAACAGCATTCGAGGTCAGGGGGCTACCGATATAAGACTCCAAGGTTGCTCCTTTTTATTATTTCTCGTCGAGCACGTCGTGGCGCACGATGGTCTGGTCACGGCCAGGGCCAACGCCGATGTATGACATGCGGGTGCCGGACAGCTCCTCTAGCCGCAGCACGTAATCCTGTGCCTTTTGTGGCAGCTCCTCAAAGGTGGTGCAACCGGTGATGTCTTCTTCCCACGCTGGCATGGTTTCATAAATTGGTTGTGCGTGGTGAAACTGCGACTGAGTCAGCGGCATTTCATCGAAGCGTTCGCCATCGACGTCGTAGGCGACGCAAATAGGGATTTCGCCGATGCCGGTGAGCACGTCGAGTTTAGTAAGGAAGTAGTCGGTAAAGCCGTTGACGCGCGATGCGTAGCGTGCAATGACAGAGTCATACCAGCCACAACGACGGGTGCGGCCGGTGTTGACGCCGACCTCGCCGCCGGTGGTCTGGAGGTATTCGCCCCACTTGTCAAAGAGCTCGGTTGGGAATGGGCCAGCACCAACGCGGGTGGTGTACGCCTTAATGATGCCCAGGGAGTGCGTGATGCGGGTAGGGCCGATGCCAGAGCCTACCGATGCACCACCGGCGGTTGGGTTGGACGAGGTCACGAATGGGTAGGTGCCGTGGTCCACGTCGAGCATGGTGGCCTGGCCGCCTTCCATGAGCACGTGCTTGCCGGCATCCAGAGCGGTGTTGAGCTCGTACTCGGAGTCCACGACCATAGGCTCGAGGCGGTCGCGGTAGGACAGGAAGTATTCGACGATGGTCTCAGGGTCAATCGCCTTGCGGTTGTACATTTTGACCAGCATCTGGTTTTTGATATCCAGCGCGGATTCGACCTTCTGACGCAGGATGGATTCGTCGAAGATGTCTTGCACGCGAACTCCCACGCGCGCGACCTTGTCGGCATAAGCTGGGCCGATACCGCGGCCGGTGGTGCCAATCGCGCGCTTGCCCAAGAAACGTTCCTGCACGCGGTCTAAGGTCTGGTGGTATGGCGCAACCAGGTGCGCGTTGGCGGAAATACGCAAGCGGGAAGCATCAGCGCCGCGGGCTTCGAGGCCTTCAATTTCCTCAAAGAGTGCTTCGAGGTTGATAACTACGCCGTTGCCCAGCACTGGCACGGCGTTTTCGGAGAGGATGCCGGCGGGCAGCAGCTTGAGTTCGTACTTTTCGCCACCGACTACAACGGTGTGGCCAGCATTGTTACCACCGTTGGGCTTGACGACGTAGTCCACGCGTCCACCCAGGATGTCTGTAGCTTTGCCCTTGCCTTCGTCGCCCCATTGGGCGCCGACGATAACGATAGCTGCCATGGTTATTCACTTCCTAGATTTAAGGCTAAATACGCGTTAACTCTACCTTTATCGCCAGTGATAATGTATTTAGCCATGCAAGTTCGTATTTTGCGCTGCGGTGATGTCCCGGTGCCAGATGTTGAATATCACCAGGTATCGGCGATTCCGACGCGTCAAGAACTGAAAATAATCGATGAAGCTGCGGCGGCAATTTTGCCGGTTGACCCTACCCCGTCGCTGGATGAAATTGCGAAGCAGCCGGATGTTTCGCATTTGGGTGCGCCGCAGTTTGCGCCGCAGCCTATCCATGATCCCTTGCGCATTGTGGTCATCGGCGACGATGCCGCGCTTTCAGCTGTGTTGACGCGCATGATGCGAGCGGATTATATGTGGGCAGAGGTCGGTTACGTCCCTGTCCTTGGCGAAGGAGCTTCGAAAAATGCCGGCAGTGGAGCGCAAGTCTCCACTGCCGCGCAGAACTGGAATATTCCGGCTGATACCGATGCCGCGATGAAGCTGGCCTTGGAGGGGTCGGTGTATCCGGTGCCGTTGATTCGCAATGACACCGGACTTGCCGTGGCGGGTTCCGCGGTCATCAGCGCGTGGGAGAACGGGCCGCTAGTCGGCGAAATTATTGTCGATGACACGACGCTGGTTGCCGGGTCGCAGCAATTTGGAGCGCGCTTGGTGCCGATGCTCGATGCTCCGGGCATCGTGGCCGCTGCCGCGCGCACGCCTTTTGCGTACCCAGAGGCAAAAAGCCGGTGGGAGCGGTTGAAGCAAAAGCTCGCGGGTCAAGCAGCGCTCGGGCAGTTGGATTCTGCTTCGGCGCTCACCGGCCGGGCGCTGCAGGCTGGGGGGCCTGATTTGCGCGTGACCGTCGATGGCGTCAGCGCGAAGCGTCCCGTGAAGCGTTCGACGTTTTACCGGCACCTGCGCGATTTACAGGTCGTGCGCGCCGAGGGCTAGACGACGAGGGCTAGACCTCCGGTGGAAACGCCGGAGTCTTCGAGGTTGGTTTAAGCTGTGCCACGGCAGATTCGCGCGACATGCCGCACACGATCATCAGATCGACTGCCACCGAGCGGGTCTGCGCGAGAATGGCATAGGCAGAGAGCACGGAATTTTTATCCAATACCTCGGTGCCGGATTCTGCGGCGACGTCGCGCAGGCGGTTAATTAGCGCGGGGATTTCTTGAGCTTCGATGACTTTGGTGCGTTTTTGATAGACCGTCGATAAGCCAAGGGCGATATCGGCGAGTTCTTCCAGCAGCGCGATTTGTTTATCGCTGACCTTATCGCCGTCTTCACACAGCACCCCAGCCCGGCGCGCCAACACTTGGACCAGGCGAACGCAATTGCCGACAGGCTCGAGCATGCGCTCAAAAGAGCGCAGCTGCCGGCGCGAGCTCCACATCAAAGGCGAGACCTTAGTGACTTCCTTGCCGGATTTCGCAGCCGCCAGCATGCTGTTGATCTCGGTCTGCGAGTTGTTGACCGCATCCATGGCTTGGTCGATAACCTTGGAGTCGTTATCACGCAGGCCGGCGACGACATCGTCAAGCACCGAGGAGATAATTGCCAGCACCTTGGAAATCTCATTGCGCCCGTTGGTCAACGGCGAATTCGGCAATAGCGCGATGGTGGCGATACCAATGACGCAACCAATCAGCGCGTCTATCGCGCGCTCGAGCCCGCCGTTGGAGACATCGGGCGGCAATATCGTGGCGATAAGGATAGAGCCGATGACAATCTGGTTGCTCACCAGCACAGATTTTGTCAGCAGGGAGCCGACAATCAGCGCGATGAACACAATGAGCGTGATCTGTAAGGGACCGGTCATGCCGGTGGAATGGAAAAGCAGGTCGCCCACGGCCACGCCCATCACGCCGCCCATCGCCATTTCAAAGGCGCGACTGAGGCGGTCGCCGCCGGAGAGGCCGAGGATAATGACCACGGACATCGGCGCGAAGAACGGCTGTGGGTGGCCCACTAATTCGTGGGCCACCCAATAGGCCAAGCCAGCGCCAATGGTGGCTTGGAGCATATAAGGAAAGCGGGTGCGCACACGGTTGATTCGCGAACGAAGTGAGTGTTCGACTACCTGGAGTCGCTCGCGGGTGTTGATCTTGCCGCCGTGTGTGCCTTTGCCCTTTCCTGCCATGTATACCGAGTTTAGTCGTAAAGCTCTTACTTGCTGACGGACTTGCCAACAGACTTAAGGTCCTGGCAAGACTCGATGATGCGCTCAGACATGGACTGCTCTGCCTTCTTCAGGTAAGAGCGTGGGTCGTAGACCTTCTTGTTGCCAACTTCGCCGTCAATCTTGAACACGCCGTCGTAGTTGCCGAACATGTGGCGCGCGATCGGGTTGGTGAACGCGTACTGGGTATCGGTGTCGACGTTCATCTTGATAACGCCGTAGCGCAGCGCTTCTTCGATCTTTTCCTTTTCGGAACCGGAGCCACCGTGGAAGACGAAGTCGAATGGGTTAGAACCAGCGGCGAGGCCGAGCTTTTCTTCGGCAACCTTCTGGCCCATGTCCAAAATCTCCGGGCGCAGCTTCACGTTGCCTGGTTTGTACACGCCGTGCACGTTTCCGAAGGTCGCAGCCAGCAGGTAGCGGCCGTTTTCGCCGGTGCCTAGGGCATCGATGGTCTTCGCGAAGTCTTCTTCGGTGGTGTACAGGTTCGCGCCAGCCTTAGCTTCAACGCCATCTTCTTCGCCGCCGACGACGCCGATTTCAACTTCCAAAATGATGTTGGCAGCGCGCGCCTTTGCGAGCAGTTCTTGGCCGATTTCGAGGTTTTCATCGATAGGCACAGCGGAACCATCCCACATGTGGGACTGGAACAATGGCAGCTCGCCGCGGTCGACGCGCTCCTGGGAAATCGCAATCAATGGGCGCACGAAGTCATCGAGCACTTCCTTCTGGCAGTGGTCGGTGTGCAGTGCGACGTTGATGCCGTAGTGCTTCGCTGCCTCATGAGCAAACGCAGCCAACGCCTGTGCGCCAGCGACCTTGTTCTTTACACCCAGACCGGAACCGAATTCAGCACCACCGGTGGAAAATTGGATGATGCCGTCGGATTCTGCTTCGGCGAAGCCCTTCAACGCTGCGTTGATGGTCTCCGATGAGGTGCAGTTGATCGCGGGAAACGCAAAGCCATCCTTCTTGGCGGTGTCAAGCATTGCGTTATAAATTTCAGGAGTTGCGATAGGCATGAATTCTTCCTTCTTACGCGTGGAATGAAATGTCACTAACTAGTATGCCTGCGTGAAGGAATTCTTGCCGCGAACTCAGCTATGAAATTAACTTTCTTCGAGCGTGCCAGCTACCCGCGCGGCTGCTTCTAGCAGCATCCAGCCTGATAGCTGCACCGAAAGATCACGCTCGGCAATGCGAATGACTCCGACTTTTTCTCCCAGCGAACTCGCACCGACGCCGTAGTTATGCGGCAAGCGCGCGTCAGCGGTCCAGTCGGTGCCGAAAATTGGCAGGCCATCGACTTCTAGGCGGTGCTCCCACACAGAGTTTGCCGAGGCCATGACCAACCTTGCCGCAAGTTTGCGGGTCGCACGGTTCGCCGGAGAATCGGCCGGCAAACGCACCGCAACTTCAGCTAAATAGCGCGCCAGAATGCCTTTAAACAGCCCGCCGTCGCCGTCGCCAGTGTCCCAATCGATAACACCAGCAGGAGTTGCCATCTCCGAAGCCACCGCTTGAACCAGGCCGCGGATGCGGGTGAGATAGCGCATGGTTTCATCGGCAAGCTCGGCGTCGCGGACTGAATCTATTTGCTCCAAAGAACCCACTCCGGCCTCTTTACGTAACGCCAATGCGATTTCCAAACACGCGCCTAGGACAACGCCTTGGCAGTAAGGGTGGATATTGCGCACCAGTTCCGGTCCGTCCATGCGCATGCGCAACCCGTCCATGATGAAGCCGTCATCGTCGACCAAATTGTCATAAATCCAGTCCACGATGTGCCGGGCTTCATCAATTCGCCCCATGCGCGCGAGCATGATCGCCGCAGGGCCATTGGTAGGCACGTTTAAAAAGGTCTCACCTTCGCGCCACGGCAGCACACCGAAGGTCTTATCCCGGCCCTCAAGGATGTTGTTTTGCAACGACGTCAGGCTTTTCGGCCGCGACATCTTCGGCAGCTTCGCCACTCGGTCCATGGCCAAAGCCAGCCACAACTTGTCGTCGTAATAACGGTTTTTAGTCAAAGCCGTTATATTGCGACGTCGGATTCCGCGGAGAGTGTCAGAAATTCTTTTGCGTCGAGTCTTGGTGTTGTGACGCAAAGCCGCATCTACCTGACAATCGACATAGTGAGCTTGCCACCAGTAGTGCCAATGCACAAAGAGGCGCTCTTTGGACACGGGTGGCCAGCTCACGACGGCTAGGTTCGTCCGGGGCAAAGACCACACAGACGTTGCATGCCGGTCATGAATTGCCGACTCAGCAAGGTCGGCGCGATGCGACCATTTTTCTTTCACGGCGGCTTTATCACTCCTCGAGTTGGTATTCAATACAAGATTTATATCACCATGCGCGCGATAAATCTGCGTGCTGGCGAATCCACGTGTGCATGGCTATACCCGCTGCTACACCCGCGTTAATTGAGCGTGTTGAACCAAACTGAGCGATCGAACAGGTCATTTTTGCGCTTGCCTGCGCTTCTTCGGTCACCCCGGGGCCTTCCTGACCAAATAGTAGCAGGCAATGTGAAGGTAATTCGGCGGTTTCTAAAGGAACACTTCCGGGGGTGTTATCGATGGCCACCACGGTTAAGTCTTGCTCGCGCGCCCAGGCCATCAGCTCACCAACGGTGTCGTGATGCTGCAGGTGCTGATAGCGGTCGGTGACCATCGCGCCGCGGCGATTCCAGCGGCGTCGGCCCACGATGTGCACGGTATCAACGGCAAAGGCGTTGGCGGTTCGCACGACGGTGCCAATATTGGCGTCGTTTTCGAAATTCTCAATCGCGATGTGCAGCGAGTGCCGGCGGGTATCGATATCGGCGACAATCGCCTCACGGCTCCAATAGCGATAGGCGTCGACGACGTTGCGGCGGTCACCATCGACAAGCAATTGCGAATCATAGTGCTCCTCGGTGGGCAGCTCGCCTTCCCAGGGGCCAACGCCGTGGCGGCCTTCATTCCATTCGGTGGGGCCGGGTTGTTGAGTTTCCATCTACAGGCCCAGGTCAGCAAGGTCGAGCAGGTAGCGGTATTCAAGGCCTTCGGCGGCGATGACATCGGCGGCACCGGTCGCGCGGTCTACGACGGTAGCAACACCAACGACCTCAGCGCCAGCTTCGCGCAGCGCGGCGACGGCAGTCAGCGGCGAGTTGCCGGTGGTGGTCGTATCTTCAACGACTAGGACTTTTTGCCCGACGATATTCGCGCCTTCAATACGGCGCTGCATGCCATGCTTCTTGGCTTCCTTGCGCACTACAAAGGCATCAATGTCGCGGCCGTCGGCATGCATGATCGAGGTGGCAACAGGGTCAGCGCCCAAGGTCAGGCCGCCTACGGCGACATAGTCCCAGTCAGCGGTGAGCTCACGCAAAAGCTTACCGATGAGCCGTGACGCCTCATGCTGTAACGTCGCCCTGCGCAGATCCACATAGTAATCAGCTTCCTTGCCAGAGGACAGGGTGACCTTGCCGTGGACAACAGCAAGTTCTTTAACTAGTTCTGCCAGGCGGGCTTTAAGTTGCGGGTCCAAGCTCATGAGTATTTCGGGCCTTTCTATTCGGGATAGTCTTCAAAGATGGAAGCATCAGTGCCTTGTTGGCGGGTGATGCGCACATCCGTGGGGTTGGGCGTCTGATTATCAGCGGGTTGTTCGCCGATAGCGTCGACATCATCAGCGCCAATATCGTACGCGTCTGTGTCATTGTCATCGAAGTCACCACGGGAATCATCAACCACGCGGGTGGGTAATTCGATGGGTTCTTCCGGCCTTTGCACGGGCGGGTGCTCAAAGTGCTCTGGGCTCGTGCGGATTGTGGGCAGCCCTGAAAGCTCGACTGGGCCCGCGGGTGGCGCTGGACGGGTGGGGTCGCCGTCTTCTAAGCGCAGTTCCTGGCCAGAAGATGGCCGCGGTGGAAGGGTGCGGGCGGCATCGGCAAGCAATGCGAGTGGGGCGAGCATCTCTTCCCAGACCGGCGACATGGCATTTTTAGTGGTCTGTGCAAGCACCCATTCGGATTCCATCCAAATGCCCGTAACTTCTTTGGGCATGCGCTCGAGCGCGACGTCCACGCGGATATCG